>CALWVW010000034.1 GCA_944385075.1 uncultured Oscillospiraceae bacterium | reverse complement strand
TCATGCACTGGCTGGAGCCGGACGTGCTGGTGGGCGGCTTCCACTTTATGAAGCAGGAGGTGGGCCCCGGCGGCAATTCGGTGCTGGACACGGCGGCCCGGGCCCTTCTGGAGCACGGGGCCCGGTACTACACCTGCCACTGTACCGGGCAGGCGCCCTTCGACTACCTGAAAGAGAGGATGGGGGACGCCCTGCAATACCTGGCCTCCGGGCAGGTCATTGAGGTGTAAAAACAAAAACAACAAGAGCCGCGGCGCACGAAAGCGCCGCGGCCCTTGTTTTTGTAAGGGTTAGAGAGTCTCTTTGTTCCAGAGAAGCTCAAAGGAATATTGGTTGCGGGAGGCATCTGTAATACGCACCAGGCTTTGGGTAAATTCCTGGGTCCCGTCCGAGATCACGGCGGAGATGGTATAGTTAGGGGTCATATCCTGGACATAGAGGGTCGCGGTGAAGAGCCCGGCTTCCGTCCTTTCGGCGGAAAAGGCCTTGGTAAAGTTGTCATAGGCGCGGGTGCAGTAGAAGGTGACCTCCAGGTTGTCCACCAGCTGATATGGGGCGAGATAGACGTGCAGCTGGTAAGACTGGGAATTCCAACCAAAATCTTCTACCATACGGACACTGGGGTCCAGCCCGGCCGGCTGTGCCTCCAGTTCAGCAAGCCGCTGCTCCATCCCGGTCAGCTACTGTTCCGACCCAATGAGCCGCCAGCTCAGATAGGCCGTCCCACCCAGGGACAGGAGGGTTAACAAGGCCAGCACAACCACTCCCATCCGCCACAGGCGGGGCAGGGCCAGAACGATTTTGGGCTCCGGTCCGGCGTCGCCGGTCTCTACCTGGAGCAGGTCGTTGAGGGACACCCCAAAGAGCTTGCCCATGGCAATGAGCTTGTCAATCTCCGGGACGGCTCCGTCCATCTCCCAGCGGGAAATGGCCTGGCGGGAGACCCCCAGTTTTTCTCCCAGGGCCTCCTGAGAGAGGTTATTCTGCTTTCGTAATTCTTGAATGCGCTGGCCCAGGGTCATCTGGGACACCTCCTGTATTTGGTGTGTAAAAAATATAAGTGGTCTGCCGTTTTGGCCGGGATCAGGAGGGCGTCAGGCTATCCCACAGGACAGTGCCCCGAATGGTGGATGAGGAACTGACAGTGATTTCCTGCAGGGGCTGGGTATAGGCGGTGCCCAGGGAGTCCCGAAACACCGCGCTGATGGTCAGAAACCGTCCGGTGGTAAATTCCAGATAAGTTTTTCCGGTATAAATCGTACCCTCCGACACCTCCAGAGGGAGGGTGTGGACGGTTCCGTCCCCATCCAGCATCTGAAGGGTGACCTCCATTCCCTCCACCTGCCGGGCCACGGTGAGGTAGAAGGTGTAGTCGATGTGGGTTTGATCCCCCCATACCTGAGCATCCACATCAAAGTCGGCCACCAGGGGCAGCTCTGGGTCCAGGGTGTTCTGCTCCGCCGCCAGCTGCCGCTCCACCCCAATGAGTCGCCAGCCCAGATAGGCCGTCCCACCCAGGGACAGGAGAGTCAACAGGGCCAGCACCACCACTCCCATCCGCCACAGGCGGGGCAGGGCCAGAACGATTTTGGGCTCCGGTCCGGCGTCGCCGGTCTCTACCTGGAGCAGCTCGTTGAGGGACACCCCAAAGAGCTTGCTCATGGCAATGAGCTTGTCTACCTCGGGGACGGCCCCGTCCATCTCCCAGCGGGAAATGGCCTGGCGGGAGACCCCCAGCTTTTCCCCCAGAGCCTCCTGAGAGAGGTTATTCTGCTTTCGTAATTCTTGAATCCGCTGGCCCAGGGTCATGGCGGTCACCTCCTTCGGTTTGGTGCTTCCAGTATAAGGGAAAGGGACGGAGAGTGGCTACCATCCGTCCCTTACAGTGTGTCAATCTGTGGTTGCGGCCCCTGTGCCGCAAGGGATCGGGGGCCTATTTCAGTTCCATCAGCACGCCGGACTGGGGCGGGACCGTGACGGAGAAGCCGTTCTCCGCCCCCTCCACGCCGGCCCGGCCCAGAACGGGCCGGGGTTGCCGCTCCCCCTCCAGAAACATGGCCTGGGGGTTCTCGCTGGCGTTGAAGATGCACAGCAACTGCTCCTCCCCCTCCTGGCGAACAAAGGCCAGCAGGGGCCCCCTGCCGCAGAGGTAGCGGATGGAGCCCCGGCGCAGAGCCACGTACCGCTTTCGGGCGGCGCCCAGGGCCCGGTACCAGTCCATCAGCTCCCGGTCCTCGTGGCCCCAGGGGTAGGTCTGCCGGTTGAAGGGGTCCTCGAAGCCCTCCATTCCCGCCTCGTCCCCATAGTAGATGGTGGGGGAGCCGGGGAAGCAGAACAGCAACAGACTGGCGGCCCGGAGCAGGTCCTTGCCCCGGCGGCGCTGTCTGGGGGAGAGGCGGAAGGTGGACCGCCACTCCTTGGACTGGTCCCGGTACTCCCCGCCCGCCCCCAGGAGGGTGAGGATACGGGGGGTGTCGTGGGTGCCCAGGGAGTTCATGGCCCCGTAGAAGGCGAAGGCGGGGTAATTTTCCCGGATGGTCTCCATGGTGTCCACAAAGTGCTCCGCCCCCCCGCCGGTGAAGAAGGCCAGAATGGCGTTGCGCAGGGGGTAGTTCATCAGCCCGTCGCAGTGGCCGCCCAGGATGTGCTTGCGCCGCACCCCGTAGGCGATCTTGGTGGAGCCGTCCTCCCACACCTCGCCGATGACCACCGCGTCGGGCTTGGTCTCCCGGGCGGCCTGGTGGATGCCGTGGACAAAGTCGTCGGGCAACTCGTCGGCCACGTCCAGCCGCCAGCCGTCCGCCCCGGCCCGTAGCCACCGGCGCACCACGCTGTCCGCCCCGCCGAAGATGAAGTCGCGGTAGTCGGGGTTGCTCTCATTGACGGCGGGCAGGGAGTAGATGCCCCACCAGCTCTCGTACTTCTTGGGCCACTGGATGAAGTTGAACCAGGGGCGGTAGGGGGAGTCCCAGCTCTGGCTGGCCCCCACGTCGGGGTAG
Source organism: uncultured Oscillospiraceae bacterium (assembly GCA_944385075.1). GTDB lineage: Bacteria > Bacillota > Clostridia > Oscillospirales > Oscillospiraceae > Lawsonibacter. The sequence goes on along the minus strand of CALWVW010000034.1, from coordinate 12,402 downwards.
AAGCCGTCCCCGTTGAAATAGCGGCTCACATAGCCGGTGTGGTTGAACACCCCGTCCAGCACCACCCGCATCCCCCGCCGGTGGGCCTCGTCGCACAGGTGGGTGAAGTCCTCGTTGGTGCCCAGCATGGGGTCCACCCGGTGGTAGTCGGCGGTGCCGTACCGGTGGTTCTCCGCCGCCTCGAAGATGGGGTTGAGATAGAGGGTGTCCACCCCCAGCTCCCTCAGGTAGTCCAGCTTCTCCAGGATGCCCCGCAGGTCCCCCCCGAAAAAGTCCCGGTTGCGCACCTCTCCCCGCTGGTCGGGCCGCCACTCGGGGGACTCCTCCCAGCTCTGGTGGACGGTGCGCCCCCCCACCATGCCGGCGGGATCGGGGATGCGGCTCCGGCAGAACCGGTCGGGGAAGATCTGATAGGTGACCCCCTCCCCAAACCAGGCGGGGACGGACCCGGCGCCGTCATAGACGGTGAGCTGATAGGGGCCCAGGTCCTGCTTGCGGCCGTCCAGCCGCTCCAGCCGGAAGGAGTACCACACCAGCCCCACATAGCCGGCGGTGTCCAGCCGGGCGGTGAAGATATCCTGGTTCAGCTCGAACCCCTCCCAGCACATGGGGAAGGTGCGGACCTCGTTGTCGCGGCTCTCAAAGCGGGCGGTGAGGTGGGCGTGGGAAAAGCCCTCTGCCCGGGGCGGGCGGAGGGTGAGGCGCACCACAGTCCCCGCGGGCACCGCGCCATAGGGGTCCTTGTAGCGCGGATCCCGGGAGTTGTAGGTCGGTTGATAGGTCATGGAATCACCTTGTTGGAAAAGAGTGGGGAGCGGAGACAGGATTCGGAATTAGGAATGAGAAATTAAGAATTTTTGGGGACACAGAGATTTTGCGGGGCGGCCCTGTATGGCCGCCCGTCATTCCGACGCCCCGGAGGGGCCGTGGGAATCCGTCCCCCTTGGGGCGCGGGAATCAGTAGTGGTAGCTCCCGCCGCCGATGAACTCCCGGAGCAGGGAGTCCCGGGACACCAGCGCCGGGTCGATGGGCTCGAAATAGCGGAAGGCGTCCACCAGCTGGAGCATCTCGTCGTGGCGCTCGTTGTCCTCGGGGACGCTCTGGAGGATGGGGATGGCGTAGTTGCGCATGACGGACACCTCATAGGGCAGAGAGGAGTCGAAGATGATGTCCGCCCGGTTTTTGTAGGGGGAGATATAGAGCTTCTCCCCCCGGCGGACATTGGCCCACATATCCAGGGTCTCGGCCACCTCGGTGCCCCGGAAGTTGTAGTCCCGGACCGCCCGGCGGGTCAGCCGCATCCAGGTGCCCTTAAAGCGCAGGGTGGCCCCCTCGTTCACGTTGGAGCGGGCGGAGATATAGAGCTTGGTGGCCTCTGGGTGCCGGCCGGCGATGTCGTCGTTGAGGGCGTGGATCCCCTCGAAAATGGCGATCTCGTTCTTGTCCAGCTTGAGGGGGGTGCCGAAGGAGTCGTTGCGCATCTGCCGGGCGAACTCGAACTTGGGGATGACGATCTCCTCCCCCCGGGCCAGAGCGGTGAAGTGCTCGTTCAACAGCTCCATGTCCAGACACAGGGGGGACTCGTAGTCGATGTCCCCCTCCGGGGTCCGGGGGGCGGTCCTCCGGTTCAGGGTCTTGAAGTAGTTGTCCAGGGCCACCGCGTGGGAGCGGACTCCCCGCCGCTGGAGCTCCTCGGCGATCTTCAGGGCGGTGGTGGTCTTGCCGGAGCCGGAGGGGCCGGACAGCAGGACGATGGGACTGCGCTCCAGGTTGGTCAGGATCTTGTCCGCGGCCAGAGAGACCCGCTGGGCGTAGTTCTCGTCGCACTCGGCCAGAAATTCGGCCACATCGGTCTGGATCCGCTTGTTGATCTCTTGCAGTTGATAAGCCATAACGACACTCCTTTGGTGGCGGGGACGCCGGACGGGCAGCTCAGGGGCGGTAGAAGGCGCGGATGCGCTCCAGGCGCTCGGCCCGACCCGCTCCGGCGGACAGGTAGTCCTGGGGGTACTTGGGGTTGGCCAGACGGAGGATGGCGCCGGTGTCCGGGTCGATGAGCTTGGTGACCCCGCCCGCCCCCAGGGCGAGGACGGTCTGGAGCTCCTCCATCATGACGATATTGTACAGGCTCTCCGTCCCCGGAAGGGACCAGCCCACATTCTCCAGACCGCCCGACATGTACTTCTGCCGGTACAGGTAATAGGGCAGATAACCCCGGGTGCGCAGGGTGTCCCGGGACAGGTCCAGCATCCGGGGGACCTGGTCCTCCTCCCGCTGTCCCCCCGCGCCCCCCAGGGCCTCCATCAGCCGGGAGCCCTTTTTCAGGGCCAGGGTGTGGACCGTGACATTCTCCGGGGCCAGGGCCAGCACCCCCTCCAGGGAGCGGCGGAAGCCCGAAAAATCGTCCCGGGGCAGGCCGGCGATCAGGTCCATGTTGATGGAGGAAAAGCCCACCTGCCGGGCCAGGGAGTAGGCGTCCAGGATGTCCCGGGCGGTGTGCCGGCGGCCGATGGCCTCCAGCACGTGGTCCTGGAGGGTCTGGGGGTTGATGGAGATGCGGCCGATCCCCTGGTCCTGCAGGACCTCCAGCTTTTCCCGGGTGATGGTGTCCGGGCGGCCCGCCTCCACGGTGTACTCGCTACAGCCCTCCAGGGGCAGGACCTGCCGGCACCGGGCCAGCACCTGCTCCAGCTGGCGGGCGCTGAGGGTGGTGGGGGTGCCGCCCCCCATATAGAGGGAGCGGATGGTCAGCCCCAGCTCCTCCAGCACCGGGGCCAGGGCGTCGATCTCCCGGAGGAGGGTCTCCACATAGGGGTCCACCAGCTTCAGGGTCCGCCCCACGTCGGCGGAGACAAAGGAGCAGTAGGCGCACCGGGAGGGACAGAAGGGGATGCCGATGTAGAGGGAGACCTCCCGGGGGCGCAGGGCGCGCCGGACCGTGAGGCTGGCCCGGGCGCAGTCCACTGCCAGCTCGGCCCGGGCGGGGGACACCCGGTACTCCCGCTCCAGCTCCTCCCGGGCCTGGGCGGGGGTGTCGCCCCGGAGCATGGCCCGGGTGGGGAGCTTGACCGGCCGCACGCCGGTGAGGGCGCCCCAGGGGGGCTCGTGGCCCAGCAGGCGGACGCCCGCCTGATAGAAGGCCAGCTTCAGGGCGTGTTGCAGGACGTGGTAGACCGCCTCCGGGGCGGCGTCCAGCTGGGAAGCGGAGACCGGCATATGCCCCGTCTCCTCCCGGCCCTGCCACAGGACCCGGGCGGACAGGTCCCCCTCCTCCCCCGAGAGGGACAGGGAGAAGACGGCCCGGGGCCCCTCCTCCATGGTACGGGGTTCCCCCTCAGGATATTCCGGCCGCTCTCCGGGGAACAGGGTGAGCATCATCTGCTCGGCGGCGTAGCGGTAGCGCTCCGGTTGCCAGGGGCGGTTTGGTTGTTGAAAATAGAGCTTCATGGCCCCTACTTGGCCGCCCCGCCGGAGGCCATGGCCTCCTTCAGGAAATAGTTGTACTCCCGCTCCCGGTCCAGGGTGGAGGCCCACTCGTGGCCGGGGAGGACCTTCAGATTGCCCTTCAGCTGGCCCAGCTTTTTCAGAGAGGCCATGATCTGCTCATAGCTCCCGCCGGGCAGGTCGGTGCGGCCCATGGAGCTACAGAACAGGGTGTCCCCGGAGAACAGGGTGTCCCCCACCAGCAGGGAGACGGAGCCGGGGGAGTGGCCGGGGGTGTGGAGCACCTGGATGGTCAGGGAGCCCAGGGTGAGGGTGTCCCCCTCGTCGTAGAAAAGCAGGCCGTCCACCTGCCCCGCCAGGGGGAACAGCTTGCTCCCCGCCCCGTTGGCGTCCGCCTGGTGGATATAGATCTTGGCGTCGGGCAGGGCCCGGTGGAGCTCGGGCACGGCGGTGGTGTGGTCATAGTGGCCGTGGGTGAGCAGGATGTACTGCACCGTCACCCCCTCCTCCCGGACGGCGGCCAGAATGCGGTCCGCGTTGTCGCCGGGATCGATGATGGCGGCCAGCTTGGTCCCCTCGTCCTCCAGGATATAGCAGTTGGTGCGAATGGTGCCCACCTGCATGACGTTTACTTTCATTGTTCCATCCCCTTTGTGTCAATTAGGAATTAGGAATGAGGAATCAGGACTTGACGGACCAGGAAACGGATACAATTCCTGATTCCTCATTCCTGATTTATAATTCAAATAAAATGGTCACCGGCCCGTCGTTGACCGAGGCCACCTGCATATCCGCGCCGAACTGGCCGTGCTCCACCCGGAAGCCCCGGGCGCGGCAGGCCTCCATGAACCGCTCGTAGAGGGGGATGGCCACGTCGGGCTTGGCCGCCCCCGTAAAGCCGGGACGGCGGGAGGAGGTGTCGGCATACAGGGTGAACTGGGAGACCACCAGAAGGGTGCCCCCCACCTGCTCCAGATTGAGATTCATCTTGCCGTTCTCGTCCTCGAACACCCGCAGGTTGCAGATCTTCTCGGCCAGCTTGTCGGCCACCGCCTCGGTGTCGTCGGGGCCCACCCCCAGCAGGACCAGATAGCCCCGCTCAATGGCCCCCACCGTCTGTCCACCGATGGAGACGGAGGCGGAGGAAACTCGTGTGACAACTGCACGCATAGATTCATGACCCTTTCTTTTTTGCTACTCCCGGCGCTTCCCCAAAGGGGAAGCGCCGTGGGTCTTGACACCCTGTAACGTTCGCATCCCCCCGCGGGGCACGCCGGGCCGGATTTATATCACCAACAGGGAGAGGGTACCGCTCAGTATGATGGCAAAGGAGAGGGCGGCCCAGAAGGTGTACTCCCCGGACCTCCGGTCCTGGCCGTCGCCCGCCTCCTGGATCCCCCTGATGATCGCGCCGACGAGGCAGTAGACGAAAAGGAACGCCCAGAGCGGCCAGGTCCAGGCCAGAAAAAGGCCCAAGGGTTTCAGTAGCATATCGTTCCCTCCTTTCGGACCTTACTTGCCCGACGCCCGGCTCACCTGATAGACCCCCTGGATGTTGTGGAGCTTGTTGATGACCGACTCCAGCTCCGCCTTGTCCCGGACCTCCAGGACAATGTTGACGGTGGCGTACCCGTCGGGCTGGGAGCGGGCGGACAGGGCGGATACCTTCACCTTGGCGGAGGAGAGGGCCATGGCCACGTCCAGGGTCAGGCCGTCCCGGTCCTTGGAGGACAGCTCCAGGGCGGTCTTGTAGTTGGGGAGCTTGCTGTCCACCCAGGACACCTTGACCCAGCGGTCGGCCTCCTCGGGCTTGCGCTTGTCCGGGGCGGCGTTGGGGCAGTCGGCCCGGTGGACGGACACCCCGTAGCCCCGGGTGATGAAGCCGATGACCGGGTCGCCGGGGACCGGGGTACAGCACTTGGCGAATTTGACCAGGCAGTTGCCCAGGCCCTCCACGATGATGCCCGAGTCGGTGTGCTTGTTGGACCCCTTGAGCTGGCTTGGGTCCACGGCGGTGGTGCTGATGCCGGGGACGATGACGCTGTCCTCCAGGCTCCGGGCGGCGGCCGCCGCCTTCTCCGCCTGGAGGCGGCCCAGCCGGAGCATCTCGTCCCGGATCCGGGCCACCGCCTTGGCGGCGGTGGTGCCGCCGTAGCCGATGGAGGCGTACAGCTCGTCCAGGGTACTGCAACGGACCTTGCGCAGGATGTGGGGCAGGACCTCCTCCGAGGTGATGGAGGCCAGGGTCAGCTTGGAGTGCTTCAGCTCCGACTCGAAGGCGGCCCGGCCGGTGGCGATGTTCTCCTCCCGCCGCTCCTTTTTGAACCATTGGCGGATCTTGTTCCGGGCCTCGTTGGACTTGCAGATCTTCAGCCAGTCTCGGCTGGGGCCCTTGGCGGACTTGGAGGTGAGGACCTCCACGATCTCGCCGTTCTGGAGCTGGTAGTCATAGGGCACCATCCGCCCGTTCACCCGGGCGCCCACCATGCTGTTGCCCACGGCGGAGTGGATGGAGTAGGCGAAGTCGATGGGGGTGGCCCCGGCGGGCAGGTTGACCACGTCCCCGTTGGGGGTGAAGACGAACACCTCGTCGGCGAACATGTCCACCTTCAGAGTGCGGACAAACTCCTCCGCGTCGGTGTCCTGCTGGCTCTCCAACAGCTTGCGGATCCACTCGAACTCCTGCTCGGTGCCCAGGTGCTGGTTGGCCATCCCCTGCTTGTACTTCCAGTGGGCGGCCACGCCGTACTCCGCCGTGTGGTGCATCTCCCAGGTGCGGATCTGCACCTCGAAGGGGATGCCCTCCCGGCCGATGACGGTGGTGTGGAGGGACTGGTACATATTGGGCTTGGGGGTGCCGATATAGTCCTTGAACCGGCCCAGCACCGGCTTGAACATGTCGTGGATGCAACCCAGCACGTTGTAGCACTCGGGGATGTCGTCCACGATGACCCGGAAGGCGTACAGGTCAAAGATCTCGTCCAGGGTCTTGTTCTGGGTGAACATCTTCCGGTAGATGGAGTAGATGTGCTTCACCCGGCCGTAGATGGTACAGCGGATGCCCTCCTGGTCCATCCGCTGTTGGATGCGGTGCTGGATGCTGGCCAGGAACTCCTCGTGGGCGGAGGAGCGCTCGGCCAGCGCCTCCTCGATCTCCTTGTAGCCCACAGGGTCCAGATAGCGCAGGGACAGGTCCTCCAGCTCCCACTTCAGCTTCTGCATACCTAAGCGGTGGGCGATGGGGGCGTAGATCTCCATGGTCTCCAGGCTCTTCTCACGTTGCTTCCGGGGGGACTGGTACTCCATGGTGCGCATATTGTGAAGGCGGTCGCAGATCTTGATGAGGATGACCCGGATGTCATGGGCCATGGCCATGAGCATCTTGCGCAGGTTCTCCATCTGCTCCTCTTCCTTGGAGACATACTGCACCCGGGTCAGCTTGGTGACCCCCTCCACCAGCTCGGCCACGGCGGGGCCGAATTTTTTGGCGATCTCCTCGTGGGTGGCGTCGGTGTCCTCGATGCAGTCGTGGAGAAGGGCGGCGATCACCGAGTCCACGTCCAGCCCCAGGTCGGCCACGATGTCCGCCACCGCCAGGGGATGGATGATATAGGGCTCGCCGCTCTTGCGCAGTTGCCCGTGGTGCTCGGTATCCGCGTAGGTGAACGCCTCATACAAGAGCTTAGGGTCCAGATTGGGCGTGTAGGCGGCCACCTTTTTTTCCAGGGCGTGATAGCGTTCTAAGATTGGGTCCATAGGATCACCTTCTGACAAATTAGGAATGAGGAATTAGGAGTTTTATTTTTTCGAGTCAGGCACGCACTGCCGCTCTAGACGGCAAATTCCTCATTCCTAACTCCTAATTCCTAATTCTCCCGTATGGCGTCTCGCAGTTTTTTCAGGATCGACGAGGCCTCCAGGTCCACTTTATGCTCCACCCGGCGCAGGGTGATCTGGATCCGGTCGGTGCGGCGGTTCAGATCGATCAGACCCCGCTCCTCCATCACCTCCAGACAGAGCATGGTGCGGGCGGGGGCCTCCCGCTGGTGGCTGGACCGGGAGACGGCCCGGGCGATCCGGAGGGGGGTGTCCTCCACCACGGTGCCCGAGATGGACTGCCGCTCCAGCCAGCGCCACAGGTCCACAAAGTCCCCCCGGCTGGGGAGAAGGGACTGGGCCTCCGGGGCGGTGAGTGCCTCCCCCCGGCGGAATTTTTCGTAGAGGCTCCGCTCCAGCTGGGCCCGGGAGGGGGCCAGGCGCAGGTCCAGCACCTGGAGCTGGACCGAGCGGTTCCCCCGGAACTCGTTGATCTGGGGGGAGAAGGCCACGTCCACCCGGCAACCGGGGGTCAGGCCCAGCTCCCCTCCGTCGGCGGAGAAGTAGATGGCGTCCAGAGGGATCCCCCGGGCCTCCAGCCGCAACTTCAGGTGCCGCCCCCGGCCCACCTGGGACAGGCTACAGATCTGGGCCCCCTGGAGAAGCAGGACCGGCCGGGGATTGCCCGTGCCGCAGGGCTCCAGCAGGTCCAGGGACTGGATGGCGCCCACATTGAGAAGCTGGGGGTCGACGGCCAGGTCGATCTCCAGGACCGAGGGGAGCTCCTCCCCCCGGCAGGTCTGGGCCACCGCCTGGCGCAGGGCCATGGCCAGGGCGGGGATGTTCTCCTCCCGGACCGTGAAGCCGGCGGCCAGGGCGTGGCCGCCGAAATTTTCCAGCAGGGGGGCGCAGGAGGACAGCAGGTCGAACAGGTTGATCCCGCCCCAGGAGCGGCAGGAGCCCTTGCCCATCCCCTGGTCCAGACAGATCATGAAGCAGGGACAGGCGAAGCGCTCGGCCAGCCGGGAGGCCACGATGCCCACCACCCCCTGGTGCCAGTGGTCCCCCGCCAGCACGATGGCCCCCGTCTGGGGCGCGCGCTCCAGGTGCTGGATGCACTGCTGAAAGATCTCGCCCTCGATGCCCTGCCGCTCCCGGTTGAGCTCGCACAGGGCCAGGGCCAGCTCCTCCGCCCGGGCGGGGTCCCGGGTGAGAAGGAGCTCCATGGCCACCTCCGCCTTTCCCATCCGGCCGGAGGCGTTGATGCGGGGGGCCAGGGTGTAGCCCACGGAGACGGAGGTGACCGGCTTGTCCTCCAGGCCGGCACAGCGGATCAGGCTGGCCAGCCCCAGGCGGCGGGGGGGATTCAGCCGGGCTAGACCCAGGCTGACGATGGCCCGGTTCTCCCCCGTCATGGGCATGACGTCGGCCACGGTGCCGATGGCGGCCAGATCGCAAAACTCCTGAAGGACCGCCGGGGCGCGCCGGGGCCCGGCCACCGCCATGGCCAGCATCAGGGCCACCCCCACACCGGCCAGCCCCTTGAAGGGGTAGGGGCAGTCGGGGCGGTGGGGGTCCACCACCGCCGCCGCGGGGGGGAGGGTCTCCTTGCAGGCGTGGTGGTCGGTGATGACCACGTCCACCCCCAGGGTCCGGGCCAGGGCGGTCTCCGCCACGGCGGTGATGCCGCAGTCCACGGTGACGATCAGGGTGATCCCCTGCCCGGCCAGGTGCCGGACGGCCTCCTCATTGAGGCCGTACCCCTCCTCCAGTCGGCTGGGGATGTAGGGGGTCACCCGGCCGCCCAGCCCGGAGAGGAATTGGGTGAGCAGGCAGGTGGCGGTGATCCCGTCCACGTCATAGTCGCCGTAGACGGCGATCTGCTCCTGCCGGTCCAGCGCCCGGGTCACCCGGGCGACGGCCCGGTCCATGTCCCGCAGGAGCATGGGGTTGGGGATGGGCTCCCCCTCCGGGGAGAGCAGGCGGCGGGCCTCCTCCGGGCGGACGACCCCCCGGCTGGACAGAAGGGCGGCCAGCAGAGGTGGGAGCCCGGCCTCCTCCAGCTCCCGCTGGCCCTCCGGGCAGGGCGGGGCCACCTTCCACTGTCTGTATTTCATGGGCGGCCACCTCCCCTCTCCCTGTGGCGCGGCTGGGCCACAGCGCATATTACGGCATACTAACTTTGCTATTATAACACAAAAAACCTTCTTGTTTCAAGTAATAATCCCGCCGGCGGGGACAGGAAAAGGGAAACCGCCCCGGCTGGCATTGCCAGCCGGGGCGGCCATTTTGATCAGATGGAGCCAAACCGGTCCAGTGGCCACAGCACAAAGACCACCTTGCCCAGCACGTAGTCCTCGTCGATGGGGCCCACCAGCTGGTGGCGGCTATCGGTGGAGCGGTTCCGGTTGTCCCCCATGACGAAAATGGAGTGCTCCGGGACCTCCCAGTGGCTCTCCTGCATCATCGGGTCGAAGGGAAAGGTCATCTCCTCCCGGAGATAGGGCTCGTCCAGAAGCTCGCCGTCCACATAGACGGAGCCGGTGGTGTAGTCGATGTCCACCGTCTGCCCGCCGGTGGCGATGACCCGTTTGACGATGGCCTTGCTGTGGAGCAACTGGTCGGTGGTGCTGTCGGTCTTGTTGAGGACCACGATGTCCCCCTGCTCCGGCTGGTAGCCCAGGGACCAGATCAGCATCATCTCGCCGTTTTCCAGGGTGGTGTCCATGGACTCCCCCACCACGCGGGTCAGCCGGATCAGGCAGTTGAACAGGAGCACGGCCACCAGCACACAGCCGATGAGGACCTGGAGCCACTCGAAGAGGTCGGCGCCGGGGCGGCGGAGGGGCTGTTCCTCCTGCTCCTCCCCGCAGGGAGAGTTGGGATTGTCGGTCAAGGGGGGCCCTCCTTTCGGGCGGAGTGGATGCCGGCCGGGCGACACATGACTGGCCGGCACAGGCCATTATAGCCGGTTTTGCGGGAAAATGCAACTCTTAAAGGGACAGCCGGGTCACCTCGGGCCACCGGGCCGCCAGCTCCCCCTCCCGCCGTTGGCAGGAGAAGAGCAGGATCTGCCGGTCCCGGGCCAGCTCCCGCAACAGCTCCAGGGCCAGCGGGAGGCGCTGGTCGTCAAAGGCGGTCAGGGAGTCGTCCAGGATGATGGGGGGGCGCTCCGGCAGACAGAGCTGGCACACCGCCAGCCGGACGGACAGATAGAGCTGGTCCAGGGTCCCCCGGGAGAGGTACAGGGCGCTCCGGGGGGAGACGTCCCCCCCGGCCTGCACCGCCCCCTCCAGTTCCCGGGTCAGACTGACGGCGCTGTATTTTTCCCCGGTGAGCCGGGCCATATACTGGCCGGCCAGCCGGTTCAGCTCCGGCGAGAACCGCTCCTGGAGCCGGGCGTTGGCGGCCACGAGGGTGTCCATGGCCAGGGTGAGGGCGTCATACTCCAGCTGGCGCCGGGCCCGGTCGCCCTCCAGCGCCTCCTGGCGGGCGGCCAGGGAGGCGGGGTCGCCCATGGCCCGTTGCCGCCCCCGGGCCTGGTTCAGCTGGGCCTTGACCAGGTCCAGCTGGCTCTCCACCTGTCCCAGGGCCCGGGCGGTCTCCTCCGGGCCCAGCTCCGGCGGGGAGACGGGCCCCTCGGGGCAGGGCTGTCCGCCCCCCTGGGCGGACAGGTCGTCCAGCCGCCGCCGCCGCTCCTCCACCCGCTCCCGGGCCACCTCCAGCTCGTGGTCCAGACTGAGCCCCCGGGACAGAGCGGCGGAACAGCCGAACAGGTCCCGGGCCTCGGGGGCGAAGGTGTGGACGAACTGGAGCAGATCGGCCCGGCTGTTGTCCCGGCGGGCCTTCCGGTCGTTGAGACTCCCCCGGACGGCCTTCAGGGCCTCGGCGGCCCGGGCGGCGGCCTGGACCCGGGCGGCGTAGTCCCGGACCAGGGCGGACAGCTCCTCCTGGGATTGGACCTGGTAGCGCTGGAGGACGGCCCCGCCCTCCCGCCCACTCCGGCCGCTCCGAAGGAGGCAGTAGCCCCCGCAAAGGGCCAGAGCCACGGCCAGCAGGGGCAGGCCGTAAGAGAACCACCAGGCGGCCGGGGCCCACCCGCCGTTGAGGGAGAAATAGATCTGGAAACCGAGCAGGATCGCGGCGGCGAGGGCGCAGAACAGGACCCCCCGGCCTCTCCAGGTCTTGGCCCGCGCCCGGCTGTGCTCCGCGTCGCGTGACTGGCGGTCCACCAGCTGGGAGGCCTCCTCCCCGGTCGTACCGGCGAAGTTCTCGTCCTGGGCGGCGATCTGGGCCTGGACATAGGCCTCCTCCGCCTCCTTCAGGGCCCCCTCCCCCTGCTGGATCTCTTCGTCCAGTACCTTGAGGTACTGGAGCTCGCCCTGGGCCCGCTTCAGGGCCTCCCGGTCCGGGAGGGGGTGTTCCCCCCGCTCCCGCTCCAGGGCGGTCAGCTGATCCCGGGCGGCCTGGTACTCCTGTTGGGCCTGGGCATAGCGGCCGGCCAGCTCCCGGCGGGCCAGGAGCCGATGGGCCTCCATCTGGGCGGCCAGCTGGGCCTGTTGTTCCTCCAGGGCGGCCCGCTCCCCCTCCAGCCGGGCGATGCGGCCGGTGACCTCCTCCAGTTGCTCCAGAGTGGTCCGCACCTGGGACAGCTCCCCCTCCAGCCGGGGGATCTCCCCCACGCTCTTGTTGACCTGCCGCTTGTTGCGCCACTCCTTCAGCTGGGCCTGGGCCTGGGAGAAGGAGACGTCCTCCTCCCCGGAGGAGACCAGGGCGGCGATGCGGCGCTCCAGCTCCGGGGCGGTGGTGAGGGACAGGTTGCCCCCGCCCAGAAAGGCGGAGCGGGCAAACAGCTCCTGGCCCGCGCCGGTGAGCATCTCCCCGCAGTTGACGGCGGTGAGGCCGGGGACGGGCTCCTCCGTCCCGGTGTAGACCGCGGAGAAGGCGCCGAAGGGGGTGTTCCCCCTGGGCCCCCGGCGGATGGTGATGTCCCGCCCCTGCCACTCCACCTCCAGCTCCCCGGCCATGGGGGCGCCCGACCAGGGCTGATAGCGGTTTTTATCGGCCAGATAGCCCTTCTTGTCCCGGTCCCGGGTGTCGATGCCGTAGAGCATGGCCCGCCAGAAGGCGCACCAGGTGGA
>CALWVW010000033.1 GCA_944385075.1 uncultured Oscillospiraceae bacterium | reverse complement strand
CAAAATACCGGTCCCTCCCCCTGCGGGGGCGGGACCGGTCAAGCGGTTCGGAAATGACGGAATCATTCCTAATTCCTAATTCCTAATTCCTAATTTTATTCTGTCTTATACCTCGATCTGCTCCATCTCGTCGTCACAAGCTCCAGATCACTCGCTTCGCCGCAAACGGCAAAGCTCGCTCCCTTCGCTGTTCCTCCCTACCCTCTCTGTCGCTACGCGACATCTCCCCCTGACAGGGGGAGTCGGCCTCTCCAAACCGGACCCGCTGACGCTGGGCTCCGGTTTGGGACCACCTGCGGCGGCTTTACACCTCGATCTGTTCCATCAAATAGGCCTCCACGATGTCGCCCTCCTTGATGTCCTGGAACTTCTCGAAGGTGATGCCGCACTTCCCCACGGGATGTTCCATCCCGCGGGGACCCCTTGAGATTTCAAATGCTCGGGCGAAATCAATTCGCCCTGCGCAAATCTCCGCCTGCGGCGTCGATTTTACGCGCCAAAAGGCGCGCCCCGCTTTGCGGGGTACTCGTGCGTCATCACACCTCAATCTGCTCCATCAAATAGGCCTCCACGATGTCGCCCTCCTTGATGTCCTGGAACTTCTCGAAGGTGATACCGCACTCGTAGCCGGAGGCGACCTCCTTCACGCTGTCCTTGAACCGCTGGAGGGAGGCGATGGCCCCGTCGTAGATGACGATGTTGTCCCGGAGCAGGCGCATCTGGGCGCCCCGCTGCATCTTGCCGTCCAGCACGTAACAGCCGGCCACCATACCCACGCCGGTGATGCGGAACACGTTGCGCACCTCGGCCCGGCCCAGGTCCACCTCCTTGAACTTGGGGGCCAGCATGCCCTTCATGGCGGCCTCCACCTCGTTGATGGCGTCGTAGATGACCCGGTACATCCGCATATCCACCCCGCTCCGGGCGGCGGACTCCTTGGCGTTGGCGTCGGGCCGCACGTTGAAGCCCACGATGATGGCCCCGGAGGTGGAGGCCAGCATCACGTCGGACTCGCTGATGGCGCCCACGGCGCAGTGGATGACCCGGACCCGGACCTCCTCGTTGGACAGCTTCTCCAGGCTGGCCTTCACCGCCTCGGCGGAGCCCTGGACGTCGGCCTTGACGATGATGTTCAGGTTCTTCATCTCGCCGGCCTGGATCTGGCTGAACAGGTCCTCCAGGGTGACCTTGCCCACGGCGCTGTTCAGGGCGCTCTTCTGCTCGGCCTTGCGCTGCTCGGCCAGCTCCCGGGCCATGCGCTCGTCGGCCACGGCGTGGAAGTCGTCGCCCGCCCCGGGCACCTCGGCCATGCCGATGATCTCCACCGGGACGGAGGGGCCGGCGCTCTGGACCTTCTTGCCCTGGGCGTTGGTCATGGCCCGGACCCGGCCCACGGCGGTGCCGGCGATGATCACGTCGCCCTGGTTCAGGGTGCCGTTCTGGACCAGCAGGGTGGCCACGGGGCCGCGGCCCTTGTCCAGCCGGGCCTCGATGACGGCGCCGTGGGCGGAGCGGTTGGGGTTGGCCTTCAGCTCCCGCATCTCGGCGGTGAGCACCACCATGTCCAGCAGGTTGTCGATGCCCATGCCCGTCTTGGCGGAGATGGGGCAGATGATGGTGTCGCCGCCCCACTCCTCGGGCACCAGCTCGTACTCGGTGAGCTGTTGCATGATCCGGTCGGGGTTGGCGGTGGGCTTATCCATCTTGTTGATGGCCACGATGATGGGGATCTCGGCGGCCTTGGCGTGGTTGATGGACTCCACCGTCTGGGGCATGATGCCGTCGTCGGCGGCCACCACCAGGATGGCGATGTCGGTGATCATGGCGCCCCGGGCCCGCATGGCGGTGAAGGCCTCGTGGCCGGGGGTGTCCAGGAAGGTGACCGGCTTGCCGTTCACGTCCACCTGATAGGCGCCGATGTGCTGGGTGATGCCGCCCGCCTCGCCGGAGACCACGTTGGCGTGGCGGATATAGTCCAGCAGGGAGGTCTTGCCGTGGTCCACGTGGCCCATGACCACCACCACCGGGGCCCGGGGGACCAGGTCCTCGGGCTTATCCTCGGCGGTGTCGATGAGCTTCTCCTCGATGGTGACGATGACCTCGTGCTCCACCTTGCACCCCATCTCCTCGGCAATGATGGCGGCGGTGTCGAAGTCGATGACGTCGGACAGGGAGGCCATGACCCCATTCTTGATGAGGGTCTTGACCACCTCGGCCCCGGTCTTCTTCATCCGGGAGGCCAGCTCGCCCACCGAGATCTCGTCGGGGATGAGCACCTTCACCGGGGCCTTCTTGGCGATCTCCAGCTGGAGCCGGCGCATCCGGTCCTGCTCCTCCTGGCGGCGCTTGTTCCCGTAGTTGCCCGCCTGCTTGCCGCCCCGCTGGCGCTGGGCGTTGCGGCCCTGGAACTTCTGCTTGCCGCCCCGGTCCTGTTGCCGCTGGTCGGTGAAGGACTCCAGCCGCTCGTCGTACTTGTCCAGGTTGACCGCCGGGCCGCCCCGGGTGTCCACCACCTTCTTCTCCGGGATTCGGCTGGCCGGCTTGGCCGCCTGCTGGGCCGCGGGGTGCTCCTCCCGGCTCTCCGGCTTGGCGGGGGCGGGGGCGGCCGCCTCCGGGGCCGCCTTCTTGCCGCCCTTCTCCCCCTTGGGGGCCGCCTGCTCCTTCTCCTTGGCGGGGGCGGGCTCCGCCTTGGGGGCGGCCGGCTCGTGGTACACATCCGCATAGACCGACTCGATGGAGTCGATCTGGTTGTGCTGGGTCAGATACTCAAAGACGATGGACAGCTCCTCGTCGGTCAGGGGCTGCATGTGGTTTTTGGGGGGATGGCCGTACTGGGTCAGGATCTCCATGACCTCCTTGGAGGGGAGCTCCTTGCCGTGCTTCTTGAAGTCCTTGGCCACCTTATGAATGGGATATTTCATCATCATAACTGGATGCCACCTCGTTTCTTAGGGATCGTGCCGGAATTTTCCGGTCAGACGCCGGGTCCCCGGCCCCTTGCGCGGGGTCCGGTCTCTCTCCATCCCGGCCCGGTGGGGCGGGCGGTCCGCCCCCGGGGCGCCGCGCGCTCCGCTCCGGGGACCGGTCTCCTTCCGCGGGGGCGGCGGAGCCCAGGGGTGCTTCTTGCCCTCCCGCACATTCTTCTCGTGCTGCAGCTTCTCGCGCCGCCGTTGCAGGACCCGGTCCGCCTTCTCCCGGAGTTGGCTGGCGGCGGGGCCGTACTTCTCCGGCTCCCGGGCGGCCAGCTTCTCCCCCACGGCGGAGGCAAAGCCCGCGTCGGTCAGGGCCAGCAGGGCGCAGGGGCCCCGGCCCAGGGTCAGGCCCAGCTCCTCCTTGGAGAAGGGGAGCTCCAGCCAGAGCACGTTGCCCGCCTGCCCGAAGTGGGCGCACCGGCGGCGGGTGTTGGGCGTGGCGTCGGCGGCCAGAAGGACCACCCGGGCCTGCCTGGCCCGGCAGGCGGCCCCCACCGGCTCCTCGCCCAGCTCCAGCTTCCCGGCCTTTCTGGCCAGGCCCAACAGGTGAAGGATGGGATCACTGGCCATCCAAAGGCACCTCCCTCATCTGCTGTTCCAGCTCCTCCCACACCTCGGGGGGGAGGGGGGCGGAGAAGGCCCGCTCCAGGGCCCGGCTCTTCTTCGCCTTGGCCAGGCAGGCGGGGTCGGGGCACACATAGGCCCCCCGGCCCGGCAACTTGCCCTTGAAGTCCAGGGACACCGCCCCCTCGGGGGAGCGGACCACCCGGATCAGGTCCTTTTTCGGCTTCATCTCCCGACAGCCGACGCACTGGCGCATAGGGATTTTCTTGGGCACAGCTCCGCACCACCCTTTTTGTTAGAGTTGAGAGTGAAGAGTGGAGATAGGAGATAGGAGATATCTTCACTCTCCACTCTCCACTCTTCACTCTGTAAAATCAAGTTTCTTCCGTAGCTTCCGCGTTCTCCGTCGCCGCGGCTTCCTCCGCGGGAGTTTCGGCCGCCTCAGCCGGGCTCTCCTCCCCGGGGGCTACCTCCTCGGGGGCCTCCTCCGCGAACAGCTCCTCGATGGGCTCCAGGGGGGCGGAGGCGGGCTTGATGTCGATCTTATAGCCGGTGAGCTTGGCGGCCAGCCGGGCGTTCTGCCCCTCCTTGCCGATGGCCAGGGACAGCTGGTCGTCGGGGACCACCACCCGGCAACTCTTGCCGTCGGGGAACTCCTCCACCGAGATCACGTCGGCGGGGGACAGGGCGGCGGCGATATACTCCACCGGGTCCTCGGAGTAGTGGATCAGGTCCACCTTCTCGTTCTTCAGCTCGGCCAGCACGTGGTCGATCCGCTGGTGCCGGGGGCCGATACAGGCGCCCAGGGGGTCCACATTGGGGTCGGCGGACCACACCGCCAGCTTGGTGCGGGAGCCCGCCTCCCGGGCCACCGACTTGATCTCCACGGTGCCGTCGAAGATCTCGGGCACCTCCAGCTCGAACAGCCGCTTGACCAGCCCCGGGTGGGTCCGGGAGATGAGCACCTGGGGGCCCTTGGTGGCCCGGCGCACCTCCACCACATAGACCTTCAGCCGCTGGCCCTCCACATAGCTCTCGCCCTTGACCTGCTCGTTGACGCCCAGGTAGGCGTCGGTGAACTCGGAGCCCGAGTGGAGCCGCAGGGTGACCGCCCCGTTCCGGGGGTCGATCCGGGTGACCACGCCGGTGAGGAGCTCGTGCTCCTTGGTGCAGAACTCGTCGTAGATCATCCCCTGCTCCGCCTCGCGGATGCCCTGGATGATCACCTGGCGGGCGGTCTGGGCGGCGATCCGGCCGAAGTTCTTGGTCTTGATCTCCATGCGCACGGTGTCGCCCAGCTGGGCCTGGGGCAGGGCGGCCCGGGCCTCGTCCAGGCTGATCTCGGTGGCGGGGTTATCCACCTCCTCCACGATCTCCTTCTTCAGGAACAGCCGGACGGTGTAGGTGGACTCGTCGGCCTCGATGACCAGATTGTCCCCCACCCCCTCGTGGTCCCGGCGGTAGGCGGACAGGAGGGCCTGGGTCACCTTCTCCATCATATAGCCGGGCTTGATGCCCTTCTCCTGCTCGATCTGGTGGATGGCCTCGAAAAACTCCTTGCCGTCCATCTCGTTGTCATTGACCTTTTTCTTTGTCACTCTCTTAGCCACGGTGTTCTCCTCCTCAGCGGTCAAAAGCGGGGGTACAGCCGTACCAGCGCGATCTCCTGTTTTCCAAAGTCCACGGGCGCCCCGTCCATCTCCAGGGTCACCCCCCCGTCCTCATAGGACAGCAGTCTGCCCACAAACTCCTTGCGGCCCGACCGGGGGCGGTACAGGCGGACCTCCACCTCTTCCCCCCGGTAGCGGTCGAAGTGCTCCGGCCGCTTCAGCACCCGGTCCGCCCCGGCGGAGGACACCTCGAAGGTGTAGCTCCCCTCGATGGGGTCGGCCTCATCCAGGGCGTCGGACAGGGGGCGGGAGACCGCCTCGCAGTCGTCGATGGAGACGCCGCCCTCCCTGTCGATGTAGACCCGGAGGAACCACTGTCCGGCCTCCTTCACATACTCCACATCCCACAGGGTACAGCCTGCCCCCTCCACAATGGGCTGGGCCAGGGCGGCCACGGTATCGGTAACCTTTGCCATGGAACAACCTCCCGCCGGATCTTGCCGGCCGCGTTTTTTCAATTAAAAAGAGCGGAGCCACAACCCCACTCTTAACCCATACTACCTTGATTCTACCCCACTATACCACACCGCACCCCAGATTGCAAGGGGGCGGACAGAAGTTTTTTCCAAAACCCGCCCCCTGTCCCAAAACTTTGGTGGAAAAGCCGGACAAAAAAGCCAATTCGGCCGCTCTTTCCCGGGGCGATCCCTCTCAAAACGGGACATACTATCCTCCGGATGGGACGTCCGCGGAAACATGAAGCGGGAGGATAGGACAATGAAAAAACAAGTGATCGCCTTGGCACTGGCGCTGACCATGGCCGTCCCCCTGGCCGCCTGTAACGGCGGCCGGACCGGGGACGGCGACCACAGCTCCGGCGCCGGCAACACCTCCACCGGGCAGGTGGCCCGGCGCCACAGCTCCGCCCCGGACTACCGGAACGACGGGCGGTATGCCGCCGGCTCCAACGGGAGGGTGGCCGGCTCCGGCGACTCCCACCGCTCCCGGGACCTGACCCGGGACGCCCGGGACTTCGTCCGGGACACCGGCGACGCCGCCAAGGACCTGGGCAACGGCCTGCGCAAGGCCGCCCGGGACATCGGCGACGGCATGGCCGACGCGGCCAGGGAGTACTGATCCCAGTATCTCCCCCCGGGGGCGGACTGATACCCGCCCCCGGGCTCTGCAACAGAGGCGCTCCATTTTTTGAAATGGAGCGCCTCTGCTCTGCCCTGCCGGGCTATTTTTTCTTTTTGGGCCTGGCCCACCCCGCCTTGCGGACGGGCCGGGCGGGGCAGGACTTCTTCTCCACCGACCGGCGGGTGTCCCCCCGGCTGGCCTTGGCCCGGGGCCCGGCGGCCTTCCGGCCCCGGGCGGGGGCCTGTTCCCCCCTGTCCGGCCGCCTCTCCGGCCCGGCCCCCTTGTCCGGCTTCACCAGGCACCGCTTGCCGTAGCCGATCAGGTCCTCCCGGCCCGTCCTGTGGAGGGCCTCCAGCACCAGCTTCCGGTTCTGGGGCTTGCGCCACTGCATCAGGGCCCGCTGGAGGGCCTTGTCGTGGAGGCTCTTGGGCACGAACACCGGCTCCATGGTCCGGGGGTCCAGCTCCGTGTACCACATACAGGTGGCCAGGGTGCCCGGGGTGGGGTAGAAGTCCTGGACCTGCTCGGGCATATGCCCCTGCTTGTTCAGCCACTCCGCCAGCTGGACCGCGTCCTCCAGGGTACAGCCCGGGTGGGAGGAGATCAGGTAGGGGACCAGGTACTGGTCCATGCCGTACCGGCGGTTGAGCTTGAAGTACTTCTCCTTGAACCTCTCGTACACCTCGATGTGGGGCTTGCCCATGTAGTCCAGGGTGTGGGCCACACAGTGCTCCGGGGCCACCTTCAGCTGGCCCGAGATGTGATAGCGCACCAGGTCGGTGAAGAACTCCCCGCTGGGATCTTTCATCAAATAGTCAAAGCGGATGCCCGAGCGGATGAACACCTTCTTCACCCCGGGGATGGCCCGGAGCTTCCGCAGGAGCATCATATAATCGGTGTGGTCCGCGTCCAGGTTGGGGCAGGGCTCCGGGGCCAGACAGGCCCGGTTTTTACACAGCCCCGCCTTCAGCTGTTTCTGGCAGGAGGGCCGCCGGAAGGTGGCGGAGGGCCCGCCCACGTCGTGGATATAGCCCTTGAAGCCCGGGTGGTGGGTGAGGGCCTCCACCTCCCGGATGACCGACTGGTGGCTCCGGGCGGAGATGGTCCGCCCCTGGTGGAAGGCCAGGGAGCAGAAGTTGCACGCCCCGAAGCACCCCCGGTTGTGGGTGACGGAGAAGCGCACCTCCTCGATGGCGGGGACGCCCCCCATAGAGTCGTACATGGGGTGGGGCTCCCGGACGTAGGGGAGCTCGGCCACCCGGTCCATCTCCACCGTGGTCAGGGGCATGGCCGGGGGGTTGACCAACAGCCAGCGGGCCCCGTGCTTCTGCAGGATGGCCTTCCCCACAAAGGGGTCGTGCTCCAGGTACTCGGTCATGTTGGCCCGGGCGTAGGCCTCTCTGGAGGCGGACACCTCCTGGAAGGAGGGGACCTCCACCTTGGGATAGGCGCACACGCCGGGGTCCTTCACCGCCACACAGGTGCCCCGCACGTCGGTGATCTCCCCCACCGGGGTGCCCGAGGCCAGCCGGGCGGCGATCTCCACCGTGGCCCGCTCCCCCATGCCGTAGGTGAGGATGTCCGCCTGGGCGTCAAAGAGGACGGAGCGGCGCACCTTGTCCTCCCAGTAGTCGTAGTGGGCGAAGCGGCGCAGGCTGGCCTCCAGCCCGCCGATGACCACCGGGATGTCCCCGAAGGCCTCCCGCACCCGGTTGGCGTACACCACCGTGGCGTGGTCGGGGCGGAGCCCCGCCTTTCTCCCGGGGGAGTAGGCGTCGTCGTGGCGGCGCTTTTTGGCGGCGGTGTAGTGGGCCACCATGGAGTCCAGGTTGCCCGCCGAGATCAGCACCCCCAGCCGGGGGCGGCCCAGGGCCTGGAAGGGCCCGGCGCTGTGCCAGTCGGGCTGGGCCAGGACGGCCACCCGGTAGCCCTCGGCCTCCAGCACCCGGCCGATGATGGCCGGGCCGAAGGAGGGGTGGTCCACATAGGCGTCCCCGGTGATGAGCAGGAAGTCGTACCCCTCCCACCCCCGGCGGGCCATATCCTCTTTGGTGACGGGCAAAAACAGGTCGCGGTCAAAGCTCATGGTCGGCCTCTCTTCTTGATCAGAAAATCATACCCCGCGGGGCGGTCTCCCCCGCCCCGCGGGGACAGGCGGCTTTCTCACCGGTGCGGCGCGCTCCGCTACCGGTCATAGCCGATGTATTTCTCCAAAATCTCCAGGGGCACCCGCCCCCCGGCCTCCTCCCCCACCTTGGCAAAGCCGTACTTGTGGTAGAAGTGCTGGGCCCGGTCGTTGTAGGGGGCGCACCGCAGGCGCAGTTTGTCCCGGCCCAGGGGGCGGTAGAAGGACACCGCCTGTCCGATGAGCTGGATCCCCAGCTTCCGGTCCCGGTCCTCCGGCCCCACATAGCAGAAGGGGATGTAGCCCGCCCCCTCCTCCCGGTAGCGCTCCGGGTCCAGCTGGAGGAACCCCACCGGCCGGTCCCCGGCCATGGCCACCGTCACCCCCCAGGGGGTGCGGGACAGGTGGAGCCGGGCGTCGGCCAGGAAGCCCTCCCCGTCGAAGGGGACCTGTTCCCCGTGGGTGGACACCCAGGCCTCCCGCCGGGCCTCCAGATACCGCCCCCGCTCCTCCTCCCAGCGGATGGGCCGGAACCAGAGGTTCACGTCCTCCGCCTTCCGGTCCTTCCGCCACCAGGACTGGCGGGCCAGGGTGGAGATGCTGTCGTCCAGGTGGGAGTTGTCAAAGGCCTCCTCCAGGGCAAACTCCGCCCCGTCCCAGACAAGGCGGGTCACCGAGGTGTTGTCCCCGTGGGGCACCCCCCGCCACTCCCGGGGCGGCACCCGCCGGACCACGGCCACCAGCTGGCGGATGGCCATGCCGTGGCTGAACACGGCCACCGTCTGCCCCGGGTGTTGCCGGGCGATCCGGCGCACCGCCCCGTCCAGCCGCGCCCCCAGCTGGCCGAAGCTCTCCCCGTGGGGCGCCTGCCAGGTGGGGTCGGTGGTGTTGAAGCGCTCCAGCTCCTCCGGCTGGGTATGCCGCATCTCCCCCCAGGTCCGGTCCTCCCAGTCCCCCAGGTTCATCTCCCGCAGTTCCGGGTCGGTGCGGAGGGACAGCCCCTTGGGGACACAGAGGGCCCGGGCGGTGGCGCGGGTCCGGTACAGGTCGCTGGACCACACCGCGTCCACCGGGATGTCCCGGAAGCGCTCCTCCAGGGCCCGGATCTGGCGCCAGCCGTTCTCCGTCACCAGGGCGTCGTACCAGCCCTGGATCCGGCGGTAGAGGTTGCCCTCCGCCTCCGCGTGGCGGATGAGATAGATGGTGGTCATAGCGATGCTCCCTTGCTGTGAAAATTAGGAATTAGGAATGAGGAGTTAGGAATTGCGGAGCGCGCCACGGGCGCGGTCGGAATTTCGTCCGGCTCCGCCGGACGAAAAAATTCCTCATTCCTCATTCCTCATTGAAACGGCTACCAGGGCCTTACCCCGCCGGTGAGCTCCGCCACCCGGGCCAGCCCCTGCCGGGCGGCCAGCTGGGCCAGACCGTCCCGCACCGCCAGCGGGGCGTAGGGGTCGGCGAACAGGGCGGTGCCCACCGCCACGGCGCTGGCCCCCGCCAGCATCAGCTGGGCGGCGTCCTCCCCCCTGGCCACCCCGCCCATGCCCAGGATGGGCAGGTGGGGGACGGCGCAGTGGACCTCCCACACCATCCGCACCGCCACGGGCAGGACGGCGGGGCCGGACAGGCCGCCGGTGTTCATCTTCAAAATGGGCCGGCCGGTGTTCACGTCGATGCGCATCCCCCGCAGGGTGTTGATGAGGGACAGGGCGTCCGCCCCGGCGTCGGCCACCGCCTTGGCGATCTCGGTGACGTCGGTGACGTTGGGGGAGAGCTTCACCATCACCGGGGTTTTCCCGGCGTGGGCCTTGGCCACCTTGGTGACCTCGGCGGCCAGCTCGGGCCGGGTGCCGTAGGCCAGCCCCCCCGCCTTCACGTTGGGGCAGGAGATGTTCACCTCGATCAGGTCCACCCCGGCCCCGTCCAGCTTCTCGCACATGACGCCGTACTCCTCGGGGGTGTTGCCCGAGATGTTGGCGATGACCTTCGTGTCAAACTGCCGCAGGAAGGGGAGCTCCTCGGCGATAAAGGCGTCCACCCCCGGGTTCTGCAGGCCCACGGAGTTGAGGATGCCCATGGGGGTCTCGGCGATCCGGGGGGCGGGGTTGCCCTCCCGGCGGTGGAGGGTGAGGCCCTTGGCGCAGATGCCCCCCAGCTCCCCCAGGTCATAGAACTGGTTGTACTCCCGGCCGAAGCCGAAGGTGCCCGAGGCCACCACCACGGGGTTTTTCAGGGTGACCCCCGCCAGATTGACGCGCAGATCCACATCAGGCATCCCAGTCCACCTCCCTGGAGTCGAATACCGGGCCGTCCTTGCACACGTGCTTCCGGGTGCCGTCCTTCATGTCGCAGGCGCACACCAGACAGGCCCCCACGCCACAGCCCATGCGCTCCTCCATGGACACCTGGCAGGGGACGCCGAACTCCTCCGCCACCTTTGCCACGTTCCGGAGCATGGGCCTGGGGCCGCAGGCCAGAACGGCGTCGTAGCCTCTATCCTGTTCCAGCTCCTGCCGCACCAGGGCGTCCACAAAGCCGTGGTAGCCCAGGGAGCCGTCGTCGGTGGCGATGCACACCTTGGCGCACTCCCCCTCAAAGCAGTCCCGGAGGATGATCTTGTCCGCCGACCGCCCCCCCAGGATGGCGGTGGAGCGGCCCTGGGTGTACTGGGCACAGCCCCGCATGGGGGGGATGCCGATGCCGCCCCCCACCAGCAGATAGCGGCCCTCGGGCTTCACGGAAAACCCGTTGCCCAGCAGGCCCATCACATCCAGGGTGTCCCCCACCTCCCGGCCGGCCAGCCACCGGGTGCCCTCCCCCCGGACCTCGAAGGCGATGGCCACCAGGTCCGACCGCTCGTCCTCCTGACAGGAGCACACCGAGATGGGCCGCCGGAGGAGCAGGGAGTCCCCGCATTTGATGTGGACGAACCGGCCCGGCCCCGCGCAGGAGGTACGGACCATGTCCCCCGCCTCCAGCACCAGGTAGACGGCGTCCCGGTTCAGCCACTCCTTGGAGACGATCTTACACTTGCGTTCTACTTTCATAACCTATCAGTCACCGCTTTCTATCGGCCCCTTTGAAAGGGGCTCCGCCCGGAGGGCGATGGGGATTGCGGCCCCTTTTGAAAGGGGCCATATTTCCGCCTGTGGGCCGGTCGGCCGGCGGCTCTCTGGGCGCTATTCCTCCCAGGGGGGCTTGTTGCCCCGGCTCCCGCCCCTGGGGATGAATTTTCCGGGGTCCCGGGCGGCGCAGGTGGGGCAGTTGATCCGGGGGCTGTGGCGGGTGCCGCACTCCGGACAGACCACCTCCTCCGCCTCCCTCCGCTCGCTCTGCCGGTGGTCCTCCGCGGTGTAGAGCACCACCCGCCCGCACCGGGGGCAGGCGTACAGGTCCACCATATAGCGGGGAAGCCCCATGGAGGACAGCCCGCCGTACCCGTCCGCGCCGATGGAAAAGTTCCGCAACCTGCACTCCAGCACCGCCCCGCAGTCGGGGCAGGCCTTCCCCGTGTCCACATTGGCCCGGACCCTCTCCCGCGCCATCAGGTCGGGGGAGTCCAGCATCTGCCGCTCCAGCTCCTCCCGCTCCCGCCCGTGGGTGTTTTTCCAGCGGGCGTAGCAGTCGCCGCACAGGGACTGCCGGGTGCCATGAAAGTCGATGTCCACCTGATCGAACAGGCCCATCTTCTTGCCGCAGAGCACACAGTTTGCCACAAGGACCGCCCCCTCTCTCCTACAGCACCGTGACGAACTGCCCGATGTCCTCCTTCATGGCGATGGCCGCGTCCCGGGCGGCCCGGGCGAAATCGTGTCCGTCGCCGCCGGTCTTCTGCCAGGCGCACATGATCCCCCGGGAGGAGTTGACGATGGCCCCGTGGCCGTACCGGTCAAAGGCGTTGGCCACGTCGGCGGCGGTCCCCCCCTGGGCCCCGTAGCCGGGCACCAGGAAGAAGGTGTGCTCCAGCCGCTTTCTCAGCTGCTTGATGTCGTCGGGGTAGGTGGCCCCGGTGACCGCCCCGGCCATGGTGTAGCCGTACTTGCCCTCGGTGCCGGCGGCGATGCGCTCGTTCAGGTCGCCCATGACCTGGTACACCAGCCGGTCCCCGGCCACGATGTCCTGGAGCTCCCCGGAGCCGGGGTTGGAGGTCTTGACCAGCACGAAGACGCACTTGTCCTCCCCCTTGGCGGCCTCCAGGAAGGGCTTGATGGAGTCGGAGCCCATATAGCCGTTGAGGGTGACGCAGTCGGCGTCAAAGGACTTGCACACCTGCCCCTCGATCTTGGCCCCGGACAGCCAGCCCTCGGCGTAGGCGGCGGCGGTGGAGCCGATGTCCCCCCGCTTGATGTCGGCGATGACGAACAGGCCGCGCTCCTTGGCGTAGCGGATGGTGCGCTCCAGCATCTCCATCCCCCGCCAGCCCAGGTTCTCATAGTAGGCCGCCTGGGGCTTGACGGCGGGGACGATGTCGCACAGGGCGTCGATCAGGCCGCGGTTGAACTGCCAGATGGCCTCCACCGCCCCCTCCAGCCCCGGTCCCCGCTCCTCAAAGGCGGCCCGGCGGATGTGCTCCGGGACATACTCGATCCGGGCGTCCAGCCCGGCCACGGTGGGGTTCTTCATGGCGCGGATCTTGTCCTGTAAAACGTCGAATGACATAATAACTTCCTCCCTTTTGAATGAGAAATTAGGAATTAGGAGTTAGGAAGGATGGTGTCCGGCGGAGCCGGACGATTTCAAAATGCGCGCCTGCGGCGCGCACCGCAATTCCTAATTCCTCATTTCTGATTCCTAATTGTTCACCGGTCCTGATAAATGACCTCGCCCCTGACGATGGTGTACTTCACCTTCCCCTTCACCTTCCGCCCGGCGAAGGGGGTGTTCCGGGCCTTGGAGGCGAACTGCTCCGGGTCGATGGTCCACTCCTCGTCCAGGTCGAAGATGGTCAGGTCGGCCTGGGCCCCCAGGGACATATGCCCCCGGGAGATGCCCAGGATGTCCGCCGGGGCGGTGGACATCCGCCGGATCAGGTCGGGCAGATCCATCCGCCCGGCGTGGTACAGGTGGGTCAGGGCCAGGGCCAGGCTGGTCTCCAGCCCCACCATCCCGCTGGGGGCCCGGCTGAGGGGGCGGGCCTTCTCCTCGGCGGAGTGGGGGGCGTGGTCGGTGGCGATGACGTCGATGGTGCCGTCCTTCAGCCCGGCGATGATCCCCTTCACGTCCTTGATGGTGCGCAGGGGCGGGTTGACCCGGGCCATGGCCCCCTGGATCAGCACCTCGTCCTCGGTGAGGGTGAAGTACTGGGGGCAGGTCTCACAGGTGATGTGGACCCCCTTCTTCTTCATCTTTCGGATGATGTCCACGCTTCTGGCGGTGGACACGTGGCAGATGTGGACGTGGGCGCCGGTCTCCTCGGCCAGCATGGCGTCCCGCATGACCATGATCTCCTCGGCGATGGCGGGCCGCCCCTCCAGCCACAGCTGGCGGGAGACGCTCCCCTCGTTCACCGCCCGCCCGGCCACCATGCTGGTGTCCTCGCAGTGGCAGAGCACCGGCATCTCCAGCCGCCTGGCCGTGATGAGCACGTCCCGCATCAGGTTGGCGTTGTCCACGTTGTTCCCGTCGTCGGACAGGGCCACCGCCCCCGCCTTTTTCAGGGCCTCGGCGTCGGTGGGCTCCTCCCCCCGCAGGCCCTTGGATAGGGCGGCGATGGGGTACACCTCCACGCCGCAGGCCTCTCTGGCCCGGCCCAGCACATAGGCCACCTGCTCCGGGCAGTCCACCGCGGGGCTGGTGTTGGCCATACAGGCCACCGAGGTGACCCCCCCGCGGGCGGCGGCGGCGCACCCGGTGAGGATGTCCTCCTTATAGGTCAGCCCCGGGTCCCGCAGGTGGACGTGCATATCCACCAGCCCGGGGGCCACCATCAGCCCGGCGGCGTCGATCACCCGGTCCGCCTCCCCGGCGATCCCGTGCTCCATCAGCGAGATCTTCCCGTCCTCGGCCAGGATGTCCTGGAGCTCCACCGTCCCCGTCACCGGGTGGACCACGCGGCCGTTTCGAATCAAAAGTTTCATGGGAGTTCCTCCTGCGCAATCGCTCGATCCAGTGGCGGGACCTGTCCCGGCCACATTCATATTCCACTTCAAAATTATAGCGGAAGCGACAGGATTTAGCAACGAATTTTTCGCGTTTTCCGGACACAATAGAAGCGGGACGGACCGAAACGACCGTCTTGTCAGAAGGAGGCGAACCGTATGCAGAGCAATTCCCACGGGCCCGGCACCTTTCTTGTGGGGGTGACCGCCGGGATGGTGGCCGGCGCCGCCCTGGGCGCCGCCATGGCCCCGTCCAGCCGCCAGATCAAGCGGGCCGCCCACCGGGCCGCCAAAAAGGTCAACCAGGCGGTGGACCACCTGGCCGACAGCCTGGAGATGTGATCCGGCTCTCCGGCCCATAGCGCGGCCCGGCGCACGCGAGGCGTGCGCCGGGCCGCTTTTCACAGGGCGCTGTTATTTTTTGAAGCCGTCCTTCAGGCTCACGGAGCGGTTGAAGACCAGCTGTCCCGGTCTGGAGTCCCTGCTGTCGGCGCAGAAGTAGCCCAGGCGCAGGAACTGGAAGTGGTCGCTGGGCCGGGCGGAGGCCAGGGCGGCCTCCAGCTTGCACCCCTCCAGCACCTCCAGGGAGTTGGGGTTCAGGCAGGACAGGAAGTCCTTGTCCCCGGCGTCCGGGTCGGGGTCGGAGAACAGGTTGTCGTACAGCCGCACCTGGGCGTCCACGGCGGTGGCGGCGTCCACCCAGTGGATGGTGGCCCCCTTCACCTTCCGGCCGTCGGCGGGGTTGCCCCCCCTGGAGTCCGGGTCGTACTCGGCCAGGATCTCGGTCACGTTGCCCGCCTCATCCTTGACACAGCCGGTGCACCGGATCAGGTAGGCCCCCTTCAGCCGGCACTCGGGGCCGCCGGGGTAGAGCCGCTTGTACTTGGGGATGGGGGTCTCCAGGAAGTCCTCCTCCTCCACGTACAGGTGGCGGGAGAAGGTGACGGGCCGGGTGCCCGCCTCCGGGTCGTTGGGGTTGTTCTCCACGGGAAAGGTCTCGCTCTGCCCCTCGGGGTAGTTGGTGATGGTCAGGCGCACCGGGCGCAGGACGGCCATGGCCCGCTGGGCGTGGTCGTTCAGGTCCTCCCGCAGGCAGTGCTCCAGAAAGCCGTACTCCACCACGTTGGCCGCCTTGGCCACCCCGATGCGCTCGCAGAAGTTGCGGATGGACCGGGGGGTGTAGCCCCGGCGGCGCAGGCCGCACAGGGTGGGCATCCGGGGGTCGTCCCAGCCGGCCACCCGGCCCTCCTCCACCAGCTTGCGGAGCTTGCGCTTGCTCAGCACCGTGTGGTCGATGCCCAGGCGGGCGAACTCGATCTGCCGGGGATGGCTGGGCAGGTCGCAGTGCTCCACCAC
>CALWVW010000032.1 GCA_944385075.1 uncultured Oscillospiraceae bacterium | reverse complement strand
TCCGACGTGGTCCGCCACGCCCTGGTGCAGAAGATCATCCGGGCCTATGAGGTGGACGAGGAGCGCCGGGGGGCCAATAACAAGAAGGAGTACCGCAAATGACCGCCGTTTCCTGGTACGGCTATGAGGTGCAGGTGGACCTGGAGGCCACCCGGTCCTACTACGCCCAGGCCCCTGACTGGGACTGTATCTGCGGCCACTGCCGGAATTTCGTGGCCCTGGCCCGGGAGCGGAAGTTGCCGGAGGAGTTGCTGGCCATCCTGGACAGCCTGTCTATCCTCCCGGAGAAGGCCACCTACGTCTGTGAGCTCTACCACGACGCCGATTGGCGGGAGAAGGGCCTGCTCTACCAGGTCCAGTGGCGGGTGGTCGGGGCAATCCTGGCCCAGCCGCCGGGAGAATGCTACGACGGCTATGGCCCGTTGGCGGAGCGGACCTGGGGTGGGGTGATGCTGTGCCGCGTAGATGACGGTTACGCCGCGCCGGACTTCCCGGAGCCCTGGTTTACCATAGACTGTAGCCTGTACCTGCCCTGGGTGCTGGACGAGCCGGTGGAGGGGCCGCCGTAGGGGCACCCACCATGTAGGGCGCGGCATCCCTGACGCGCCCTACAGAAATCAAGAACAAGAAGGAATGAATATCCTATGGTACAAGAGACAAAGCGGTTTCTCGCCTATATCTGCCCCCACTGTCTCCAGTCGGTGATCGTGGAGCGGGACCTGTTCTCTCTGGCGGCCGCCCCCGCCCACATCAAGTGCCCCTGTGGCAAGTCGGAGCTGTTGGTGGAGTTCCTCCCCAACCGGGTGCGGCTGCGGGTGCCCTGCCTGTTCTGCGGCCGGGAGCACGAGGTGTCCTGTTCCTCCCACGCCTTCCTGCGGGAGAGGGCCCTGGCCTTCTCCTGCGCCCAGTCGGGGCTGGACTGCTGTTACGTGGGGGAGGAGGGCCCGGTGTACGCCGCTACCGCCCGGCTGGAACAGGCGGTGGACAAGCTGGGCCAGGAGGCGGCCAAGGACGGCGTCTTCCTGGACGAGACCGTGATGGAGGAGGTGCTGGGGGAGATCCGGGACATCGCCGCCCGGGGGGGCATCTCCTGCGCCTGTGGGTCCAAAAAGTGGACCTTCCGGGTGAACTTCAGCTCGGTGGACCTGATCTGTCAGGAGTGCGGCGCCGAGATGCGCATCCCCGCCGCCACCGCCGACGACATTGACGACATCTGTTGCAAGACCACCATTTTGATTCGAGGGAAAGGCAGATCATGAGCACGTATTTTGAATATGAGATCCGTTTGTCCGGCCTGGATGTGGATGGCCGGGGCATTTGCAAGGCGTCCGCCCTGCTCAACCACCTGCAAAACGCGGCCACCCTGGCCGCCGAGGACGGGGGCTTCTCCCGGGAGACCCTGATCCAGCGCTACGGGGCCTTCTGGATGCTGGCCCGGTCCTGGTACCGTCTCTCCCGGCCCCTGAAGTGGGAGGACCGGCTCACCGTCCGCACCTGGCACCGGGGGAGCCGGGGGGCCATCATGTACCGGGACTACGACATCCTGGTGGACGGCCAGCCGGTGGGCGAGTCCGTGTCCGGCTGGGTGCTGGCCAGCGTGGACACCCACAAGCTCATGCGCCTGGGCACCATCGCCGAGCTGGACGGCACCAGCGGCGGCGAGCTGTGCAAGACCATGACCCTGGCCAAGCTCCGCCAGCCCGACATTCTGCGGGAGGCAGAACAGCGCAGGATGCGCTACAGCGACAGCGACCTGAACGGCCACGTGAACAACACCCGCTACGCCGACTTCGCCTGCGACGCGGTGGACATGGAGCGGCTGGAGCAGGACCGGTTTCTGGCGGAGATGCAGATCGGCTATCTGGCCGAGTGCCGCCCGGGGGAGACCCTGTCCATCCAGGTGGGGGGCCAGGGGGACAGCCGCTATGTCCGGGGGGTGGACCCGGAGGGCAAGCCCCGGTTCGAGTCCGCCCTGTTCTTCGGGGAGCTCCCTTCTTAACAAATTCTTGACATTCCGCCCCGGGACAGGTACAATAAGTCAAATCATCCCGTCATCCCACAGAATATGGAAAAGGAGCTGTAGCGTATGGTCAACCAAGACGCCACCCGGAAGTTTGTGAAACAGGGCCTGACCTTTGACGATGTGTTGCTGATCCCCGCGGCCAGCAACGTCCTGCCCGCCGACGTGGACCTGCACACCCAGCTGACCAAGAAGATCCGCCTGAACATCCCCCTCATCAGCGCCGCTATGGACACGGTCACCGAGTACCGCATGGCCATCGCCATCGCCCGGGAGGGGGGCATCGGCATCATCCACAAGAATATGTCCATCAGCCAGCAGGCCGAGCAGGTGGACATGGTCAAGCGCTCGGAGAACGGGGTCATCACCAACCCCTTCTGGCTGGCCCCCGGCCACACCCTGGCCGAGGCGGACGAGCTGATGGCCAAGTTCCGCATCTCCGGCGTGCCCATCTGTGACAACGGCAAGCTCATCGGCATCATCACCAACCGGGACATGAAGTTCGAGACTGACATGAGCCAGCTCATCGACAATGTGATGACCAAGGAGAACCTGGTCACCGCCCCCGAGGGGACCACCCTGGCCCAGGCCAAGGAGATCCTCCGCCGGCACAAGATCGAGAAGCTCCCCATTGTGGACAAGGACTTCCACCTGAAGGGCCTCATCACCATCAAGGACATCGAGAAGGCCGAGGTCTATCCCAACTCCGCCCGGGACGAGAAGGGCCGCCTGCTGGTGGGCGCCGCCATCGGCGCCACCGCCGACGTGCTGGACCGGGTGGCCGCCCTGGTGGAGGCCGGCGCGGACGTGCTGGGTCTGGACTCCGCCCACGGCCACACCCAGAACGTGCTGGAGACCGTCAAGCGGGTCAAGGCCCTCTACCCCGACGTCCAGCTCATCGCCGGCAACGTGGCCACCGCCGAGGGGACGAAGGCCCTCATCGAGGCGGGGGCCGACTGCGTGAAGGTGGGCATCGGCCCCGGCTCCATCTGTACCACCCGGGTGGTGGCGGGCATCGGCGTGCCCCAGATCACCGCCATCTACGACGCCGCCTGTGTGGCCGCCCAGTACGGGGTGCCCATCATCGCCGACGGCGGTGTGAAGTACTCCGGCGACATCGTGAAGGCCATCGCCGCCGGCGGCAACGTGGTCATGGTGGGCTCTCTGCTGGCCGGCTGTGAGGAGTCCCCCGGCGAGACCGAGATCTACCAGGGCCGCCAGTTCAAGGTCTACCGGGGTATGGGCTCCCTGGCCGCCATGAACAAGGGCTCCAAGGACCGCTACTTCCAGGAGTCCAACAAGAAGCTGGTCCCCGAGGGCGTGGAGGGCCGGGTCCCCTACAAGGGGGCGGTGGGCGACACCATCTATCAGCTCATGGGCGGCCTGCGGGCCGGGATGGGCTACACCGGCTGTCACACGGTGGAGGAGCTCCAGCAGAACGCCCAGTTCATGCAGATCACCGCCGCCGGCCTCCGGGAGTCCCACCCCCACGACATCTACATCACCAAGGAGGCCCCCAACTACACCCTCAACCCCAACGGTTAAAAAACAGCCCGGGCCGCGCCACGCGCGGCCCGGAGCGCTTTGGGAGGGATCTTTATGGAGCGCTATACACAGCGGAAGGCGGACGGGCGGGTGTCCGTGCCGCCGGAACAGCTGGACCAGGCCCTGGAGCGGCTGGCCCGGTTCGAGGATATGGCCCTGGGCCTGGAGGCGGAGCAGGGGGACATCGCCGCCCGGCTGGCCGCCCTGCGGGAACAGGGCAAAGACAAGAACGTCCAGTTCCGGGAGCTGTTGGCCCAGAAGCTGACCAACAGCAACCTGAGACTTCTGCTGGAGCGGTACCGGCTTCTGTGAGAGAAACGACAAAAGGATGGGTGCCCGCGGGCGCCCATCCCTTTGCTATTTGGGGGAGGGGGAGAGATCAATATTTTGTAACAATTTCAGGGGTGCTCGCCCGCCAGCCTCCTGGGACAAGAGTCCGATTCCTCGTAGAATTATGATAAAATAGCCGAGAGAAATTTGGCGATAATAGCCCATATAATATAAAGAATCTTAATATATATGTCTGTATTATGAATAAACTGAAAACAGCCTCTTAAATTTTCCTTAATTATTATGCAACACTCTTGAAATATTTTGCCGGTGTGCTATGATAAGCCGGACTACGAGGGCAGCCGGCCGGCGCGCCCTGGTAAAAATCCGCCCGCTCTCTCAGGGGCACGGGCAAGAGTGTTTAAGGTGATTGATTTGGAACTGATACAATGGATCGTGCTCCTCAACGTGTGCCTGGCGGTGCTGTTCGGGGTCGCCTATTTCTATCAGCTGGTCTATCTGGTGATCGGGCTGGCGGGCCGCCTCCGCCGCCGCCCCCGGCAACGGGGCGAGGCGCCCCTCCACCGCTACGCGGCGGTGGTGGCCGCGCGAAACGAGGCGGGGGTGATCGGCGAGCTGTTGCGCACCCTGCGGGAGCAGAAGTATCCGGCGGAGATGCTGGATCTGTACGTGATCGCGGACAACTGTACCGACGACACCGCCCAGGTGGCTACCCAGGCGGGGGCCACCGTCTACCGCCGGTTCAACCGGGTGCGCAAGGGCAAGGGCTACGCCCTGGACGAGTTTTTCCGCTGGCTGGCCCGGGAGGGCCGGGACCGCTACGACGCCTATCTGATCTTCGACGCGGACAACCTGGTGGACCCCAACTTTGTGGGGGAGATGAACCGGGTCTTTGCCACGGGGAAGTATGACGCCATCACCAGTTACCGCAACTCCCGGAACTTCGGGACCAACTGGATCTCCGCCGGATATGCCCTGTGGTTCCTCCGGGAGGCCCGGTTCCTCAGCGCCCCCCGGATGGCTCTGGGGAGCAACTGCCACGTGTCGGGCACCGGCTTTCTGGTGTCCGCCCGGACCATCCGGGAGAACGGCGGCTGGCCCTTCCACCTGCTGACCGAGGACATCCAGTTCTCGGTGGACTGCGCGGTGCGGGGCCGGCGGATCGGCTACTGCGACCGGGCGGTCATCTACGACGAACAGCCCACCACCTTCCGCCAGTCGCTGGACCAGCGGCTCCGCTGGTCCAAGGGCTTCTATCAGGTAGAAGCCCAATACACCCTCCCTCTGCTCCGGGGGATGGCCCGGGGCGGCCGGCGGGGCTGGGCCTGCTACGATATGTTGATGACGGTGGCCCCCGGGATGCTGTTGACCCTGGCGGTGTTGCTGTTCAACCTGCTGGTGTGCGGGGCCGTCCTGTTCGAGCCCACCTATGTGGCCCGGCAGGTGGTGGCCGTGGCCCTGGAATTCCTTTGGTCCATGGTGTCCGGCTTCTATGTGGGCCTGTTCCTCTACGGGCTGTTGACCACCCTCACTGAGTGGCGGCAGATCCACGCGGGGACGGGGAAGAAGATCCTCTCCCTGTTCACCTTCCCCCTGTTCATGTTTACATATGTGCCCATCTCCCTGGCCGCCCTGGTCAAGCGGGTGGAGTGGAAGCCCATCTACCACACCGGGGGCAAGAAGATGGCCCGGGAGCTCCCGTAGCCCAAGATACTCTTACAAGGCGCCTGTGCTTACCGCACAGGCGCCCTTTTTATGGGCATGGGGAGCTGGGACTTTTTTTCCCGGGAAAAGTGTGATAAAATAACTCGGTATGGAACGGCAAGAGACAAGAGAGGAGGTGCGCCGGTGTTTCGACTGATCCTGGGCCGGGCGGGGGCTGGGAAGACCGCCCTGGTGCTCCGGCGGCTGTGCCGGGCGGGGGAGGAGCGTCCCCAGGTGCTCCTGGTGCCGGAACAGCAGTCCCACGAGACCGAGCGCGCCCTGTGCCGCGCCGGCGGGGACCGGGTGTCCCTGTACGCGGAGGTGCTGTCCTTCAGCCGGCTGGCCAACCGGGTCTTTCAGGAGGCCGGGGGTCTGGGGGTGGAGGAGCTGGACGCGGGGGGACGGCTGTTGCTCATGCACCGGGCGGTGCGGGAGACAGTGGAGGGCCTCTCCGTCTATGCCCGGCCCTCCCGGCGGCCTGCCTTTCTCCAGTCCCTGCTGGCCACCTGGGACGAGCTGAGGCAGTCCTGCGTCCCCCCGGAACAGCTGGTCCGGGCGGGGGAGGAGGCGGGCGGCCCCGAGGGGGACAAGCTCCGGGACCTGGGCCTCATCTGCGGCGCCTATCAGGAGCTGGCCGCCCGGGGCCCCCTGGACCCCAGGGACCGGCTCACCCGGGTGGCGGAGAAGCTGTTGGACTGCCCCTGGGCCCGGGGAAAAGACCTGTGGCTGGACGGCTTCACCGACTTCACCCCCCAGCAGAGGGAGGTGCTGGCCCGGCTCATGGGGCAGGCGGACAACCTGACCGTCACCCTCACCTGTGGCCCCCTGGAGGGGGAGGAGGACGGCGGCGTCTTTACCGCCGCCCGCCGCACCGCCCGGACCCTGCTGGAGCTGGCCCGGCGGGAGGGGCTACCTTATGAAGTAGAATACATTGACAGCCCGTGTGGGGGAAAGGCCCCCGCCCTGGACTATCTGGAGCGCGCCCTGTTCGGGGAGGGGGAGGACCCGGTCCCCGGCGGCGGCGCGGTGGAGCTGTGCCAGGGGCGGGACCCCCGGTGGGAGGTGGAGTGGACCGCCGGGCGGATCCTCCGTCTGGTCCGGGAGGAGGGCTACCGATTCCGGGAGATCGGAGTGGTGGCCCGGGACTACGGGGCCTACCGGGATCTGGTGGAGTCGGTGTTCCCCCGGTACGGGGTGCCGGTGTTCTCCTCCGCCATGACGGACATCCTGGAGAAGCCGGTGCTGGCCCTGGTCACCGCCGCCCTGGAGACGGTGGCGGGGGGCTACGCCTATGAGGACGTGTTCCGGTACCTGAAGACCGGCTTCACCGGTCTGGGGGAGGAGGACCGGGACCTGCTGGAGAACTATGTGCTGAAGTGGGACCTCCGGGGGAGCACCTGGACCCGGGAGAAGCCCTGGTCCTGGCACCCCCGGGGGTACGGCCTCCCCTGGGAGGAGGGGGACCGGGCCCTGGTGGAGCGGCTGGACCGGGTCCGGCGGCAGGTGGCCGCCCCCCTGGAGGCCCTGGCCAAAAATCCCCGAAAGACCGGGATTGGGCAGGCTGTTTCCCTTTACAACTTTTTGGAGGAGATCGGCTTCCCGGACCGGTTGGAGCGCCGGGTGGAGGAGCTGGAGCGCCGGGGCCAGCCCGCCCTGGCCGAGGAGTACCGCCAGCTCTGGGACATCCTGTGCACCGGACTGGAGCAGTGCGCCCGGCTGTTGGGGGACAGCCCCATGGAGCTGGAGGAGTTCGCCCCCCTGTTCCGGCTGGTGCTGTCCCAGTACGACGTGGGCACCATCCCGGTCTCCCTGGACCGGGTGACGGCGGGGGAGACCACCCGCCAGACCGGGCACCGGGTGAAAGTCCTCTTTCTGCTGGGGGCGGACGACAGCTCCCTGCCCCAGGTGTCTGACCCGCCTGGTCTGCTGTCCGACGACGACCGCTCCCTGCTGGCGGGCTACGGGCTGGAGCTGAACCAGTCCCGGCGGGAACTCCTCTCCCGGGAGATGACCACCATCTATCAGACCTGCGCCCGGCCGTCGGAGCGGCTGGCGGTGACCTGGCCCGCCCGGGGCCCCGGGGGGGAGGAGCGCCGCCCCAGCTTTCTGGTCCAGCGGTTGCGGCTGTTGTTCCCCGATCTGCCAGTGGAGCAATGGGAGGAGGCGGGGGAGGCCTTCCGGCTGGAGGCCCCTCTGCCCGCCCTGGAGCTGGCGGGGCGGGACCCGTCGGTCCGGCGGGCGCTGGAGCGCCTGCCCGACTTCCGGGAGCGGGCCCTGCGGCTGGATCGGGCCGCCGCCTGGGAGCGGGGGAGCCTGTCCCGCCGGGCGGTGGACCGGCTGTACGGGCCGAGGGTCCCCATGTCCGCCTCCCGGATGGACAAGTACAAGTCCTGCCACTTCTCCTACTTCATGCGCTATGGCCTGAAGGCCGAGCCCAGAAGGCCCGCGGGCTTCACCGCCCCGGAGTACGGCACCTTCGTCCACTATGTGCTGGAGCACGTGTTCCAGGACCCGGCCCTTCTGGACCCCATGTCCGGCCAGACCGTCCTGCCCGGCATGGAGGGGGAGGAGGACCGGCGGGGCCGCCTGCGGGAACTCACCGCCCGGGCGGTGGAGCGCTATGTGACCGAGGAGCTGGGCGGCCTGGAGGGCCAGAGCCAGCGCTTTCAGTACCTGTTCCGCCGCCTGCTCCGGACGGTCCAGGCGGTGGTGGACAACGTGGCCGACGAGCTGGCCCACTCCAAGTTCCGGCCCATCTCCTTCGAGCTGGGCTTCGGCCGGGACCAGGATCTGCCCCCGGTGGAGCTCACCGTGGACGGGGTCACCCTCAGCGTCACCGGCTTTGTGGACCGGGTGGACGGCTATGTCCACGACGGCAAGCTCTATCTGCGGGTGGTGGACTACAAGACCGGCCGGAAGAGCTTTGACCTGACCGAGGTGTGGAACGGCCTGGGTCTGCAGATGCTGTTGTACCTCTTCACCCTGGAGGACCGGGGGCAGGCCCTGTACGGCCTTCCGGTGGAGGGGGCGGGGGTGCTCTACCTGCCCGCCCGGGAGGCGGTGGTCCGGGGGAGCCGGACCATGAGTGGCGCGGACTGGCGCAAGGCGGTGGACCGGGAGCTGACCCGGAGCGGCCTGGTGCTGGACGACCCACTGGTGCTGGACGCCATGGAGTCCCCCGGGGAGGGGGGCTACCGCTTCCTGCCCCTGCGGGTGTCCCGGACCACCGGGGCGGTCACCGGCGAGGCGCTGGCCTCCGCCGAACAGCTGGGCAAGCTGGGCCGGCACATCCAGCGGGTGCTGGAGGACATCTGCCGGGAGCTGGCCCAGGGGAACATCGCCGCCGACCCCTTCTGGAGGGGGCCGGACAAGAACGCCTGCCGCTTCTGCGACTACGCCGCCGCCTGCCACTTCGAGCCGGGCCGGGGCGGGGACTGCAAGCGGTGGTTGCCCGGCCTGAGCGCGGCGGAATTTTGGGAACAGATGGGAGACAGTGAGTAACCATGGACATTCAACTCAATTACGCGGTGCTGGGGGAGGGCTTCCCCCTGGTCCTGCTCCACGGGAACGGGGACGACCTGACCTATTTCCGGAATCAGATGGAGCCCTTTGCCCGCCACTTTCAGGTGATCGCCCTGGAGACCCGGGGCCACGGCCAGTCCCCCCGGGGGACGGGCCCCTTCACCCTGGACCGGTTCGCCGACGACCTGCGGGACTTTCTGGACAGCCGGGGCATCGGGCGGTGCCACCTGCTGGGCTTCTCCGACGGGGGGAACATCGCCCTGCTCTTCGCCATGAAGTACCCCCAGTATCTGGAGAAGCTGGTGGTGGACGGGGCCAATCTCACCCCCGCCTCCATGACGGCGGGCACCCTGGCGCCCATCTTGGCGGGCTGGTGCGGGTACGCGCCCCTGTCCCTGGTCAGCCGGAGGGCCCGGCGCAAGTGGGAGCTTCTCAACCTGATGGCCACCCAGCCCCATATCACCGCCCGGGGGCTGTCCACCATCCAGGCGCCCACCCTGGTGCTGGCGGGGGAGCATGACATCGCCCCTGAGCGGCACACCCGGTATATCGCCGCCTCCATCCCCGGGGCGGTGTGCCGTATCCTGCCCGGGGACCACTGCACCGCCCGGAAGAATCCGGAGGCCTTCAACCGGACGGTGCTGGACTTTCTGCTGGACCGCCCCCAGAGCGGCCCGGAGAGGGAGGGGTAGGAGATGGCGGCACAGAGCAAGAATATCCTGATCATCAACGATATGCCCGGCTACGGCAAGGTGGCCCTGGCGGCCATGTTGCCTGTGCTGTCCACCATGGGGCACAGCGTCTATAACCTGCCCACCGCCCTGGTGTCCAACACCCTGGACTACGGCAGGTTCACCATCCTGGACACCACCGACTACATGGAGAAGGCCATCGCCGTCTGGCGGGAGCTGGGCTTTCAGTTCGACTGCATCACCACCGGCTTTCTGGCCTCGGCGGCCCAGGTGGGCATCATCCGGGACTTCATCTCCAGCCAGAAGAAGGAGGGCCTGCTGGTGATGACCGACCCCATCATGGGGGACGAGGGCAAGCTGTACAACGGGGTCAGCCGGGAGACGGTGGACAATATGCGCCGCCTGATCGGGGTGGCCGACGTGATCGTCCCCAACCTGACCGAGGCGGAGTTCCTCACCGGCCTGTACCAGGGCCGGAAGGCCCTGAGCCGGGAGGAGGCCCGGGAGGTGGTGGACGGCCTGCGGTCCTTAGGACCCCGGTCGGTGGTGGTCACCAGCGGCCAGGACCGGGACACCGGCCGGCACGAGGTCTGGGGCTATGACCACCGGACGGGGGAGCACTTCGCCCTGCCCTACCGGCTGATCCAGGTCCACTTCCCGGGCACCGGTGACATCTTCTCCGCGGTGCTGGCGGGCGCCCTGCTCCGGGGCGAGCCCTTCCAGGGGGCGGTGAAGCGGGCCATGGACGTGGTGGAGCGGCTCATTTTCCTGGAGCAGGACGAGGTGGAGAAGAACAAGGGGATCCGCATCGAGCGGTTCCTGGATCTTCTGCGGGAGTAACGCCCGCAGAGGAGGGAGGAAAGGAAGTCGAGGTATCCATGTGGGCTGTCTTTGCCCTGTTGTCCGCAGTTTTTGCCGCTTTGACCGGGATCCTGGCCAAGCTGGGAATGGAGGGAATCAACTCCAACCTGGCCACCGCCATCCGGACGGTGGTGGTGCTGGTCATGGCCTGGGGGCTTGTGTTTCTCACGGGGAAACAGGCGGGCATCGCCGACATCACAACCCGGGGTTGGGTATTTCTGACCCTGTCCGGAGTGGCCACCGGCCTGTCCTGGCTGTTCTACTTCTACGCGCTTCAGATGGGGGAGGCCAGTAAGGTGGTCCCCATCGACAAATTCAGCGTGGTCATCTCCATGGTGCTGGCCTTTTTGATATTGGGGGAGAAGCTCACCATCCTGAAAGTGGTGGGCGGCCTGCTGATCACGGCGGGCACTCTGGTATTATTGCTGTAAAGTGAAAACCCTGTGAACCGATTGCGGGAGAGGAGGCGGATGGGATGCCCTTCCCACTGACCGAGGAACAACAAAAGATCGTCTCCGACCGGGGCGGGGAGCTTCTGGTGTCCGCCGCCGCCGGGTCGGGCAAGACCCGGGTGCTGGTGGAGCGGTTGCTGGACCGGGTGACCGGAGAGGGGCTGGACATGGACCGGTTCCTGGTCATTACCTACACAAAAGCCGCCGCCGCCGAGCTCCGGGGCCGGATCGCCCAGGAGCTGTCCGACCGGCTGGCCCTTGCCCACCGGGACAGGCACCTGCGGCGGCAGGCCACCCTGGTTTACCGGGCCCAGATCTCCACCATCCACGCCTTCTGCGCCGCCCTGTTGCGGGAGGAGGGCCACCTGCTGGACCTGGACCCGGACTTCCGCCTGTGCGACGAGGGGGAGAGCCAGGTGCTCATGGTCCGGGCTCTGGAGGACCTGCTGGACCGGCGGTATGAGGACCTGGACCCGGAGGGGCCCTTCGCCCTGCTGGCCGATACCCTGGGGGCCGGGCGGGACGACAGCCGCCTGGGGCAGATCGTGCTGGACATCGCCGCCCGGGTCCAGAGCCACCCGGACCCGGCGGGCTGGCTCCGGGGCCAGCGGGCGGCCTGGGACCTGGAGGGGGTGGACGACCTGTCCCGGACCCCCTGGGGGGCCCTTCTGCTGGAGGACGCCCGGCGGCAGGCCGGCTTCTGCCGTAGCCAGCTGGCCCGGGCCCTGGAGCTGACCGCCGGGGACGAGCTGTTGGAGGCCAACTACGCCCCCTCCCTGTCCACGGCCCTGGAGGGGCTGGACGCCCTGCTGGCCGCCGGGAGCTGGGACGAGATGTCCGCCCGCCTGCCCATCACATTCCCCACGGCGGGGCGCCGCCGCAAGCGGACCGCGCCGGTGAGCCCCATGGAGGAGGACCGGGCCGCCCGGGCGGGGGAGCGGGTCAAGGCCATCCGCGCCCGGTGCAAAAAACTGCTGGACCGGCTGGCGGAACAGCTGGCCGGGGACAGCGCCACCCTGCTGGAAGAGCTGTCCCTGTCCCGGCCCGCCGTCCAGGCCCTGATGGATCTGGTGCTGGACTTTCTGGACGCCTACGCCGGGGAGAAGGCCCGGCGGCGGGTGCTGGACTTCTCCGATCTGGAGCACTTCGCCCTCCGCCTCCTTCGGGGCGGGGACGGGGGCCCCACCCCCCTGGCGCGGGCGGTGGCCGCCCGGTATGACGAGGTGCTGGTGGACGAGTACCAGGACACCAACCAGGTGCAGAACGCCATCTTTGACGCCATCTCGGACGGGGGGCGGCGGCTGTTCCAGGTGGGGGACGTGAAGCAGTCCATCTACCGCTTCCGGCTGGCCGACCCCACCATTTTTCTGGACAAGTACCGCCGCTACCCCGACGGGGACCGGGCGGCGGAGGGGGAGCCCCGGCGGCGGGTGCTCTCCCGGAACTTCCGCTCCCGGCCCCAGGTGCTGTTGGGGTGCAACGACCTGTTCCGGGATATTATGTCTACCGAATTCGGGGAGCTGGATTACACTGACGACCAGGCCCTGGTCCCGGGCAGGGAGTTTCCCCCCGAGGGAGAGGGGGAGGAGAGCCACGCCCTGGAGCTGGACGCCCTGGATCTGTCCTTCCTGGGGGAGCAGGAGGGGGAGAAGGCGGACAAGGATCTGCTGGAGGCCCGGTTTGCCGCCCGGCGGATCCGGCAGTTGCTGGACCGCCCCCTGCTGGTGGAGGGGGAGGGCGGGGCCCCGCGGCCCCTGCGCCCCTCTGACGTGATGATCCTTCTCCGCAGTCCCGGCCCGGTACTCCGACACTATGTCCGGGCCCTGGGGGAGGAGGGCATCCCCTGGTCCGCCGACGGGGGGGAGGACTTCTTCGACACCACCGAGGTGAACGTGGCCCTGGCCATCCTGCGCATCGTGGACAACCCCCGGCAGGATGTGGCCCTTATCGCCGCCCTGCGCTCCCCGGTGTACGGCTTCACCGCCGACCAGCTGGCCCTGATCCGGGGGGAGGGGGACGGGGACTTCTACTCCGCCCTGGAGCGGGCGGCGGAGCGGGGGGACCCGGCCTGCCGGGACTTTCTGGACCAGCTGTCCCAGCTCCGCTTCGGGGCGGGGGACCGGACCTGCCGCCAGCTGATCAGCCATATCTACGAGACCACCAACCTCCCCGGCATCTTCGGCGCCATGCCCGGCGGGCGGGAGCGGCAGGACAATCTGACCGCCCTGTACGCCCTGGCGGGACAGCTGGAGGAGTCCGGGTGCCGCACCCTGTTCCAGTTCCTGTTGCGGCTGGACCGCCTGCGGGAGACCGGGGCCCGGTTTGCCGCCCCCGGGAGCGGGGGGGACGGGGTGTCCATCCTGTCCATCCACCGGTCCAAGGGGCTGGAGCGGCCGGTGGTGCTGGTGTGCGGCCTGACCCGGCGGCTCAACCGGGACGACCTGATGCGCCCGGTGCTCTTCCACCCGGAGCTGGGGGTGGGCCCCAAGGGGCTGGACCGGGAGCGGATGATCGAGTACCCCACTCTGGCCCGGCGGGCGGTGGCCCGCAGGCTGGAGCGGGAGATGATGGCCGAGGAGCTCCGGCTCCTCTATGTGGCCATGACCCGGGCCAGGGAGAAGCTGATCCTCACCCTGGCCCTGCCAGAGGGGGCGGCTACTTTGGAGCGGCTGGGGGAGGGACTGACCCTGCCCATCCCCCCGGTGGTGCTGGAGCAACAGCAGAGCGTGGGGGCCTGGGTGCTCCTCCACGCCCTCACCCGCCCCGAGGGGGCGGGGATCCGGGCCCTGGCCGGCCTGCCGGAGCCTGAGAGGCGGGCGCTGGGCCCCGCCTGGGACATCCGGTGGGTGGAGGGCCTGCCCCTGTCCCGGGTAGAGGAGCGGGAGGGGGAGCTGTCCGACCGGCCGGAGGAGGTGCTACAGGACCCGGAAGGGCTGGCGGAGCGGCTGAGCTGGATCTACCCCCACCGGGCGGCAACCAGTTTGCCCTCCAAGCTCACCGCAACCCAGCTCAAGGGCCGTGCCCTGGACCGGGAGGCGGAGGAGGGGGCCCCCGCGCCCCGGCGGACCGCCCCCATGGCCCGCCCCGACTTTATGGTGGAGGAGCGGGGACTCACCCCCGCCCAGCGGGGCACCGCCCTCCACCTGGCCATGCAGTACCTCCCCCTGGACACCGAGGCCACTCCCGAGGGGGTGGAGCGGGAGCTGGACCGGCTGACCGAGGCGGGCTTTCTCACCGAGTATCAGCGGCGGGCCGTCCCGGCCGGGCCCCTGGCCGCCTTTCTGGCCAGCCCTCTGGGCCGGACCATGGCCGCCTCCCCCTGCTGCAGGCGGGAGTTCAAATTCTCCCTCCTGGTTTCCGCCGAGGACTACTTCCCGGAGGGGGCGGGGGAGGAGATCCTGCTCCAGGGGGTGGTGGACGCCTGGTTTGAGGAGGACGGGGGGATCACCGTCCTGGACTTCAAAAGCGACCGGGTGTCCCCCGGCGGCGAGGCGGCCCGGGCGGAGGAGTACCGCCCCCAGCTGGAGGCCTACAGCCGGGCCCTGTCCGCCATCCTGGGCCGCCCGGTGGCCCGGCGGGTGCTGTGGTTTTTCGCCACCGGCGTGGCGGTGGAGCTGTGAGTGGCAGAGAGGCGCGGGCCCGGAACCTGTGTGGTTCCGGGCCCACGCCTGTCATGTTATGTGCCCCGCCGGGGGATGCGGCGGGGGGAGGTCCCCTCCACCAGGATGATGTCCTCCCCAAACCGGCGCACCGCCCCCCAGGGGATATAGCGGTCCTCCTCCCGGCCCAGCAGGCCGAACAGCCGCCGCCGCCCGGGGACCACCAGGGCCCGGACCTGCCCGCTGTCCAGGTCGATCTCCATATCCCCCACATAGCCGAAGCGGCTCCCGTCCGCCACGCTGATGACCTCCTTGTACCGCAGGTCGGCGATGCGCGTCTCCATGCCCGATCCCTCCCGTGAGACTGTGTTGCTACAGGGTATGCGCCGCCGGGTTTGTCCCATGCCCGCGAGAAAAGGCGGCCACGCCAAAAAGCGTGGCCGCCCGGAATCGGAGCGGCTCAGGACTCCAGAAAGCCCTTTTCCACCAGGAACTCGTGGGCCACCTCGGCCACGGCGCGGCCGTCCACGTCCACGGCGTAGGTGAGCTCCACCATGTCCTCGCTACTCACGTTGCCGGTGAGGAGCTCCAGTACCTCCTCCAGGTTGGGGGCGGCGTCGGCGAAGTCGTCAAACAGGTCGTCCCGGACTAGGAAGGCCCCGTAGTACTCGGGGAAGAAGCCCCAGTCGTCCTCCAGGATGGTGAGATTGGCCCGCTTGTTCAGACCGTCGGTGGCGTACACCACCATCACATCGAAGGCGCCCTCCTCCACGGCGTTGTATTTCAGCACCACGTCCACCGGCACGGCGGACCGGAAGTTCAGCCCGTAGAAGGCCACGAAGGGGTCGTACTTCATACTGCCCTCGGAGGTGTAGAACTCGTGCTCGGCACCGAAGTCCAGCTCCCCGGCGATGGGGACCAGCTCGGAGATCTTGCTCACCCCGTAGGTGTCCACCACCTCCTGGGTCACCCCGATGGAGTAGGTGTTGTTCAGACCCACCTTGCCCAGCAGGCGCAGGCCCTTCTGCTCGCCCACCTCCCGGTTGACGAAGTCGTAGAGGGTTTCCCCCTCGGGGATGTCGGTGGTGTCCATCCCCAGGAAGGTGGTCAGCACCGTGCCGTCATAGCTGAACATCAGGTCACAGCTGGGGTCGTCGGCGCTGAGCTCGTTGTAGTTGTTCACCTG
>CALWVW010000031.1 GCA_944385075.1 uncultured Oscillospiraceae bacterium | reverse complement strand
CGCACAATGTGCGCCCCTACGAAAAAAACGTCCGTTCCGCAAATTATAAAAATGTTAAAGGAGATTGTAACCAAACGCATTGGCTATCCCATCTGGCAAAAAGGCTACCACGACCACATCATCCGTAGCGACGCGGACTATCTCCGCGTTTGGAACTACATGGACACCAACCCCGCCAAATGGCGGGAGGACTGCTACTACACAGGAGCTGAGGCATAAGACCATGTCCAAAAAAGACGAAAAGACCAACGTTATGCGCATCCTGGACCAGAAAAAGATCCCCTATACCCCCCACACCTACCCCCACGAGGAGGGGGTGGCGGTGGACGGAGTGACGGTGGCGAAAAGCATGGGGCAGGACCCGGAGGCGGTGTTCAAGACCCTGGTGGTCCGGGGGGCCTCCGGCGCCCTGTATGTGTTCGACATCCCGGTGGCCGACAGCCTGGACCTGAAGAAGGCGGCCCGGGCGGTGGGGGAGAAGTCCGTCGCCATGCTCCACCAGAAGGAGCTCCTGCCCCTGACCGGCTATGTCCACGGGGGGTGCTCCCCCGTCGGCATGAAGAAGCAGTACCCCACCGTCTTCCACGAGACAGCGGAGATCCTGGACACCATCACTGTGTCCGCCGGCAAGATCGGCTACCAGGTGGAGCTGTCCCCCGCGGACCTGATCGCCCTGGTGGGGGGAACCACGGCGGACCTGACCGTGGTGGCGGAATGACCGAAAGGCGGGGGAGAGACCATGACCATCCGGCAGGCCCAAGCGGGCGATGATGCTGAGATCTACTCCCTGGTCCA
This sequence comes from uncultured Oscillospiraceae bacterium, assembly GCA_944385075.1. Lineage (GTDB taxonomy): Bacteria > Bacillota > Clostridia > Oscillospirales > Oscillospiraceae > Lawsonibacter. The sequence goes on along the minus strand of CALWVW010000031.1, from coordinate 15,300 downwards.
GACGGCCTTTGCCACGGCGAAGGTCAGCGATGGGAGCGAACAGGACTTTGTGCTGGAGTTGCGCCGGCGGGACACCTACCGCCCGGAGCTGGAGCTGGTGGCCGAGGAAAACGGACAGCTGACCGGCCATATCCTTCTTACGGAGTTGTCAATCCCCGGCGCGCCCGCGGGACTGCGGGGGCTGATGGTGGCCCCTCTGTGTGTCCGCCTGGAGGACCGGAGCCGGGGCCTGGGCGGCCGGCTTCTTCAGGAGGGGGCGCGCCGGGCGGCGGAGCTGGGGTACAGCGCCCTGTTCCTGGTGGGCGACCCGGACTACTATGGCCGGTACGGCTTCCAGAGCGCCGTCTCCCTGGGGTTCCAGAACGCCTCCGGCGTGCCCGACCAGTTTTTGCTGGCCCGCTCCCTGGATCCGGATGGGTTTCAGGAGACCGGCGGTGTGCTGAACCTGCACTGAGCAGACTGACAGCAGAGTTGAGGAGGGGGGCCCCATGCCGGAACCGGAGCCGGTGCCCGCTGAGCCGCCGGGAGAATACCCCTGCCCCTGTTGCGGATATCGCACCTTCCCCGTCCCCAAGGAGGAGGCTATGGCCTTCATCTGCCCGGTGTGTTTCTGGGAGAACGATATATTCGACTCAGAGGAGGACGACCCCAGCGACGAGAACCACGGCATGACCCTCCGCCAGGGGCGGGAAAACTACCGGAAGTGGGGCGCGGTGCGGCCCGATTTTCTGCGGTATGTCCGGCCGCCCAGACCGGAGGAGATCCCCAGAGGACAGACATGATTTTATAGGGAAAGGACGGTGCCCCTATGGAAACGCTGAAAGCCAAGTGGCAGGAGATGGGCCTCTACCGGCGTATCCTGCTGGCAGTCATGCTGGCGGAGATCGTGGGCTTTCTCATCGCCTATGTGATTGTCGTCAACCGCCCCGGCCTGGAGTACAGCGGCGCCCTGCTCTATCCCCACACGGAGGGGGAGCTCCAGATCTACGAGGGGAAGATCGACGGGGAGCCCGCCCGGTTTGCCGTCTCCCCGGAGGGGGAAATCTCCTACCAGTGGGGGGAGTACACTTACGGCCCCTGGCAGGTGGTGGCGGACCCGACCGCCGTGCCCGACGGCTTCCGGGAGAAAAACGGCCTGGAGATCCGCCGGGGGGACGAGGTGATCTTCCGGGGGATCTATAGCCCGCACTCCTTTAACCTCCTGATCGACGAGAACGGAGATCCGGTGCGGGGCACGTTCTCTGTTGGAGGTGTCGGAGGGGGTGCCACCCTCTATTATGTGAACGGCCAGGAGGTCACCCGGGAGGAGTGGTACGAGCCCGGCCTGGGGGCGCTGGCCCGAATCGTCCTGACCCCGGAGCTCACCCACCAGGGGAATCTGCTTCTCTGGTTTGGGACGACGCTCATCGCCCTGCTGAACATCTTCCAGATCTGCTTCCCCCACTTCTTCTTCCGCCTGGGTCTGCAACTCCGTGTGCGGAATGTGGACGCTGTGGAGCCCTCGGACTTCTACATCGCCATGGAGAAGCTGGAGTGGGCCATTCTGGCCGTCCTGTGCCTGGTGCTGTATGCCGCGGGCCTGACGGTAATCATGTGATCCCCCAACACGCGGAAATTTCAAACTACCTGAAGAGGAACGAACATGCAAGATCATATTTTTGTCAAAGGCGCCCGGGTGAACAACCTGAAGAACATCGACGTGTCCATCCCCCGGGACAAGCTGGTGGTGCTCACCGGCCTGTCGGGGAGCGGCAAGTCCTCTCTGGCCTTCGATACCATCTACGCCGAGGGACAGCGGCGGTATGTGGAGTCTCTGTCCTCCTACGCCCGGATGTTCCTGGGCCAGATGGAGAAGCCCGACGTGGACTATATCGACGGTCTGTCCCCCGCCATCTCCATCGACCAGAAGACCACCAGCAAGAATCCCCGGTCCACCGTGGGCACGGTGACGGAGATCTACGACTACCTGCGTCTGCTGTGGGCCCGGGTGGGCACCCCCCACTGCCCCATCTGCGGCAAGGAGATCAAGCAACAGACCATCGACCAGATCATCGACCAGGTGCTGGCCCTGCCCGAGGCCACCCGCATCCAGGTGATGGCCCCGGTGATCCGGGGGAAGAAGGGGGAGCACGCCAAGATCTTTGAGGACGCCCGGAAATCGGGCTATGTCCGGTGCCGGGTGGACGGCATCGCCTATGACCTGTCCGAGGAGATACGCCTGGAGAAGAACAAGAAGCACAACATCGAGATCGTGGTGGACCGGCTGGTCATCCGGGAGGACATCACCCGCCGGCTTACCGACAGCGTGGAGGTGGCCTCCAACCTGTCGGGCGGCCTGGTGGTCATCAACGTGGTGGGGGAGGACCGGGACATCCTGTTCTCCCAGAACTACGCCTGCGAGGACTGCGGGGTGTCCATCGAGGAGCTCACCCCCCGGATGTTCTCCTTCAACAACCCCTTCGGGGCCTGCCCCACCTGTATGGGGCTGGGATCCCAGATGAAGATCGACCCGGATCTGGTGGTCCCCAACAGGAACCTGTCCATCATCGAGGGAGCCATCACCGCCAGCGGCTGGAACAACATCAAGTCGGACGGCATCTCCCGGATGTACTTCGAGGCCCTGTCCAAAAAATATAAATTCAAGCTGAACACCCCGGTGAAGGACCTGCCCCAGGAGGTCATGGACGTCATCCTCTACGGCACCGGCGGGGAGAAGCTCACCCTCCACTACGACCAGCCCCGGGGGCAGGGCACCCTGTACCAGCCCTTCGAGGGCATCGTCAACAACCTGGAGCGCCGCTACCGGGAGACCCAGTCCGAGGCGGTGAAGCGGGAGCTGGAGGAGTGCATGAGCGAGTGCCCCTGCCCCACCTGTCAGGGGCGGCGGCTGAAGAAGGAGTCCCTGGCGGTCACCGTGGGGGGGCTGGACATCGACACCTACTGCCACAAGAGCGTCAACGAGGCCCTGGACTTCATGGAGCGGCTGGAGCTGAACCCCACCCAGACCATGATCGCCTCCCAGATCCTGAAGGAGATCCGGAACCGGCTGGGCTTTTTGCGCTCGGTGGGCCTGCAGTATCTCACCCTCAGCCGGGAGGCGGGCACCCTGTCCGGCGGGGAGAGCCAGCGCATCCGCCTGGCCACCCAGATCGGCTCCTCCCTCATGGGGGTGCTGTATATCCTGGACGAGCCCTCCATCGGCCTGCACCAGCGGGACAACGACAAGCTCCTGGCCACCCTGAAAAAGTTGCGGGACCTGGGCAACACCCTGCTGGTGGTGGAGCACGACGAGGACACCATGCGCGCGGCCGACTATATCGTGGACGTGGGGCCGGGGGCCGGGGTCCACGGGGGACAGATCGTGGCCGCCGGCACCCCGGAGGAGGTCATGAACACCCCCGGCTCCATCACCGGGGACTATCTGGCGGGGCGCCGGAAGATCCCGGTGCCCCGGGAGCGCCGGAGTGGAAATGGGAAGTATCTGAAGGTGATCGGCGCCTCGGAGCACAACCTGCGGCACATCGACGTGACCTTCCCCCTGGGCACCTTCACCTGTGTCACCGGAGTGTCGGGGAGCGGCAAGTCCTCCCTGGTCAACGAGATCCTGTTCAAAAAGCTGGGGGCCGACCTGAACCGGGTGAAGGTCCGGGCGGGGAAGCACGACCGCATTGAGGGCGAGGAGTACCTGGACAAGGTCATCAACATCGACCAGTCCCCCATCGGCCGCACCCCCCGCAGTAACCCCGCCACCTACACCGGGCTGTTCAACGACATCCGGGACCTGTTCGCCTCCACCCCCGACGCCAAGAGCCGGGGCTACGGCCCGGGCCGGTTCTCCTTCAACACCCGGGGCGGCCGGTGCGAGGCCTGCCAGGGGGACGGCCTGCTGAAGATCGAGATGCACTTTCTGCCCGACGTCTACGTCCCCTGCGAGGTGTGCAAGGGCAAGCGCTATAACCGGGAGACTCTGGAGGTGCGCTACAAGGGCAAGAACATCTACGAGGTGCTGGAGATGACGGTGGACGAGGCCCTGCCCTTCTTTGAGAACCTGCCCCGCATCTACAACCGCCTGCGGACCCTGGAGGAGGTGGGCCTGGGCTATGTGAAGCTGGGCCAGCCCTCCACCGAGCTGTCCGGCGGCGAGGCCCAGCGGGTGAAGCTGGCCACCGAGCTCAGCAAGCGCTCCACCGGCAAGACCATCTATATCCTGGACGAGCCCACCACCGGCCTGCACAGCGCCGACGTCCACAAGCTGATCGACGTGCTCCAGAAGCTGGTGGACGCGGGCAACACCGTGGTGGTCATCGAGCACAACCTGGACGTGATCAAGACCGCCGACTACCTCATTGACCTGGGCCCCGAGGGGGGCGACGGCGGCGGGACCATCGTGGCCACGGGTACGCCGGAGGAGGTGGCCGCCTGCCCGGAGAGCTATACCGGGCAGTATTTGAAGAAGATGCTGGAGAGTGGAGATAGAATTAGGAATTAGGAGTTAGGAATTAGGAATTTTTTGGGGATATATTGGGGCGCGTAGGGGCGGGATATCTGCCCGCATACTCGATTGCAAGGGGGATTTCGCCGCCGCGGCGGCGAACCCCTTTTGGAGCGATCCAAAAGGGGCGAAAAGATCGCCGGGGGTTTGCTCCGATGGACACTTTGTGCCCATAGTCGCTACACCCCCGGACCCCCGTTTACGGGAGAGCTTGGTTCGGAAGTTTGGTGGAAATATACCGGCGCGGGGTGGTCTCTGACACATCGCCCTCCTCCCGCCCGTTGCCACTGTGCGGCAGAACCGGAGGACCGTCCGTGCTACCCGCTTAGGACGCGCCTCCACCGGTGGTCCCCCGTGGTGCGGCGGGTGTCGGTGATGCGAACTTGTAGGGCGGAATCTGCCCACCGAAGCACAGCGGCGGAAGCCGCGGGTTCGGTGGGGAAAGGAGAAGAGACGAGCGGTCCTGTTGCCGCCTGAGTCCTTTGGTGCGCCTGTTCTTTCCCTCCGTCATTTGCTTGGCAAATGACACCTCCCTCGTCAGAGGGAGGCTTTTAGAGGTGCGCCGCCCGGACCTTCCCCTGGGGGAAGGTGCCCCGAAGGGGCGGATGAGGGGGCATATCCCGTATTAGACCCGCTGTTTCCTGTAGGGGCGGCCTGTGGCCGCCCGCAGAGCCTCCCTTTTGAAGGGGACCTCTTGTGGGGCTGTGCCGCACCCCGGAGGCGTCTCCCGCATAGGATGCCCCGGAGGTGTTGCCCCGTGGGGACGGCGTGGGAGATCCTGTGGACGGTACTGTGTGTGGTGGGGCTGGCCCTGGCGGGCTGGTGGCTGTTCGGACTGCTGTTGCGGCCGTTGCCCGGCCCGGAGGCCCGGGTCCTCTTGGCGGGCCGGGGGGCGGGAGAGCACCTGGAGCAACAGGTGCGGGCCTTCGTCTGGCTGAGGGGGATGGGGCTGGTCCGCTGTCCCATCCTGATCGCGGATGTGGACCTGACGCCGGAGGGGCGGGAGCTGGCCCTGCGGCTGGTGGCTCGCTGGCCCGGCGTGGTCCTGTGGCCGGTGGAGGAATTGCCGGACTATATCGAGAGAGGGTAGGGGCGGCCCCGGCCGCCCGTCACCGGAGAGAGGGGGCGGAGCCCATGTCAGAGGAACAACAGCTGGTGGAGGGGACCGTCTCCAGCCTGATCTACCGGAACGAGGAGAACGGCTACACCATCCTCCGCCTGGAGATGCGGGGGGAGGAGATCACCGTGGTGGGGGCCATGCCCGGCGTGGCCCCGGGGGAGTACCTGTCCGTCCGCGGCCGCTGGACCCGGCACCCCACCTACGGCCCCCAGCTGAAGGCGGAGGTGGTGGAGCGCCGCCTGCCCCAGGGCCTGAAGGAGATCTACCACTATCTGGCCTCCGGGGCGGTGAAAGGGGTCGGCAAATCCACCGCCCGGCAGATCGTGGAGACCTTTGGGGAGGAGGCCCTGACCGTCCTGGAGACGGACCCGGACCAGCTGACCCGGATCCGGGGCATCTCCCCCCGGCGGGCCCGCCAGATCAGCGACGTCTTCCGGCAACAGATGGGGATGCGGCGGCTGATGGAGTTTCTCACCGAGCACCAGCTCCCCCTGGAGCTGGCGGTCCAGTTGCGCCGGGCCTATGGGGACGTGGCGCTGGAGGTGGTCCAGTCCGACCCCTACCTCCTGGTGGGGGAGGAGTTCCAGGTGGAGTTCTCCCGGGCGGACGAGCTGGCCCTCTCCCTGGGGGTGGGAGCGGAGGACCCCCTCCGGCTGGAGGCCGGCCTCCGCTTTGAGCTGGCCCACAACAACTGGAACAACGGGCACACCTTCCTCCCCCGGCGCAAGCTGGTGGAGGCCACCGGCCTGTTGCTGGATATGCCGGGGGAGGCGCTGGAGGAGTGCCTCGACGCCCTGGTGAGCCGGGGCGAGGTGGAGGAGGAGCCGGTGGCGGGGGAGGAGGCGGTCTACCTCCCCGCCCTGTACGAGGCCGAGTCCTTCATCGCCCGCCGGGTGGGCGAGATGGGCCGCCGGGAGCTCCTCGCCCCCGAGGGGCTGGAGGAGCTGATCCGGCGCATCCAGCGGGAACAGCGCATCACTTACGCTCCCCAACAGCGGCGGGCGGTGGAGCTGGCCGCCGGCTGTCAGATGATGCTCCTCACCGGCGGGCCGGGGACGGGCAAGACCACCTGCCTGCGGGGGGTGCTGGCCCTGTTCGAGAGGATGGGGCTGGAGACCGCCCTGGCCGCCCCCACCGGGCGGGCCGCCAAGCGGCTGGGGGAGCTGTGCGGCACCGAGGCCTGCACCATCCACCGCCTGCTGGAGACGGGCTTCGACCCCCACACGGGGAAGCTGGTCTTCACCCGAAATTCCTATGACCCGTTGAAGGCGGACGCCGTCATTGTGGACGAGACCTCCATGGTGGACGTGCCGCTGATGGCGGCCCTGCTGGACGCCATGCGGGACGACTGCCGGCTGGTGCTGGTGGGCGACCCGGACCAGCTCCCCTCGGTGGGGCCGGGCAACCTGTTCGCCGACCTGATCCGGAGCGAGATCGTCCCAACCGTGCGCCTGACGGAGATCTTCCGGCAGGCGGCCCAGAGCGCCATCGTCCGCAACGCCCACCGGATCGACCAGGGGGAGCTCCCCGACCTCCGCCGGAACGAGGGGGACTTCTTTTTCCTCAGCCGGAGGGACGGGCAGTCGGTGGTGGACACCGTTGTGGACCTGTGCCGCCGCCGCCTCCCCGAGCGCATGGGCATCCCCGCCGACCAGATCCAGGTGCTCTCCCCCACCAGAAGGAGGGGGACGGGTACCCGGGCCCTGAACCAGGCCCTCCAGCAGGCGCTGAACCCGCCCCGGGAGGGCAGAGGGGAGCGCCGCTTCGGGGACTGGGTCTTCCGGGCGGGGGACCGGGTGATGCAGGTGCGGAACAACTACGACATCCTCTGGCGGGAGGAGGGGGGGACCGACTCCGGCATGGGGATGTTCAACGGGGACATCGGGGTGATCCGCTCCATCGAGGGGGAGGTCATCACCGTGGACTTCGACGGGAAGATCGTGGAGTACTCCCCCGATATGCTGGGGGAGCTGGAGCCCGCCTTCGCCGTCACGGTACACAAGGCCCAGGGGAGCGAGTACCGGGCGGTCATCCTGGCCGCCCTGGACGGCGCCCCCATGCTCATGACCCGGGGGGTGCTCTATACGGCGGTCACCCGGGCCAGGGAGCTCTTCATCGTCGTGGGCGACCAGGAGGTGGTGGCCCGGATGGTGGCCAACAACCGGCAGACCCGCCGCTACTCCGGCCTGCGGGCCCGGCTGGTGGAGGAGCGGTGAGAATGGGACCGGGCGCCCGGCGGTGCCGGGGCCAAACTGCAGAGGAGGAAGAACTGTGACCGATCAGGAGCTGGTCCGGCTGGCGCTGGACATGAGAAACTATTCCTATGTGCCCTACTCCCGCTTTCCCGTGGGGGCGGCCCTGCTGTGTGCCGACGGGCGGGTGTTCACCGGCTGTAACGTGGAGAACGCCGCCTACGGCTCCACCATCTGCGCCGAGCGCACCGCCCTGCTCAAAGCGGTGAGCGAGGGGTGCCGGACCGGCTGGGTGGCCCTGGCGGTGGCCGGCTCGGGGGAGGACTTCTGCTGGCCCTGCGGGGCCTGCCGGCAAATGCTCTACGAGTTCGCGCCCGGCCTGCGGGTGCTGGCCGCCCGGGCGGACGGGACCTTCCGGCAGGCGACCCTGTCGGAGCTGTTGCCCCACGCCTTCGGGCCGGAGAGCCTGGAGTGAGGGGAGACCGGGGGGACAAAATCTTATTTAGAAAATATTAACAAAAAATACTAGCTTTTTTCACCTGTTGTGGTATAATAAGATAACGGAGGGGGCGGAGCTCTCTCCCCCTCCCAAACCAGCCCTGTGGGCGAAAGGAGCGGAATATATGAAATTCGTATTTACGGACAAAAAGGTGGACCTGCCCGATGCCATCCACAGATATGCGGAGAAGAAGGTAGGAAAGCTGGACCGTTTTTTTAAGGAGGACGCCACCGCCAACATCACCTTCAGTGTGGAGAAGGAGCGGAACAACAAGGTGGAGATCACTATCCGCTCCAGCGGCACCATCTTCCGGGTGTCGGAGAGCACCTCCGATATGCACGCCTCCATCGACGCCGCCGTTACGACGCTGGAGCGCCAGATCCGCAAGAACAAGACCCGGCTGGAGAAGCGCCTGCGCCAGGGGGCCTTCGAGCGGACGGTGGACGTGGGAGAGCAGTCCTCCTTCGCCCCCGATGAGCCGGAGGAGGGCGAGTACCACATCGTCCGGAGCAAGACCTTCCCCCTGAAGCCCATGACCAGGGAGGAGGCCATCCTCCAGATGAACCTGCTGGGGCACAGCTTCTTCGCCTTCCGGGACGAGGAGTCGGACGGCGCCTTTGCCGTGGTGTACCGCCGGTATGACGGGGATTACGGCATCATCGAGGACGCCCAGTAAACAGCAAAAGCCCCCGGGGCGGCGGCTCTGCCGCCCCGGGGGCTTTTTGTGTCATGCGGGATCACTGGATGGACAGGGCGCTCCCCTCCAGGGTCACGGTCTTGCCCAGCATCTCAAACAGCCGGGCGGGGGCCCAGGTGGTGCCGGGGTCCACGATGTAGGGGGCCGCGCCGTAGTCGGTGGGGGCGGTCATCCCCACGGCGCCCGGGATCTTGGTGACGCCGGTGATCTCCCGCTGGCCGATGTCCAGCCGCACCTGGAACTGGTCGCTCTCCACCGTGACCAGGGCGCTCCCGTCAGCGTGGCGGGTGTAGGTGACCTGGAAGCCCAGGGCCTGGGCCACCGCGGCCACCGGGACCATGGCGGTCCCGCTCTCATAGCGGCCGGTCAGCAGAGAGGTCTTGTCTCCCAGGGTCAGGGTCAGGGCCGCCCCCTCCTCGGGGAGGGCCGGGGTGGAGGGGGCCTCCCACCCGGCCTCGGGCAGGAGCATCAGGGCGGAGGCGTAGGACTGGGCGGGGTGGGACAGGGCCACCGGGTTGTACCAGGCCATGATCCGGTCGCCGGGGAGCAGGCCGGACAGGGTGGGGGCCTCCCCCTCCAGATAGCGGTACAGGGCGGTGTCGGCGTCCGCGGTCAGGTACAGCCCGCCCCGGTCCACCAGGATCTTCAGAGAGCCGTCCTGCTGGGGGACAATGGCCTCCACCGTGTGGTACTGGGGGGCGGCGGCGTCCTGGGGCACGTTGCGCACCACCACATAGGCGGCGGACTGGGGCGGCAGGGAGTAGGTGGCGGTGGAGCTGTGGAAGATATACAGATACTCGCCCACAGCCAGCCCCTGGCTGTCGGTGGCGGTGTGGCGCCCTCCGTCCACCCAGAGGGTGGCGGCGGACAGGTTCATGGCGTACTCCCCGTAGCGGTCCGAGGACAGCACCAGCCGGGTGACGCGGCCCAGACCGTCGGTCTGGATCTCCTTGATCTGTCCGGAATAGAGCACGCTCTGGGGCATGGTCTGTACCTCCTGGGTCGTGGTCTCGCCGGCGGAGCCGGCGGATTCGGCGGGCTCGGCGGCCAGGGTGGGGACGGCCATGGCCACGGTCAGGGCACAGGCCAGAAGAGAAGCGGTCACTTGACGTCTCATGGGGAAGTCCTCCTGAACAGAATTTGAAGTGGCGGAGGGCCGCGCCCTCCTCTCAAAAAAGATAGACGACAAAACAGAGAAAAGGTTCCCGGCGGGCGGAGAAAATGTGGTCCGCGGCCGGGCGGAAAGGGGGAAGCGGGATGTACCATTCCGCGGAATACAACGGCCTGTTCCCGGAGCCGCGCCCGGTGATGCTCCGGGCCTGCCTGCGGGGGGAGATGGGCCGGGTGCTGGCGGCGGGGCCGGACAGCGCCCTGGCGCTGATCGGGGATTTCTGTTTTCTGGCCGGGCGGCCGGACAGGGGGCTTCTGCGGAGGGTCCGCGTCCCGCTCCTGGTGCCGCTGACAGAGGGGTGGGCGGAGCTGATCCGGCGGGAGCTGGGGGCGCGGGCGCGCCCCTTTACCCGGTACGCCACCCGGGAGGAGCCGGAGCGCTTTGACCGGGAGAGGCTGGCCCGGATGGCGGAGGCGCTCCCGGAGGGGGTGCGCCTGGCCCCCATCGGGGAGGAGTGGTACCCCGCCCTCATGGCCCGGAGCTGGTCCCGGGACCTGTGCGGAAATTTCCGGGACGGGGCGGACTTTGTCCGCCGGGGGCTGGGGGTGGTTGCCCTCCGGGCTGGAGAGCCGGTGGCCGGGGCCGCCTCCTACGCGGTGTGTGGCAACGGGATCGAAGTGGAGATCGACACCGACCCCCGCTTCCGCCGCCAGGGCCTGGCCCGGGCCTGTGGCGCAAAGCTGATCCTGGACTGCCTGGACCGGGGGCTCTTCCCCGGGTGGGACGCCCACGACAGGCGCTCGCTGGCGCTGGCGGAGCAACTGGGCTACCGGCTGGACCGGCCCTATCCCGCCTTTTGGGTGGAGGAGTGGGCGAAGGGGGACTAGCTGTCCTCCTCCCCCTCCAGGAAGTAGCTGGCCTCCATGTCGGCGGTAGCCAGGGCGAAGGCCAGGGGGTATTTCTGGAAGGCCTGCCCCACGGTGCGGCTGTCCTCCGGGCCGGAGAAGCCCATGTGCCAGCGGATGGCCATGGCCTCCATCCGGCTCAGCCGGATAAAGCCGTTGACGATGTACACGCTCTTTTCCCCGTGGCCGTAGGGCAGGGGGTCGTCGAAGGTGTAGGTGGGCACCCGCTCCCACTGGCCGGTGGCGTCGTTTTTCACGTTGCGGAAGCCCTTTTTATAGCACCCCACCTTGCACACGTCGTGGAGCAGGGCCACAATGGCGACAGATTCGTCGCTGTACTCCAGGCCGTAGAGCTCCTGGACCCGCTCCCGCTGGAGGTAGTCCACCAGACAGTGGTAGACGTTCAGGCTGTGCTCGCACAGCCCGCCCTCATAGGAGCCGTGGTAGCGAGCGGAGGCGGGGGCGGTGAAGAAATCGCACTTGTTCTCCAGATAGTCCAACAGCTTGTCGGCCCCCTCCCGGGTGATGTGGGCCTTGAAGATCTCGATAAATTCCTCTTTACAGGACATGGCGGTCCCTCCTGGCGCCGCGGGGCGGCGTATTTTGCCGGCCGGCGTGGCCGGCCCATCTATCTTACCATAAGTGGCGCCGGATTGCCAGACCGGGATGAGAGGTTCTTCCCCATGGGGGGCGGCTTGACAGAGGGCGGGGCCGGACGGTACAATGGGGGACCGAAGATCGCGGACGGGAGGAGATTGGAGATGGAACTTGATTTTGCCCCCATGGAGGGGATCGCCGGCGCCCAGTTCCGGCGGGCCCACCGGGCCTGCTTTTCCGGGGTGGACCGCTACTATATGCCCTTTCTCAGTCCCACCCGGGACCACGTCTGGACCCCCAGGGAGCTGAGGAACGTATCCCCGGAGGTCAACGAGGGGGTGCCGGTGGTGCCCCAGCTGTTGACCCGGCAGGCCGGCGACTTCCTGTGGGCGGCGGGGGAGCTGGCCGCCATGGGATATGAGGAGGTCAATCTGAATCTGGGGTGTCCCTCGGGGACGGTGGTGGCCAAGGGGAAGGGGGCCGGGATGCTGGCCGACCCGGAGGGGCTGGACCGCTTTCTGGAGGAGATCTTTGCCGGGGCCCCGGTGAAGATCTCCATCAAGACCCGGCTGGGGATGGAGGACCCGGAGGAGTTCCACCGATTGCTGGAAATATTTTCAAAATATCCCGTCGCCCTGTTGATCGTCCACCCCAGAGTGCGGGCGGACTACTACCGCCACCCGGTGCGCCGGGAGGCCTTCACCCTGGCGACGGAGCGGCTGAGCTGTCCCCTGTGCTACAACGGGGGGCTGGTGACGGCGGAGGACTGCGCCCGGACGGCGGCGGAGTTCCCGGAGCTCCGGGGGCTGATGGTGGGCCAGGGCCTGCTGGCCAACCCGGCCCTGGCCCGACAGGTCAGAGGGGGACCGCCCGTCCGGCGGGAGGAGCTGAGGGAGTTCCACGACCGGCTGTATGAGACCTATCTGAGAGATTTTGCCAGCGGACGGAACACCGTGTTCCACATGAAGGAGCTGTGGAGCTATCTCATCCGGATGTTTGACGGGGGAGAGAAGCTGTTCAAACAGATCAAAAAGGCCCAGGACACCGAGTCCTATGAGGGGGCGGTGGAGCGGATCTTTGCCACCCTCCCCCTCCGGGAGAACGCGGACTGGGAAAAATAGCCATATAACAGCGAGGCGGCCCATGGGCCGCCCCGCTGTTATATCAGATATGCAAAAGTCGCTGGGCGTTTCCACCCAGGATGTCGTCCAGCTCCTCCCGGGTGAGAGGGAGGGCCCGGAGCCGGGCCAGCTCCTCCCGCTGGCCGGTCCAGGGGCTGTCTGTGCCAAACAGGACCCGGCGGGCCCCGAAGGCGCGGACCATGCGGACAAACTGCGCCTCCCGCAACAGGGGGAGGTCGGAGGGGCCGTAGTACCCGTCCCCCAGGGGGGTGATATCCCCCAGGGAGAAGGCGGTGTCCAGATAGACATTGGTCTCGGGCAGGAGGGCCTCCACCTGGTCCCAGTTGCGCCAGCCGCCCATGTGGGCCAGGATCAGGGGGACCGGCCCCACCTGCCGGACCGCCCGGAGGATCATCTCGGGGGAGCAGTGGACCAGGCCGGGGAAGCCCACGTCCGCCCCGGCGTGGGTGAGGACGATCAGGCCCAGCTCCCCGCACCGGTCCAGGATCCGGAGGTAGCGCGGGTCGTCAAAGTCCACCCCCTGGTAGACCGGGTGGAGCTTGATGCCCCGCAGGCCCAGCCCGGCGATCCGGGCCAGCTCCTCCCGCCAGCCGTCGAAGTCCGGGTGCATACAGCCGAAGGACCAGATCCCCGTCTCAGGCCCCAGGTCGTTGAGGCGGGCGGAGGAGTCGTTGACGTGGACCACCTGCCGGGTGTTGGTGGCCACCGGCAGGACCAGGGAGCCGTCCACCCCGGCCGCGGCCATGGAGGCGGCCAGACCGGCCTGGGTCCCGTCGGAGAAGGGCCGGGTGTGGGACAGGGACTGGAGCTTCTCGATGGTGGAGCGGGCGATGGAGTCGGGGAAGGTGTGGGTGTGGATATCAAAGACCATGGGCCGGGATCCTTTCTCAGAAAAATGGGCGCGGGCCTGCCGCATACCGCAATAGCATACCACAGGCCCGCCAATTTGAAAAGGGGGGAGGGGTCAGTCGCCCAGCGCCTGCCGCTGTTCCACCACCACCTTCTGGCCGTAGCAGGAGAAGGCCCGGTCCACCAGGTGGCGGTCCGGCTTTCTGGTGAAGAGGGACACCACCGGGACGATGACCAGCCCGGCCACCATACAGAAGGCCCCCGCGTTGATGGAGGACTGGAGGACGGCGGGGAAGAGGTGGGGGACGGCGATGTTGGCCAGCATGACAGCCACGGAGAACAGGAAGCTGGCCCAGCAGGCGACCTTGGTGGCGCCCTTCCAGTACAGGCCGTAGAGGAAGGGGGCCAGGAAGGCCCCGGCCAGGGCCCCCCAGCTGATGCCCATGAGCTGGGCGATGAAGGTGACGTTGGACTTGTACTGGATGATGGCCAGCACCACCGAGATGGCGATGAACACCACCACCAGACAGCGCATGACCAGGATCTGCCGCTTTTCGCTCATGTCCTTGACCACGTGGCTCTTCAACAGGTCCAGGGTCAGGGTGGAGCTGGAGGTGAGGACCAGGGAGCTGAGGGTGGACATGGAGGCGGACAGCACCAGGATGACCACCACCGCCATCAGCAGGTCGGGCAGGCCGGAGAGCATGGTGGGGACCACCGAGTCATAGCCGTTGGCGGCGATGTCGATCCGGTCGCTGAACAGCCGCCCGAAGCCGCCCAGGAAGTAGCACCCCCCGGCCACCACCAGGGCGAAGAGGGTGGAGATGACGGTGCCGCTGTCGATGGCCCTCTCGTTGCGGATGGCGTAGAACTTCTGGACCATCTGGGGCAGGCCCCAGGTGCCCAGGCTGGTGAGGAGCACCACCCCCAGCAGGTCCAGGGGGTCAGGGCCGAAGAAGGAGGCGAAGATGCCGGGGGTGCCGGAGACGGCGGGGTCGCTGACCTGGGCCAGCCCGTCCAGAGCGGCCAGGAAGCCCCCCTGGCTGCTGAGCACGGCGGCGATGACGGCCGCGATGCCCACCAGCATGATGATACCCTGGATGAAGTCGTTGATGGCGGTGGCCATATAGCCCCCGGCGATGACGTAGACCCCGGTGAGTACCGCCATGACCACCACGCACACGGAGTAGTCGATGTGGAAGGCCATGCCGAACAGGCGGCTCAAGCCGTTATACAGGCTGGCGGTGTAGGGGATGAGAAAGATGAAGATGATGACGGCGGCGGCGATCTTCAGGGACTTGCTCCCGAACCGCTTGCCGAAGAACTCGGGCATGGTGGACGAGTCCAGGTGCTGGGTCATGATCCGGGTGCGGCGGCCCAGCACCACCCAGGCCAGCAGAGAGCCCAGCAGGGCGTTGCCGATGCCCGCCCAGGTGGCGGCGATCCCGTATTTCCAGCCAAACTGACCGGCGTACCCCACAAAGACCACGGCGGAGAAGTAGGAGGTGCCGTAGGCAAAGGCGGTGAGCCAGGGGCCGACGGAGCGCCCGCCCAGCACAAAACCGTTCACGTCGGTGGTGTGCTTGCGGCAGTACAGGCCGATGCCCACCATAACGGCAAAGAACAGGATGAGTAGGGACAGTTTGATGACCATGGGGATCTTCCTCTCTGCGGATGCTTTTTTGATTTGCTCCGT
>CALWVW010000030.1 GCA_944385075.1 uncultured Oscillospiraceae bacterium | reverse complement strand
ATGACCTTGTCGCCCACCTTCACGGTCATGGTGACCTCCTTGCCGTCCACCATGCCGCCGGGGCCCACGGCGATGACTTCCGCCACCTCGGGCTTCTCCTTGGCGGCGCCGGTGAGGATGATGCCGCCCTTGGTGGTCTCCTCGGCCTCCACCATCTTGACGATCACACGGTCAGCCAGGGGCTTGAGTTTCATAACAGGTTCCTCCTTATATCTGCATTCTATTTTGGTTTTCATGTCCTGGTTTAGCACTTAATATTCCTGAGTGCTAACTACAACTATGATAATACCCTCTCCCGGGCAAAAAATCAACCCCCAATTTTCAAAATTTGGGGTTGATTTTCTGAGAATTTACTTCTTGTTCACAATTAGCCCCCGCGAGTGCTAAATCATCTCTCCCCGTCCGGCTGGTAGGAGGCGTAGGCCGGGTAGAAGAACCAGACCTTCTTCTCCGACAGACGGACGGTGAAGGCGGTGTCCACCATCACCTCGCCGTCCACCACCGCGGTGATGGGCTCCCGGCTGGAGAAGGACACCTCCCGCCCGTGGAAGTCCCGGATCAGCCGGGGATACTGCCGGTACTGCCCTCTGGCGTACTTGCCCACCAGCCGCAGGAAGGTGGGCAGACCCACCTTGCCCACCAGGAGCATATCCAGCACCCCGTCGTCGGGCATGGCGTCGGCCACCGGCATGAAGCCGCCCCCGTAGTGGCGGCCGTTGCAGATGCACAGCAGGGCGGTGGGCTGTTCCGCCTGACGGAACTCCCCCATCTCCACCGCCATGGGGCGGTTGATCCCCTTGCAGAAGATATGCTCCACCAGGGACAAAATATACGCCCCCCGGCCGGAGACAAGGCGCAGGTCCTTATACCGGTGGACCCCGGCGGCAATGCGGGCGTCCACCCCGGCGCACACCACGTCGATACCCAGCTTCCCGTTGCAGTCCATCAGGTCAAAGGCGGTCTGGGGCCCGGTGGCCAGGGCCTCCAGGTCGTAGAAGATCCTGCGGTAGTCGGGGCCGAACAGCTTGAGGAAGTCGTTGCCCGTCCCCTTGGGCACGTTGGTCACCGCCAGAAAGTCGTGGCCCGCCGCCCCGTTGACCACCTCGTTGAGGGTGCCGTCGCCCCCGCAGGCGTAGAGCCGGGCGGGCTCCCCGTCCCGGGCCGCCCGCTCCGCGGCGGCCTGGGCGTCCCCCTCCCCCCTGGTATAAAATACCTCGTGGGGAAAGGACAGTCCGGCGATCTGCCGCTCCAGCTGGGCGGTGGTCTCCGGCTTGCCGGCGGCGGGGTTGATGATGAAGATGTGGCGCATGGACACCCTCCTCAATAATTAGGAATTAGAAATGAGGAATTAGGAATTCTTTCGTCCGGCTCCGCCGGACGAGGCTCGAATCGCACACCTATGACGTGCCCCCGCAACTCCTAATTTCTAATTCCTAACTCCTAATTTCTCATTCTCACAGGTACATGAACAGGTCGCACTTGAGCATCCCGTTATAGAGCTTGCGCTTCTTATCCGCTTTTTTGCCGAAGGTGCGCTCGAACTCGGTGTGGGAGGACAGCAGGTACAGCTTCCAGCCCTCGGGAAATTTGCTCCAGGCCCGGCCGAAGGCCCGGTACAGCTCCTCGGCCTCCTTCCGCTCCATGATCCGCTCCCCGTAGGGGGGATTGGTGACCACCCGGCCGGACAATCCGCCCCAGTGGAAGGTGCGGGCGTCGTCCACGTCGAAGCGGACCACGTCGTCCACCTCGGCCAGCTGGGCGTTGTGCCGGGCCAGCTCCACGGCGGCGGGGTCCAGGTCCCCACCCCAGATCTCATAATCCCCGTGGAACTCCCTGTCCATGGCCTCGTCAGCGGCCTCCATCCACAGCTTTTTGTCCAGCCAGCTCCACTTCTGGGCGGAGAAGATGCGGTTCAGGCCGGGGGCCCGATTTTTGGCGATGAGGGCGGCCTCGATGGGGATGGTGCCCGAGCCGCAGAAGGGGTCGCAGAACGGATCTCTCCCCCGGTACCGGGACAGGAGCACCATGGCGGCGGCCAGGGTCTCCCGCAGGGGGGCGGCCACCCCCTGGGCCCGGTAGCCCCGCTTGTGCAGGCCCGCCCCGGAGGTGTCCAGCATCAGGGTCGCCACATCCCCCATGAGAGCAAACTGGATCTGATAGAGGGCCCCAGTCTCTGGCAGGGTGTTCAGACCGTACTTGCCCCCCAGCCGGGCGGCCACCGCCTTCTTCACAATGGCCTGGCAGGCGGGCACCGCATGGAGCTGGGAGTTGAGGCTGTGCCCCTTCACCGGGAACTGCCCCTCCCGGGGGATGAAGTCCTCCCAGGGCAGGGCCCGGGTCCCCTCAAACAGGGCGTCAAAGTCCCGGGCGGGGAAGCTCCCCAGCACCAGCAACACCCGCTCCCCCGTGCGCAGGTTCAAATTCAGCCGCGGGAGGTCCCCCGCCGCCCCGGCGCACAGCACCCGGCCGTTCTCCGCCCGCACGTCGGGCAACGCCAGCCGCCGCATCTCATCGGCACACAGGCCCTCCAGCCCGAACAGGGTGGGGACCGCAAACTGCAATCTCTCCATGGGCGCCTCCTCTCACAGCTCCATGGGCGGATACCACTCCACCCGGTCGATCCGCTCCAGCCCCACCTGTCCGGCCCGGAGCCGGTACTCCGCCACGTCCCCCGTGGTATAGACGGAGAGGCCGCCTGGGCGGGTACCCTCCCGCTCCAGGCCCCCGGCCCGGAGGTAGCCCCGCAGGGACCGGGCCATCTCCTCCGCCGGGTCCACCAGGGGGAGGCCCGGGTAGAGCCGCCGGATGCTGTCCGCCACCAGGGGGTAGTGGGTACACCCCAGCACACAGCACTGGATCTTCTCCTCCAGCACCATCTGGTCCAGCTCCTGTCGCAGATTTTCCTCCACCTGGACCATCCCCGCCGGGTCGTCCAGGTTGTGCTCCACTAGCCGGGCCAAATCCGGGCATCCACAGCTGAGCACCACCATCTTTTTGGGGCTCTGGGCCAGGATCTCCCGGGGGTAGGCCCCGGAGTTGTGGGT
Organism: uncultured Oscillospiraceae bacterium; assembly: GCA_944385075.1. Lineage (GTDB taxonomy): Bacteria > Bacillota > Clostridia > Oscillospirales > Oscillospiraceae > Lawsonibacter. Next base: position 14,260 of record CALWVW010000030.1, on the reverse strand, counting down.
GAACACCGTGGAGATGACCCCCACCTTCTCCACCGGAAGGCCGGCCACCGCGTCCGCCCCCGCCCGGATGGCGTTGAAGACCGGACAGCTCACCTCCTGCCGGCACCGGTCGATGACGCAGGAGATGGTGTTACAGGCCACCAGAAGGGCCTTGACCCCATGCTCCTCCATGAAGCGGAACAGGTACCGGGCCATGGCCACGATCTCCTCCTCCCGGTGGTTGCCGTAGGGGATATGGGCCCCGTCGCCCAGATAGAGCAGTTCCTCCCCCGGCATCAGCCGCTGGACCTGCCGGGCGACGCTGAATCCCCCGATCCCGGAGTCCAGGATCCCCACCGGTCTGTCTTGTTCCCGCAAGGCGGCCACCTCCTTCTCCTCACACAGCAGTCCTGCTCATCTTACCACAGATCCCCCGTCAGGTAAAGACGAAATCAGCTTGGGACGGCCCTCCGCCGCCCAAGCTGATTCTCTCACGACAACCGGCTCACCCCGCCGGTGACCAGGTCCAGCTGATAGAAGCCCGTGTCCGTGGTCACCTGCCACACCGGCGTCAGGGTCATGGGGCCCGACAGGGACGCCCCGCTGACGTAGCCCTGTTCCAGGGCGCTGATTTGGTTGCACACATCCCCCAGGGCGCTGATCCCGTTGAACAGCTCCACCAGGGCACTGGCGGGATCGATGGCCTGCCGGGCGCTGTCCTCCTCCGGCTCCCCCACCAGGCGGCGGCCGGCGGTCATCCCGCTCGCGCCACCGCTCTCCGCGGTCACCGTCACCTGAAGGTTGAACAGCCGCCTGCCGCCCCAGGTCTGGCCAAAGGTCAGGGCATCCCCCCGCTCCTCCAGCAGTTCCCCCTGAAAGCCGATCTGCTCCAGCAGGGTAAGACAGCCGCCCGCCCGGTCCTCCCCCAGGGGGAAGGCCGCCGGGTCCAGCTGGGCGGAGAAGGTGCCGTCGCTGTGGAACTGGATGCTCCCGTTGCCGTTGAAATAGCGGTATACCTCGCCGCCCCGGGACTCCATCTCACACGTCCCCTGGAGCAGGGCCTCCGCGGCGGCTCTCTCCCCCTCCAGGTCCCTCCGGGCCACCTGGGGGAGCAGGTCCGAGGTACGGGGGAGTAGCGCCTCCTCCACCTGTACCCCCCGCTCCCGCAGGAACAGCAGGGCGTTTTCCCAGGTCTGCTCCCGGGCCCGGTCGTTCTGCCAGGCCTGCCCCAGCACAAAGACCAGCAAAAACAGGTTGGTCATGACCAGGATCAGCAGGATGATATTTTTCAACTTCGTCCAGGGCATGGCCTACTCCTCTCCCGCCCCGCCGGCCCGCACCGCCCAGCCGGCCGTCAGGGTGTCACCGCCGCTGTCGGGGTAGATCAGCACCAGCTCCTCCCCCTCCAGGCCCTCCGCCACCAGGGCGGCGATCGCCTGCCGGAGGGGGAGCGGCGATGCCGTGTCGCCGCCGGACACATAGTTGCGGAAGTACAGGGTGAACTGCGTCACCTGCTCGCCCTCCACCAGGAACCGGGCCGCATAGCCCCGCTCCAGCCGGACCGGGACCCCGTTCAGCTGATATCCGAATTCGATCTCCCAGCCGGTCTGGGTGGCCTCGGCGGACATGAGATAGAGCCGCGCCTCCCCGCACCGGGCGCCCAGGGTGGTCATGACCAGCTGGCGGCACAGCTCCACGCTGTCCTCCAGGGTGGCCATCCCACGCGCCCCCGCCACGGTGTAGCGGCCGCTGTTCTCCCCCGCCGTGTAGACCAGCACCCCCCGGTCGGACAGGCGGACGCTGTCGTCCTCATTGCGGGCCACCTGCTCGTCGGCGGAGTAGAAGCTGGTGGTGTTCAGGGAGAAGCCCAGATCCTGGATGATCTCCTCCAGGTCCGCCTGCCCTCCCCCCACCGGGTTGGAGGCGGTATAGGTCCCCTGGGCCGGGATGGTCTCCAGCAACAGGGTGTCCGGCGCCAGCTGGGCATAGTGCTCCGACTCAAAGGCGAACAGCGCCCCGTTGCCCGTCCAGGCGGACAGGGTGTCCATCAGGGTCACGGGGTCGGCCACCTCGGACTGACAGCGGTAGTAGCCCCCGTCCTTCTGGTCGTGGTAGCACAGGGCCACCCCGTCCTCCCACACGGACAGTACCAGCCGGCGCACTGTGGCGGGCCAGTCCCGCTCCTCCCCGACCAGCCAGCCGGTCAGTACCCGCATGGGGATGTCCCCCTGAAAATCCATATAGACCCCGGGGGTGGCGTGGAGGACCTCCTCCCACTGCTCCCGGGTGATCCGCTCCGGCGCCCCGGCGCTGGACAGGGCCTCCACCAGCGGGCCGGCCACCTGCTGGAACAGGGTCTGACAGCCCTCCTGGTCGTACTGCACCCCGTACCGGGCCAGGGCGGTCTCCCCGTCCGGGCCGGCCATCTCCCCGGGGATGTTCACCGCCATCGCCATGGGCAGGGCCGCCTCCGCCCGGATCTCCCCCTGCTCATATCCGGAGGAGGCGCGGGGCTCCTCCTCCCGGATCAGGGCGTGGAGCGGCCGCCCCAGCTGGGTGTGGGCCGCCAGCCATAGGGCGGAACAGGCCAGAAGGACGATCAGGACGTCCTTCCCGATCTCCAGCGCCCGCCGCTTCTTATTTTGCTCCATGGTCAGGTCCCTCGATCTTCAGCTCCAGCTTGACCGCCAGCCCGGGCCCCTGCTTGTCCAGCAGGGCCAGCTGGCCCCCGTGCCGGTCCACGATCTCCTTGGCGATGGACAGACCCAGCCCCGTGCCGCCGGACTGGCGGGAGCGGGCCTTGTCCACCCGGTAGAACCGTTCGAAGATCCGGGGGCGGTCCTCCTCCGGGATCCCGATCCCGTCGTCGTCCACCACCATCCACACCCGGTCGCCCCGGCGGCCGGCGTAGATGCCGATGTGCCCCCCGTCGGGGGTGTACTTGATGGAGTTGGATACAATATTCATCATCACCTGGACGATCCGCTCCCGGTCGGCCACGATGTCGGGCAGGCCGGGCTCCAGATCCAGGGTCAGAGTGTGCCCGTGGCGCTGGGCCTCCATATAGACCGCGTTGTAGAGGTCCTGGACCGCCCCGCCGAAGGAGAACCGGGCCAGCTTCAGCTCGTCCCGGTTGGAGTCCAGCCGGGACAGAGTCAACAGGTCCTGTACGATGTGGGTCATGCGGTCGCTCTCGTTCAGGATGACGCCCAGGAATTTTTTCTCCGTCTCCGGCGGGATGTCCCCGGCGCTCTCCGACAGGGTCTCCGCGTAGGAGTGGATGTTGGTCAGGGGGGTGCGGAGCTCGTGGGAGACGTTGGCCACAAACTCCCGGCGCAACTCCTCGTTCTTCCGCTGTTGGGTCACGTCGTGGATGACCACCAGGGCGCCGCCCCCCTCCCGCCCCCGGTCGAAGGGGGCCAGGAGCAGTTGCAAAAAGCTGTCCCGCACCTGCCGCTCCCCCTCCAGGTGGTCGGGGGCGGCCAGCACCTGCTCCAGGGGGGCCACATCCCCGAAGAGTTGGTCGTAGGTGGTCTCCTCGCTGATGGTCTGCCGCAACATCTGGGCGGCCGCCGGATTGGAGTGGATCACCTTCCCCTCCAGGGAAAAGGCCACCACGCCGTCCGTCATATGGAGGAACAGGGTGTCCAGCTTGTTGCGCTCGTTCTCCACCTGCCGCAGGGTGTCCTGTAGCTGGCCCGCCATGTCGTTGAAGGTGTCGGTCAAGACGCCGATCTCGTCCTGGGACACCACCTCGATCTTTCGGGAGAAGTCCCGCTCGGCCACCCGCATGGCCCCCTCCGTCAGCTTCTGGATGGGGGTGACCATGGTCTTGGACAGCAGGAAGGACAGCAGGATGGAGATGACCAGGCCGAACACCAGCGCCTCCGCGATCAGCAGGAACAGCTGGCTGGTCAGCCCGTTGGCGATGGCCTTGTTGTCCAGGATGTAGATCACATACTCCTCGCTCCCCCGGTGGATGGGGATGGCCACGTCCATGTAGTCCAGGGCCAGGTTGCTCTCGTCCCCGGTCTCCCCGGTCTCCAGCCCGGTGGTCAGGGCGAAGGACAGGTTTTCCGTGTACTCCAGCTTGTCATCCGCCCCGTCCGGCGAGATCAGGCACACCCCGTTCCCGTCCAGGATGTAGAGCTTCCGGTTCAGCCCGTCCACCCCCAGCTCGCCGGCGTAGGCCTCCAGCACCCGGGAGATCTGCTCCGCCCCGCTGACCCCCCGGTCCTCCTCGGTCTGGGTGGTCAGGTCGTGGAGTAACTGGGGGTCCTGAAAGACGTCGGACATCTGCCCATAGAAGTCCTCCAGATAGAAGGCGCTGACCGAGTTGATCAAAAACGCCCCCACCACCAGCATCAGCGACAGGATCAGCAGGGCCATGATCATGACCAGCTTCATATGTAAACTCCGGAGCATGATACCCTCCTCCCCCTATCAAACCGCTGGCGGGTCCCGGGACGCCCCCGCCTTCTCTCCCGGGACCTACTCGCCGAAGTAGTACCCCATCCCCCGCTTGGTCCGGATGAACTCCGGGTTGGCGGGGTCTCTCCCCACCGCGCGGACTCGGCGGGAAATGGCCCGGACCGTATCACCGGGGGGCGGCCGCCGTGTCCGCGCGGCGGGGGCCCCTCTGTTTTTCATCCTCGGGGCGAATGGATCGCCCCTCCGGAAATTCTCCGCTTCGCTTCGAATTTGCGCCGGACTCCCGGCGTCCCGCCTGTGGCGGGTCCCGGGACGCCCCCGCCTTCTCTCCCGGGGCCTACTCGCCGAAGTAGTACCCCATCCCCCGCTTGGTCCGGATGAACTCCGGGTTGGCGGGGTCGTCCTCAATTTTTTCCCGGAGGCGGCGGACGGCCACGTCCACCGCCCGCACGTCGCCCACATAGCCCTCGTAGTTCCAGACGTGCTCCATCAGGGCCTCCCGGGAGAACACCTTCCCCGGCTGGGCCCCCAAAAAGCAGATCAGGTCGTACTCCCGCTGGGTCAGCTCCAGGGGGGCGCCGTCCTTGTACACGGTGGCCCGCTCCTGGTCGATGGTCAGCCGGCTCCCGCCCAGGGCGGCGGCGGGGACCTCCTCCCCGCCGGCGGGCGCCATGGTCACCCGGCGGATGTTGGCCTTCACCCGGGCCAGGAGCTCCCGCATGGAGAAGGGCTTGGTGATGTAGTCGTCCGCCCCCAGCTCCAGGCCCAGCACCTTGTCCTCCTCCTCCTCCCGGGCGGTGAGCATGATGATGGGGATGGAGGAGCCGCTCTCCCGGATCTTCCGGCACACGTCGAACCCGTTGAGCCCCGGCAACATCAGATCCAGCAGGATCAGGTCGGGGTTCTGCTCCAGGGCCAGCTGCAGGCCCGTGGGGCCGTCGTACGCCTCCAGGGTGTTGTACCCCTCCCGCTCCAGATTAAAGGACAGGATATCCACGATATTCTGCTCGTCTTCCACAATCAAGATGGTCTTTCCCATGGGGTAGCCTCCTTCTTGCTCTCTCTTTTTACAGTCCCAGCAAAACCTTGACCTTCAGGGTGGTAGCCACCGTCTTGGCGTCGGTGATGGTCCCGTCCATCACCTGGTCCACCAGCTGGCGGAAGGGCACCGTGACCACATCCAGGAACTCGTCCTTGTCCAGATGCTGTTCCCTGTGGGTCAGCCCCCGGGCCAGGTACATATGGAGCCGCTCGGTGCAAAAGCCCGGGGAGGCCAGGATCTCCCCCAGGTCCGTCCACTCCGCCGCCTCCAGGCCCGTCTCCTCGCTCAGCTCCCGGGCCGCGGCCAGCCGGGGGTCCTCCCCCGGGTCCAGCTTGCCCGCCGGAAGCTCCAACAGCAGTTGCCGCATCGGATAGCGGTACTGCCGCACCAGGGCCACGTTTTCCCCCTCGTCCAGGGCCAGGATGGCCACGCCGCCCGGGTGATAGACCACCTCCCGGTCCGCCAGCGTCCCGTCCGGCAACCGCGCCCGGTCCAGGGTCAGCTTGACGATATGCCCCTCAAAGAGGGTCCGGCTCTTCACGGTGTGCTCTGTCAGGTCCATACGCTCTCCTCCCGTCTCGGGTGATCCCAGTTGGCATCAGTATATCACAAGCGCGCCCCCGGGTAAAGCGGCGGGCCGGAATTTTACCCGATATTTCCTCCCCCGCCGGCCCTCCGGCGACCACAAAAATACCGCGCCGCCCCCCGGAGGGGGCGGCGCGGACAGGCGCTCCGGCTACAGGCGCTTGACAAACAGCGCCCTTATGGCGTTGAGGACCGCCAGGATCATCACGCCCACATCGGCAAAGACGGCCAGCCACATATTGGCAAAGCCCAGGGCCACCAGCACCAGACAGATCAGCTTGATCCCGATGGCCACCGCGATGTTCTCATAGACGATCCGCAGGCACTTGCGGGAGATGCGGATGGCCTTGGCGATCTTCATGGGGTCGTCGTCCATCAGGACCACGTCGGCGGCCTCGATGGCGGCGTCGGACCCCATGGCCCCCATGGCGATGCCGATGTCCGCCCGGCGGAGCACCGGGGCGTCGTTGATCCCGTCCCCCACAAAGGCCAGCTTGGCCCGCCCGCTAGGCCGTTCCTCCAACAGCGCCTCCACCCGCTCCACCTTTCCGGCGGGGAGCAGTTCGCTGTACACCTGGTCGATCCCCAGCTCCCGGCCCACGCTGTCGGCCACTGCCTGAGCGTCGCCGGTGAGCATGACGGTCCGCTGGATGCCCGCCGCCTTCAGCGCCCGGACGGCCTCCCGCGCGCGGGGCTTGACCCTGTCCGAGATCACGATGTGGCCGGCATATTTCCCGTCGATGGCCATGTGGATGATGGTCCCCACGCTGTGGCAGGGGAGATAGGGGACCCCCAGCCGGTCCATCAGCTTGCCGTTGCCGGCGGCCACCTGGCGGCCATCCACTGTGGCCATGACGCCGTTGCCGCCGATCTCCTGAATGTCGCGGACGCGGTCGCGGTCGATCTCCTTGCCGTAGGCCCGCTGGAGGCTCTTGCTGATGGGGTGGCTGGAGGCGCTCTCCGCCAGGGCGGCGTACTCCACCAGCTTCTCGTTCGCCAGCTCGCTGTGGTGGATCCCGTTGACCTCAAAGACCCCCTGGGTCAGGGTGCCCGTCTTGTCAAAGACCACCACGCGGGTCTGGGACAGGGCCTCCAGATAGTTGGAGCCCTTTACCAGCACGCCCTCTCTGCTGGCCCCGCCGATGCCGGCGAAAAAGGAGAGAGGGATGCTGATGACCAGGGCGCAGGGACAGCTGGCCACCAGGAAGGTGAGGGCCCGGTAGACCCAGGTCTCCCACCCGGCGTCCAGCCCCAGGGCGAACATCCGCACCAGGGGCGGCAGAATGGCCAGGGCCAGGGCGGCATAGCACACCGCCGGGGTGTAGATCCTGGCAAAGCGGGAGATGAAGTCCTCCGACTTGGCCTTGCGGGAGGAGGCGTTCTCCACCAGATCCAGGATCCTGGAGACGGTGGACTCTCCAAACTCCCGGGTGGTCCGGATCTTCAGCAGGCCGGTCATGTTGATACAGCCGCTGATGATCTCGTCCCCGGCCTCCACCTCCCGGGGCAGGCTCTCGCCGGTGAGGGCGGCGGTGTTCAGGGTGGAGGTCCCCTCCACCACCGTGCCGTCGATGGGCACCTTCTCCCCGGGCTGGACCAGGATGACCGTGCCCACCTCCACCTCATCCGGGTCCACCTGCTCCAGCCTGCCGTCCCGCTGGATATTGGCGTAGTCCGGGCGGATGTCCATCAGCTCGGAGATGTTCCGGCGGCTCTTGCCCACGGCGTAGGACTGGAACCACTCCCCCACCTGATAGAACAGCATGACGGCAATGGCCTCCAGATAGTCTCCGTTCTCATACACCGCCAGGGCCAGGGCCCCCAGGGTGGCCACCGCCATCAGGAAGTTCTCGTCGAACACCTGCCCGTTGCGGATGCCGCGAAAGGCCTTGCGCAGGATGTCGTGGCCAACGATCAGATAGTCCGCCAGAAATACCCCCAGCCGCACCCAGCGCCCCGCCGGTCCCAGCGGCTGGAAGGCCTCCGCCCCCAGGAGTTGCAGGGCCAGGAGCAGGACCGTGGCCGCCAGGATGCGCCACAGCATCACCTTCTGCTTCCGGGTCATGCCGGAGGCGGGCCGGGCCCCGATGATCTGTAACACCACCGCCAGCAGGGCCACCACCAGCAACAGGCCATTTACAATGTGTTCCTGCACCGGGATCATCCTTTCTATATTTGCTTAATCTTTTAATTCTTGTTCAAACGACACGCCCTGCAAGCGGACGCTCCAGGGCGCATCTGTCCCGCCGGGGCCGGCGCCCCGGTTTTACAGAAAGATCTCGCAGTCGGGCTCCACCTTTTGGCAGGCCCGCCGCACCTCGGCCATGACGGCCCCGGGCTCCCGACCCTCGGCAAATTCCACGATCATCTTCTGGGTCATGAAGTTGACGGTGGCGGTCTGGACGCCCTCCGTCTTGCGGGCGGCGTCCTCCATCTTGTTGGCGCAGTTGGCGCAGTCCACGTCGATCTTATAAGTTTTTTTCATGGGGCTCGCTCCTCTCCATCTCCAAAGTCTAAAACGATTAAGCAATCGTTTAACTATTGTCAGCATACACCTCTCTTTCTCTTTTGTCAAGGGGGGAATTGCGATTTTCTCCTCCTTTTTCCGCCAGGGCACTCCAATTTTTCCGGCGGACTTTCCCCCCGGCCCCACTTGTGCTATAATGGGGAAAAAGGGAGGGAGCATCCTATGCCGAATACACCATTGCCCCACGACCACGGCCAGGCCATCGAGCGGATCCTGGAGCGCGTCCCCAGCTCCGCTCAGTTCCAGCTTGTGGCCGATATCTTCAAACAGCTGGGGGACGGGAGCCGCATCCGGATCTTCTGGCTCCTCTGCCACTGTGAGGAGTGTGTGATCAATCTCTCCGCCATGGTGGACATGAGCAGTCCCGCGGTGTCCCACCACCTGCGCCAGCTCAAGGCGGGCAACCTGATCGTCAGCCGCCGGGAGGGCAAGGAGGTCTACTACCGGGCCGCCGGGACCCAGCAGGCCCAACTGCTCCATCATATGATCGAACAGCTGGTCAGCATCACCTGCCCCGGCGACCAGCCGCCCCTGTGACAGGGGTTCGGCCCCACATCCCACTGAAAAGCGCCCCGCAATGGGTTCCATTGTGGGGCGCTTTTTCTGGTCTGCTCGCACCACTCCATCTCCATGTCACCCGTCATATTCACGAATCGGACCGGCATTTTATACAAAAATCGCCAGGAGACCTTGCATTTTATTTGTGGTAGCATATACTATGCATATAAAGATTTTGTTAAAAATATTGGCCGCCAAATAAAAAATATTAACGAGGAAGTCGTGGAAATTCAACGGAAGAAGAAGAGAATTATCCGAACGCTGCGATTTTTATAGCATTTCTATATCACCGAGCGCAACTCCAAGGCTATAAAGATTTCATAAATTTCAATTCTTGTTCCATCAACAGAAAAAAGTTTGGAGGTGACAGAGATGGAAGGTGCAATCGTGCTGGGTATCATCGCCCTAATCGTTGTGGTCGGCGCAGTGACGAGCAAAAAGAAGTAATACAACTATCACACAGAGCCCTGAAAGAGAGAGCGGGGCCGCTGTGACTAACCGTTTCCACGGCAACAGCAAGAGAGGCAACCTGGCGGGGTTGCCTCTCTTGCTGTTATACGTCCCCCGGCAAATGATATCCACACCGTGATCTCCTGTCGAATGAAAGCCCTTGGGGAACAGGCGATTTCCCCTTGTCCCCTCCCCGGTATCGTGCTATAATGCGGGGCAAAGCCAGTGGAGAGGGGGAGCGGAGGTGCAACTGATCTGTCTGGGGGACAGCCTGACCTTCGGCTACGGAGTCCGGAGGAGCCAGCGGTGGACCGAGCTGGCCGCCCGGGAGCTGGGGGTCGAGGTGGTCAACTGCGGGGTCAACGGCGACACCACCGGCGGGATGCTGGCCCGGCTGGACCGGGACGTGCTGGGGCGGTGCCCCCAGCTCTCCTGGCGGGGGCGGACGGCGGTCCTGGTCACCGGCGGGACCAACGACATCTTCTACAGCGGGTCGGACGCGGCCGCCCGGAGCAACCTGGGGGCCATCGTCCACCAGCTGGCCGCCCTGGGGCTCCGGGTGGCGGTGGGCGCCCCCCTCCCCGTCGCGCCCGAGCGGACGCCGGAGGGGTGGCGGGCCGCCGTGGACTTTGCCGGGGCCCGGGTGGCACTGGAGAGGTACCGGAGCTGGCTCCGGGGCTTCTGTTCCGGCTTCGGGGTCCCGCTGGTCCCCTTCGACCTGGATTTTCTGGACGGGCAGGGGGCGGCGGTGCCCGAGCTGTTGCTGGACGGCATCCACCCCGGCCCCCAGGGGCACCGGAGGATGGCGGACCGGTGTGTGACCTGGTTCCGCCAACAGATGGAAGGGAGATGAGGGGACGCCATGGAGTGGAATTATCTGGACCTGACCACCACCGACCCCCACTGGAACCTGGCGCTGGAGCAGTATGTCTTCGACCGCCTGCCCCGGGACCGGTCCTACTTCCTCCTCTGGCAGAACGACCGGTCGGTGATCATCGGCAAGCACCAGAACACCCTGGCCGAGATCGACCTGCCCTATGTGGAGGCCCAGGGGATCCAGGTGGTGCGCAGGCTGTCCGGCGGCGGGGCGGTATACCACGACCTGGGCAACCTGAACTTCACCTTCATCACAGACGGGGAGGGGGCCGGCACCCTGGACTTCGCCCTCTTCTGCCGCCCGGTGGTCCGGGTGCTGGAGAGCTTCGGCGTGTCCGCCCAGATCAGTGGGCGCAACGACATCACGGTCTGCGGCAAAAAGTTCTCCGGGAATTCCCAGTACACCCGGGAGGGCCGGGTGATGCACCACGGGACCATCCTCTTTGACAGCGACCTGGACGCCGTGACCCGGGCCCTCCGGGTGGACGAGGAAAAGATCCGCTCCAAGGGGGTCCCGTCGGTCCGGAGCCGGGTGACCAATCTGAAGGAGCACCTGCCCCCGGAGGTGGACCTGCCCCGGTTCCGGCGGGCCCTGCTGGAGCAGGTGATGTTCACCGGCCTCCGCGGCCGGGCGTATACGCTGACCCCGGAGGACCGCCGGGAGATCGACCGGCTGAAGCGGGAGCGGTACGACACCTGGGACTGGAATTTCGGCCAGTCCCCCTCCTGCGCCCTGGTGCGCCGGGCCCGGGTGGAGGGGTGCGGCCTGGTGGAACTCTTCCTCCAGGTGGAGCGCGGCCGCCTGACCGGGGTGGCCTTTCGCGGGGACTTTTTCAGCGCGGAAGAACCGGAGGAGCTGGAGCGGCTCCTGACCGGCTGTCCCCTGGAGCTGGAGGCCTGCCGCAGGGCGCTGGAGGGGGTGGACCTCTCCCGGTACTTCCACGGGCTGGACCGGGAGCGGTTCCTCCAGCTCCTGTGCCAGGGGCGGTGAAACCCCGCCGGAGCCCGCAAAACGAGAGGAGTGTGGACGGATTGTGTGACAACAGTGACAACAGCCAGACGGAGGAGCTCCGGCAGAAGTTGCTGGCGGAGCTCTACGCCGGCGCCGGGGCCGGGATGGGGGCGATGCTCCTGGACGAGCAGAGGGTCCGCCGGGGCGGCCAAGAGGAGCTGGATCGCATCGCCCGGCAACACGGAATAGAGTAGGAGGAAGCGGCCATGCAGTCATCGAACGATCTGCGGAATATCCTGGCCAGGATCGACCGGAGGGGCTATCCGGCCTATAAGGACACCCGGGGGGCCTATCAGTTCCCCGGCTATGTGCTCTCCATCGACCACGTCCAGGGGGATCCCTTCGCCGCCCCCTCCCAGCTGAGCATCCACATGAGCGGCCGCCAGGCGGGCTTCCCCGGGCAACTCTACGCCCTGCCCTGCCAGCGGGTGGCCCTGCAGGACGCGCTCACCCGCCACTTCGGCCGCCAGGCGGCCCGGGCCTCCTTCCAGGCCAAGGGCTCGGGGCACAGCGGTCTGATCTCGGTGAGCCGGTGCGGCCAGGAGGTGCTAGAGCGGACGGCCTGTACCCTGGACCCGGAGAGCGGCAACCTGACGTTGCGGCTGGAGGTGGGCTTCCCCGCCAACGGCCGCACCATCAACGCCCGGGAGCTGGAGAAGATCCTCTTCGACCTGCTCCCCCGGTGCGTGGAGCGGGCCCTGGTCTACCGCAACCTGGACGGGGCCCAGCTTCAGGCGGTGGCCGACCTGGCGGAGGACCAGCAATATATCCGGGAGCTCCTGCCCCGGCTGGGCCTGTGCGCCTTTGTGGCGGACGGGAGCATCCTGCCCCGGGCCTCCGGGGTGTCCCCCCTGCCCATGGAGGGGGCGGTCCCCTTCCGCTCCCCCAGGGAGCGCGCCGTCACCCTGGAGTTGCCCCACCGGGGCGCCATCACCGGGATGGGGATCCCCCGGGGGGTCACCCTCATTGTGGGCGGCGGCTACCACGGCAAGTCCACCCTCCTCAAGGCCCTGGAGCTGGGGGTATACGACCACATCGCCGGAGACGGGCGGGAGTATGTGATCACCGACCGCACCGCCGTCAAGATCCGGGCGGAGGACGGGCGGAGCATCCGGGGGACCGACATCTCCATGTTCATCCGCAATCTGCCAAACGGGAAGGACACCTGCCGCTTCACCACCGAGGACGCCAGCGGGAGCACCTCCCAGGCGGCCAACGTGGTGGAGAGTATGGAGGCGGGCACCTCCCTGCTCCTCATCGACGAGGACACCAGCGCCACCAACTTCATGGTCCGGGATGAGCTGATGCAACGGGTCATCCACCGGGACATGGAGCCCATCACCCCGCTGATCGACCGCATCCGGGAGCTGTACCGGGACCGCGGGGTGTCCACCATTCTGGTGGCCGGGAGCTCGGGGGCCTATTTCCACGTGGCTGACCACATCATCCAGATGGACCGGTACGAGCCCCGGGACATCACCGCCCTGGCCCGGGAGGAGGCCCGGGCCTTCCCCGCCACCGGGACCGGGCTGGAGCCCGCCCCCGCCCCGGATTTCCGCCGCTGTCCGGTCCCCTCCCCCGAGCTCCGGGACGACCGGGTGAAGTTGAGGGCCCTGGGCCGGGACGGGGTGTCCGTCAACCGGGAGACCGTCGACCTGCGGTATGTGGAACAGTTGGCGGACGGGGAGCAGTCGGCGGCTTTGGGGTACTGTCTGCTCTACGCCCAGCGGCACCTGTTCGACGGGCGGCGCACCCTGCAACAGGTGGTGGCGGAGCTGGACCGGCTGATGGCGGAAAAGGGGCTGGACGCCCTGTGCGAGGGCCGGGCCCGGGGGGCCCTGCTGGCCCGCCCCAGGCCCCAGGAGATCTTCGCCTGCCTGAACCGGTACCGGGGGCTCCGTCTGGCGTGAGGGACCGCCGGGGAGTGGCCCGGATACCGCCCCATATTCCAGCAGACGCCCGGTTCAGAAGTGAACCGGGCGTCTGTATCGGGGGCCCCGTGTCTCGGGGCCCCTCCAATCACTACCAGTAGATCGGGATCAGGAACAGCCAGGGGGCGGTGGCGATGGCCAGGGTCAGGGCCAGGACATGGCGTTGCCGCCCGTCCAGCTCCGGGACACACCGGAAGGCCCGCCGGTCGAGGAAGTAGATGCACGCCCCGGCGATGGCCACCCCGACGGCCGTCCACACCAGGGCCAGGGGGTGCCGGAAGGGGTTGACCGTCATGGCCATGGCGAAATCGCTGACCCAGCCGGCCGCCCCGTCCGCATCCAGCGCCCAGGCGCCGAACAGCCCGGCGGCCAGCCACAGGGCCCCGATGATATCGGACAGGAAGCCGAAGAGCCACACCCTCCACCAGCACTGCTTCAGCACCGCCCCTCTGGCCGGGTGCTTCAGGGCCAGCAGGGCCAGGAACACCACCAGGCAGTCAATGGCCAGGTTGCCCAGCAGGGTGAGCAGAAACACCGGCGGGCTGGGCCAGAACATTAAAATCCAGATGGGGAAGATCACGTTGTAAAGTTTCAGCGTCCTCTTTTCCATCATTTTGTTCCCCCTTTCTCCGGGCGGATGTTCCGCCCGACTCAGGCCTCGATCTGTCTAATTCTCCTGATCGAACGATGTTTCCACTCTCCACTCTCCACTCTCCACTCTCCACTCTTCACTCTTCACTCTCCACTCTCCACTCTCCACTCTTCACTCTCCACTCTTCACTCTTCACTCTCCACTCTCCACTCTCCACTCTTCACTCTCCACTCTTCACTCTTCACTCTCCACTCTCCACTCTTCACTCTCCACTCTC
>CALWVW010000029.1 GCA_944385075.1 uncultured Oscillospiraceae bacterium | reverse complement strand
TGGGGGTTGGCGTCCCGCTTGAGCTCGATGACGATGCGCATGCCGTTGCGGTCGGTCTCGTCCCGAATGTCGGAGATACCCTCCAGCCGCTTGTCCTCCACCTGGTCGGCCATGCTCTTGATGAGCATCCGCTTGTTCACCTGATAGGGGATCTCGGTGATGACGATGCGGGTGCGGTCCTTGCCGAACTCCTCGAACTCGTGGCGGGCCCGGACGGTGATCCGGCCCCGGCCGGTGGCGTAGGCCGCCCGGATGCCCGACCGCCCCATGATGATGCCCTTGGTGGGGAAGTCGGGGCCCTTGATGTGGTCCATCAGGTCGGACAGGGTGCTCTCCGGGTGATCCAGCACCTGGATGGTGGCGTCGATGACCTCCCCCATGTTGTGGGGGGGGATGTTGGTGGCCATGCCCACGGCGATGCCGCTGGAGCCGTTCACCAGCAGGTTGGGGAACCGGGAGGGGAGCACCTTGGGCTCCCGCAGGGTCTCGTCAAAGTTGGGGTCCCAGTCCACCGTCTCCTTCTCGATGTCCCGGAGCATCTCGTCGGACAGCCGGGCCAGGCGGGCCTCGGTGTACCGGTAGGCCGCCGGGGGGTCACCGTCCACCGAGCCGAAGTTGCCGTGGCCCTCCACCAGCATGTAGCGCATGGAGAAGTCCTGGGCCAGGCGGACCAGGGCGTCGTAGACGGACGCGTCCCCGTGGGGGTGGTATTTGCCCAGCACGTCGCCCACGCAGGTGGCCGACTTCTTGAAGGGCTTGTCGTGGGTCAGGCCGCTCTCGTACATGGAGTACAAAATGCGGCGGTGGACCGGCTTCAGGCCGTCCCGCACATCGGGCAGGGCCCGGCCCACGATGACGGACATGGCGTATTCGATATAGGATTTCTCCATCTCCGGCACCAGAGGGGAGATCTCGATCTTCTGCTCCGGATAGCGGAGCTCCTCCGGGTCGTATTGGGGCTTTTTACTCATAGTTTTATTGTTCCTCCATCTCTATCGATAGAGTAGAGAGTGAAGAGTGGAGAGTGGAGATATATGCAACCTATCTTCACTCTGAACTCTCAACTCTTCACTCTTAATAATCCAGGTTCACCGCGTACTTGGCGTTGCGCTCGATGAACTCCTTCCGGGGCTCCACCTTCTCGCCCATGAGGACGGTGAACACCTCGTCGGCCTTCACCGCGTCGTCCAGGGTGATGCGCCGCAGGGTGCGCTTCTCCGGGTCCATGGTGGTCTCCCACAGCTCGTGGAAGTCCATCTCGCCCAGACCCTTGTACCGGTTGATGACCACCTTGGCCCCGGGGTTGTCCCCCCGCAGCTCGGCGGACACCCGGTCCCGCTCCTCGTCGGAGAAGGCCACCCGGGTGGTCTTGCCCCGGGTCAGCTTGTACAGGGGGGGGACGGCGGAGTACACATAGCCGTTTTCGATGAGGGGCCGCATGAAGCGGAAGAAGAAGGTGAGGAGCAGGGTGCGGATGTGGGCGCCGTCCACATCCGCATCGGCCATGATGATGACCTTGTGGTAGCGCAACTTGTTCAAATCGAAGTCGTCCCCGATGCCCGCCCCCAGGGCGGTGATGACCGGGGTGAGCTTGTCGTTGCCGTACACCTTGTCCGCCCGGGCCTTCTCCACGTTGAGCATCTTGCCCCACAGGGGGAGGATGGCCTGGAAGCGGCTGTCCCGGCCCTGGGTGGCCGAGCCGCCGGCGGAGTCGCCCTCGACGATGTACAGCTCGGTGAGCTCGGGGTTGACCTCGTTGCAGTCCCGGAGCTTGTCGGGCATGGCCGCCCCGCCCAGGGCGGTCTTGCGGCGGATGGACTCCCGGGCCTTCCGGGCGGCCTCCCGGGCCCGGTTGGCCATGAGGGCCTTGTCCAGGATGGCCCGGCCCACGGCGGGGTTCTCCTCCAGATAGGTCTCCAGCTTCTCGGACACGATGGCGTTGACCAGGGTGCGCATCTCGCTGTTGCCCAGCTTGGCCTTGGTCTGGCCCTCGAACTGGGCCTCGGTGAGCTTCACCGAGATGACCACGGTGAGGCCCTCCCGGCAGTCCTCGCCGGAGATCTTGTCGTCGTCCTTGAGCACCTTGATCTTCCGGCCGTAGGCGTTGAGGGTGTTGGTCAGCGCCCGGCGGAAGCCCTCCTCGTGCATGCCGCCCTCGGGGGTATGGACGTTGTTGGCGAAGGATACCATCACCTCGTTATAGCCGTCGTTGTACTGCATGGCCACCTCGGCCATGGCGTCCTCCTTGGCCCCGGACATATAGATGACGTCGGGGTGGAGGGCGTCCTTGTTCCGGTTGATGAAGGTGACAAACTCCCGGATGCCCCCCTCATAGCACATGTCGTCCTCCTGCTCCTGGCCGGGCCGCAGGTCCACCGTCTGGATGCGCAGTCCGGCGTTGAGGAAGGCCTCCTCCCGCATCCGGGTGTGGAGGGTCTCGTAGTTGTACTCCAGGGTGTCGAACATCTCCGGGTCGGGCTTGAAGGTGACGGTGGTGCCCGTGTGGTCGGTGCGGCCCACTACCTTCATCTCCTGGGTGATCTTACCCCGGGCAAACTTCATCTCATAGATCTGCCCCTCTTTGTGGACCTGGACCTCCAGCCACTCGGACAGGGCGTTGACCACCGAGGCGCCCACCCCGTGGAGGCCGCCGGACACCTTGTACCCGCCACCGCCGAACTTGCCGCCGGCGTGGAGGATGGTGAACACCACCTCCAGGGCGGGCCGGCCGGTCTGGGGCTGGATGTCCACGGGGATGCCCCGGCCGTTATCGGTGACGGTGATGGTGTTGCCCGGGTTGATGGTCACCGTGATGTCGGTGCAGTAGCCCGCCAGGGCCTCGTCGATGGAGTTGTCCACGATCTCGTATACCAGGTGGTGCAGGCCCGACTCGCTGGTGGAGCCGATGTACATACCGGGGCGCTTGCGCACCGCCTCCAGCCCCTCCAGCACCTGGATCTCAGAGCCGCCGTACTCGTGCTCCACCTGGGTGGAGTGCAACTCGCGCTCTTCGTTGAATTCAGACATAGCGTAACCTCCCGTTTTCTGCGGATAGAGGGTTGAGAAGGGAGGGAAAAGAGGATCTCTTTCCTCTCCTTTCTCAACTCTCTGTTATCATACCTATTAAAATTACTCAATGGACTTCTGTCTCATGCGGCCCAGGATGGTCGCCGCGGTCAGCGGGGACATATAGACCTTTGGCAGGCCCTCTTTTCCTCCCGCCAGAATGAAGGAGCGGGGCAGGTCCTCCGTCAGCCATATGGTCCGGCCCTCCCGCTCGGCCCGCTCCAGAAATTCCCGGGTCTTATAGGCCCAGCTGGCGTTGTCCAGATCAAAGATCCCCAGGATCTCCCGGTGGGGGAGCACTGCGGACTGTCCCAGATGCACATACATTACCGGTCCCCTCCCCGCTGGTCTCTCACCACTCTGGGTCCCCAGCGCCGCCTCCACAGCCGCCAACCCAGCCAACAGCCCGCCAGCAGGCACATCGCCGGCAGGCCGGGGAAGATCAGAAGCTGTGTGACCGGGGAGACCGCCTCCGACGACCAGTTTTCCAGCCGGACCGCCCCCGCGACCCCGGCAAACAGCACCGCGAGGGCGGGGGGGAGGGCGCGCCAGAACTTTCTCCTCCTGGGGAGACGAAAGCACAGATATTCCGCTGTCAGCCCCAGTAGCAGGGGGGCCAGGCCAAACAGGCCGAGAATGATGGGCATAGACCCTCCTTTTGCTCCGTCAATGGGGGATGACCGTCCCCTCCCGGACCAGGAAGGCCTTTCCGCCGGACAGGCCCTCCAACTTCTCCTCCTCGCAACAGGTGATGAAGATCTGTCCCCCCTGGATATGGTTCAGCACGAAGGCCTGCCGCTTGGGGTCCAGCTCGGACAGCACATCGTCCAGCAGAAGGACGGGCCACTCCCCCGTCTCCTCCTGAAAGATCTCCCGCTGGGCCAGCTTCAGAGACAGGGCCGCCGTCCTGGTCTGCCCCTGGGAGCCGAACAGGCGGGCCGGGTTCCCGTTGATCTGGACCAACAGGTCGTCCTTGTGGGGACCGGAGAGACACTGCCGGGCGTCCAGCTCCGCCTGCCGGTGGCTCTCCTGGTGGTCCAGCAGGGCGGCCAGGATCTCTCTGGGTTGCCGCAACGGGTCGTGGACTGTGGAGACCGTCTCATAGGTGAGGTCCAGCTGTTCCCGCCCGCCGGAGAACTCCCGGTGGATGGCCGGCGCGTGCTCCCGGAGCCGCTTGATGAAGTGGGCCCGGTAGTGGATCAGGATGGCCCCGGTCTGGGCCATGCGGAGGTTGAAATCGTCCAGGGTGTCCAGCAGGGAGGGATTCTCCTGCCAGTCCCGAAGGATCCGGGTCTTGTGGTCGTAGAGCCGGTGGTACTCCGCCAGGGCCTGGGCATACCGGGGCCGCAACTGGCAGATGGCGCTGTCCAGAAATTTTCTTCTGGCTATCCCGCCCTCCCGGATCAGGTCCAGGTCCTCCGGACAAAAGAGCACCGTGGTCAGGATCCCGGCCAGCTCCCCCGCTGTCTTCAGCCGCACGCCGTTGGAGAACAGTTGCCGCCCCCGGCCGCGGAACAGCTTGGCCTCCAGGGTGAAGTCCCGCCCCCGGCCGTTCACCTCGCCCCGGAGAAAGGCGGAGTCCACGCCCATCAGGATCAGATCCTTGTCGAACCGGGTCCGGTGGGACCGGGTGGAGGACAGGTAGGCGATGGCCTCCAGCAGATTGGTCTTTCCCTGGGCGTTGTCCCCGTAGATCAGGTTTACCCGCGGATCAAACTGGGCCTCCAGGTGGACATAGTTGCGGAAGTAGTCCAGCTCCAATGTGCGTATGATCATACCACGATCAGTTCCGTCTCGCCGTCGATGGTGGCCCGGTCCCCGGGGCGGAGCTTCTTGCCCCGCATGGTACAGGGCTCCCCGTTGACCTCCACGCGGCTCTCCTGGATGATCCGCTTGGCGTCGCCCCCTGTCTCCACCGCGCCGGAAAATTTCAACAGGTCCTGTAGCTTGATAAATTCTGTTGTGATCTTGATCTGATGTGTGTCCATATCGTACCTCTGATGGGACAGTTTTTTCTCTCTGTGCTGACAGGAGCCGCTCAGTTCGCCTTCAGCCGGACCGGGAGGACCATATAGATGAAGTTCTCCTCCCCCTCCGCGGGCAGGATGACACAGGGGGCGACGCCGGAGGTGAACTCCAGCCGGAGCTTCTCCGCCGGCGCGGCCTTCAGGGCGTCCATCAGATACTTGTTGTTGAATCCGATCTCCAGCTCCTGGCCGTCCCCGCTGATGGGGCACTGGTCAGCGGCGTCCCCGATGGCGGTCTTTGTGGTGATGTCCACCACTCCGTCCCCAAAAATACAGCGCAGGGGGGACTTCAGCTTCTCGCTGATGATCAGGGACACCCGCTCGATGGAGGAGAGGAGGGCGCGGGTCTCCACCTCCACCCGGATGGTGTTGTTCCGGGGGATGGCGTTGCGGTAGGCCAAAAAGTCCCCCTCCAGCCTCCGGCAGACCAGCACGGTGTCCCCGGTCTGGAACATGATGTGCCGGGCGCCCTGGGTGATGGTGACGCTCTCCTCCCCGGAGCAGATCTTCTCCACCTCGCTGAGGGCAGAGCCGGGGACCACAAAGGAGAAGGCGTCCGCTCCCCGCTTCTCCGCGACCCCCTCGTGCCGCAGGGCCAGCCGGTACCCGTCCACAGAGACGATGGTCAGCCCCGTGTCGTCCACCTCAAAGAGGGAGCCGGTGTGGATGGGGCGGCTCTCATTGTCGCTGACGGCGAACAGCGTCTGCCCGATCATGGCCCGCAGGACCGGCTGGTCCATGGTCAGGGCGTTTTGCTGGTCCACGGTGGGGAGCTCCGGGAACTCCTCGGGGTCGGTCCCGAGAATATTGAACTCGGACATGCCGCATTTGATGTTCACCATATATCCCTGGGAGGAGAAGACCACCACGTCGTCCGGCATCTTGCGGACGATCTCGCCGAAGAGGCGGGCGGACAGCACCAGGGAGCCCGGCTCCGTCACCTCCGCCGGGACGGAGACCTGGATGCCGGTCTCCAGATTGTACCCGGTCAGCCGCAGGCCGTCCTTGGTCTCGATCAGGATGCCCTCCATGGCAGGGATGGAGCTTTTGACCGCCACGGCCCGGGAGGCCACGGTGACGGCGGTGGACAGGAGCGCTTTTTCACAGGAGAATTTCATTGTATATCCCTCCGTTTTTTCTCCTCAGGGAAAGAGGAAAAGGATTTGAGTCGTAATAGTAGTCAGTAGGGAAAATTTTTGTGGAAAAGGGGCGCACAGCCATGGGGGACAGGGAGAGGCGCCTCCACAGGTGGTGTGGAGAAAAAAGGCGGACCACCGGAGAAATGTGGAGAGAGCAGATCATTCCACACGGAGAAGTCCACATTCCACTTTTTCTGTGGAAAACAGGTCACTCGTACCGGTTGTTGATGTTGGTGGTGATGTCCTTGATGATCTCCGCCTTTTCCGGGTCGTTTTTGACCAGAGCCTCGATCCGGGACAGGGAGTTGAGCACCGTACTGTGGTCCCGGTTGTCAAACTCCTTTCCGATGTCCTTCAGGGAGGTGCCCACCATCTGCCGGATGAGGTACATGGCGATCTGCCGGGCCAGGGAGATGTCCTTGGACCGGCCCTGCCCCCGGAGGGTGGCGGGCTCGATGTTATAGAACTTGCAGACCTCCTCGATGATGACGTCGGCGGTGGGGAGGATGTCGGACTTCTCCTTGAAGATGTCCTTGACCGCGCGGATGACGGTGTTCTTGTCCACCGTGTCCCCGATTAGGTCCTGGTAGGCCATGATCTTGTTGACGGTCCCCTCGATCTGCCGGACGTTGGCGGTGATGTTCTCCGCGATCAACTGGATGAGAAAGTCGGGGAGCTCCATCCCCATGCGGATGGCCTTGTTCTTGATGATGGCCATGCGCGTCTCGTAGTCGGGCCGCTGGATGTCGGCCAGCAGGCCCCACTCGAACCGGGTCTTCAGCCGGTCCTCCAGCCGGAGCATCTCCTTGGGCGGCCGGTCGGAGGTGAAGACGATCTGCTTTTTCAGCTCGTACAGGGTGTTGAAGGTGTGGAACATCTCCTCCTGGGTGGAGTCCCGGCCGGCGATGAACTGCACGTCGTCCATCAGGAACACGTCGGCCCCCCGGTACTTCTCCCGGAACTCCTGGTTCCGGCCCTCCCGGATGGCGTGGATCAGCTCGTTGGTGAAGGTGTCGCCCTTGATATAGACCACCTTGTAGCTGGGGTGCTCCTCGTGGATCTTGTGGGCGATGGCGTAGAGCAGGTGGGTCTTGCCCAGGCCGGACTCCCCGTAGATGAACAGGGGGTTGTAGCTCATACCCGGGTGGTCCGCCACCGCCCGGGCGGCGGCGTGGGCAAATTTGTTGGAGGAGCCCACCACGAACCGCTCAAAGGTGTATTCCTCCGTCCCCGGAAGAAAATTGTTCTGCTTGGTGTTCTCCTCAAAGCCGGACAGCTCGTCCTCGGTCAGGACGACCACTTCAAACTCTGCGGAAAACAGCTCGTGGAGCGCGTTTTGGATCAGAGGGAGGTAGCGGGCGACGATGATGTCCCGCTTCAGGCGGGTGGGACTGTACAGGATAAAACGCGTCTCCTCCAGACTGACGGCGGTGGCGTCGTCGAACCAGGTGTTCCAGGTGGTGGTTGTCATGTCCGCCTGCATCAGGGCGGCCACCTTTTCCCACACTTCGGTGGCGGGGTTCATGGGTTGTCCTCCTTTGTGTCTGCGGAATGGACAGGGGACGGAACGGGCCCCTGAGATAGACTTTCAAAGCGCCTCCCCCGGAGAGCTCCGGAGAAGGCGGCAGTTGGTGGAGAGATCAGACAATCTTCCACTTCTATTATACCAAATTCAGGGGTTTCCCGCAAGAAGTTTCCTCTATTTTTATTTATAAGTGTATCCACATTTCTTCTCCCGGAGAGGAAAAATTGTGTGGGAAAAATTTTTCAGACACAAGATATGGGAAAACCCGGCTTCCGACGGAATTTCTAAGGGAAAAGAGAAAAAAGAAGTTGACAGAAGACAGGGATATCCGCTATAATGAGGGACGTATCTCTTGGAGCAGGGCCGGATCCCCTCCCATGTGGCAGAGGGAGAGGGCCTGTTTTCAGGAGGACGGCCGCCCGTCCGGGCAGGCCGAAGAGGTAGACCGCAGTCCGTCCGGACTGTTGTTGAGCCGGGAGAGCCGGCTTAAGTTCAGATGAGGAGGTGTCCCCCATGCTTCGTACCTATCAGCCCAAAAAGCGTCAGCGCTCCAAAGAGCACGGTTTCCGTAAGCGTATGGCTACCCGCAATGGTCGCAAGGTTCTGGCTCGCCGTCGTGCGAAGGGCCGTATCCGCCTGACCCACTGAGAACAGTGACGGCCCCCCAACAGGTGGGGCCTGACAGGCGAAATGCTCGGATGAGCTCCGGCTGGGACACAATGGATATGTTCGCGCAAAAGGGGCGTGGGATGGATTCCCCCGCCCTATCTGTGCATATGCCCATTTTTGCGCGCCCGGAGAGGGGTGGAGGGGATCCCGTGAGACACACCGTTTCCTTGAAACAGAATCATGAGTTCCGCCGCCTCTATCAGAAGGGAAAGAGCGCCGTCTCGCCCTATTTTGCTGTATATTGCCGCCGGAACGGCCGGCCGGGGAGCCGGCTGGGCATCACGACGGGAGTGAAATTGGGCAACGCGGTCAAGCGGAATTTTGCCCGCCGCCGCATCCGAGAGTTGTACCGCACCAACGAGAGCAAGCTGATCCCCGGTTTTGACCTTGTGGTGGTGGCCCGGACAAAGCTTTTGTTCGGCCGCTATCAGGATGTGGAGCGGAGCTTTCTGCACCTGATGAAAAAGCTGGGATTGATTGCGACGGAGGGAGGGGAGCCATGAAACGGGTTTTGCTGGCCCTGATCCGCTTTTACCGGCGGTCGATCTCCCCCCTGCGCCCGCCCTGTTGCCGGTTCATTCCCACCTGCTCCGCTTACGCGCTGGAGGCGGTGGAGAAGTACGGCGCCCTCAGGGGGGGATGGCTCGCTCTGCGCAGGCTCCTGCGGTGCCATCCGTTCCACCGGCAGAAATCCATCCAGTATGATCCGGTCCCGTAGGGGGCGGAGGGCTGGAGAACTGCCACCCCATCCTGACATGTGGAGGTTATGTTGTGGGTATCATACTAAAACCCTTTGCCTGGCTTTTGCTGACGTTTTATGACTTCTTTTCCAGCTATGGCCTGGCGCTGATCTTGTTCGCCATTGTGATCCGGCTGATTCTGTTCCCGGTCACACTGAAGAGCAAAAAGAGCATGATCAAGACAACCATGCTCTCGGGGAAGTTGCAACAACTGCAGAAGCAGTATGGCAAGGACCGGGAGCGCTATAATCTGGAGGTCCAGCGGCTCTATGAGCAGGAGAAGATCAACCCCATGGGGGGCTGTCTCTGGTCCCTGATCCCCATGTTCATCCTGATTGCCCTGTTCGGGGTGATCCGGGAGCCGCTGACCTATTTCATGGGCCTGACCATGGAGCAGATCCAGCTGTTGGCCCAGGAGCTGAGCTGGGAGACCGCGGCCGTGGCCCACGGCTGGGTCAGCCAGGACAGCATGAACAAGCTGGTGGAGGAGCTGGCCAGCGGAGAGATCGCCTCCGTCTTCCAGAACAGCACCTATAACCAGCTGTATCTGCTCTCCCTGGTGACGCCGGACAACCTGTCCGCCCTCCAGACCGCGCTGAACGCCCAGTTTGCCGGCGCCGGCGACGGGCTGTTCGTGCTGAACTTCCAGTTCCTGGGCATCAATCTGGCGGATATCCCCACCTTGACCTTCTGGGACAACGGGCTGGGCTGGGACTCCATCGGCCTGTTCCTGCTCCCGCTGGTGTCCACGGCGACCTCGTTCTTGAGCATGAAGGTGTCGCTGGCCACCAACCGGATGAACAACAAGGTGCAGAACGAGCAGGCGGACCGGACCAACCGGATGATGATGTGGATGATGCCGCTGATGTCCCTGTGGATCGGCTTTACCGTGCCCGCCGGGCTGTCCATCTACTGGATCGCCCAGTATGTGGTGAGCATGGGACAGGAGGTCATCTGCGGAAAACTGCTGAAGAAGGACTATGAGGCCGCGCAGAAGGCCGCCGAGGAGCGGGAGCGCCAGGCCAAGGAAGAGGAGAAGCGCCGCAAGGAGGAGGCCCGTCTGGAGCGGGCTCGCCGGATCGAGGAGGAGAAGCAGAACCGGGGCAAGAAAAAGCGCGCCCCCAAGAAGAAGGATGAGGAGCCGGAGCAGGAGGGCATCAACAAGGAGGACAGCCGCGAGGGCCTCCGGGCCTATGCCAGAGGCCGCGCCTACATCCCCGACCGGTTCGGCGGCGTGACCCCCTATGTGAACCCCAACGACCTGATCCGTGCCCAGCAGATGGAGGAGCAGGCCAAGAAGGGGAAGAAGAGGGGACAGAGCCAGGAGAAGAAGCCGGAGGAGCAGAAGCAGGAGCTCCCCCAGGCGGATCAGACGGAGCAGTCCCCGGAGGTACAGGCGCCTGTGACCGAGCAGGCCGCCCCCGTCCAGGAGGAGCAGACCGTGGGAAGTGAGCCCGCGGCGGAGGAAACCGCCGCCCCAGCCCCCCAGGAGAGCGCTACCGAGGGGCAGGAGGAGCCCGCGCAGAAGGAGGCCGCCCCGGAGGGGGAGGCGTCTGAGGCGCCGGAAGAGACGGAGAAGAAGGAGGGCTGATGATGGTAAAGTGGATCGAGACGACCGGCCGCTCCGAGGAGGACGCCATTTCCGCCGCCCTGTTCCAGCTGGGGCTGGAGCGGGACGATGTGTCCGTGGAGGTCATCGAGCGGGCCAAGTCCGGATTTTTAGGTTTTGGTAGCAACCCGGCCAAGGTCCGGGTGACCTATGAGGAGGAGAACGGCGTTCCCCGCCCCAGAAAGGATCTGCTGGAGGAGGAGCTGACCGCGAAGCCCCAGCAGGAGCCGCAGGAGAAGCCGGTGGAGGCCCCGAAGCCGGCGCCGGAAAAGGAGAAGGAGGAGCCTGCCCCTGCCGCCCCGGAGGAGGAGACCATTCTGGCCGCCAAGCCCGGCATGGAGCCCCCGGCGCGGAAGAAGCCCGCCCCCCGTCCGGAGCGGCGGGAGCAGCCGCGCCAGACCCGGCGGGAGAGCCAGGTCCAGGAGGGGGACGAGGTGCTGATCGACAATACCCCCCGCCCGGAGCCGGTGCAGGTATCCCCCGCCGCGGAGGATGACGAGCGCGCCCAGAAGATCCGGGAGTTCCTGGCCGGACTGATGGAACACCTGGAGGTCCAGGCGGAGCCGGAGGTCTTTGTGACCGAGGAGGGCAACTACAAGGTGGTGCTCCAGGGGAAGAACCTGGGGGCCATCATCGGCCGCCGGGGGGAGACCCTGGACGCCATCCAGCAGCTGACCAGCTACTCCGTCAACCGGGGCCAGTCCAAACGGGTCCGCATCCACATTGACGCCGAGGGCTACCGGGCCAAGCGGGAGGAGTCCCTCCAGCGGCTGGCGGTCAAGGTGGCCGGCAAGGTGGTCAAGTACCGGAAGAATATGACCCTGGAGCCCATGAACGCCTATGAGCGCCATGTGATCCACACGACCCTGCAGGACTACCCCAACGTCACTACTTACTCCACCGGGGTGGAGCCCAACCGCCGCACTGTGGTGGCCTACGCCCCTGGACAGAAATAAGAGATTGCTCAGCGGCGGGAGAGATTTTCTCCCGCCGCATTTTGATTGGGAGGTACTGTCTCATGCCCACCCCGCTCTGTGATGTGTTGCGAAGCTACGCCGCCGGGGACCCCGCCCGGTTCCATATGCCGGGCCACAAGGGGCGGTTTTTGCCCCTCCCGGAGCTGGCCCCTCTGGCCCCCATCGACGTGACGGAGATCCCCACCACCGGAAACCTGTATACCGCGGGCGAGCCCTTTGACACGGCACAGCAACTGTGGGCGGAGCGGTTCGGCTTTTCCGGGTGCCAGTTTTTGACGGGGGGGTCCACCATGGGGATCCACACGGCGCTGGCCCTGTGCTGTGCGCCGGGGGATAAGGTGCTCCTGGACCGGAACTGCCACCGGGCGGCCTTCAACGCGCTGGCCCTCCTGGGGCTGGAGCCGGTCTACCTGGAGCGGCCCTGGCTGGAGGGGGAGAACCTGATCGGCCCGATCTCCGGCCGGGATGTGGAAAAAATGCTGGAACAGCACCCGGATGTGAAAACAGTCTGTATTACCTCCCCGACATATGCCGGGATATTATCGGATGTATCCGAGATCGGCCGGGTGGTCCACGCCCACGGTGGAAAACTTTTTGTGGATGGGGCCCACGGGGCCCATCTGCCCTTCCTTGGGGACAACCCCTTCCTGGGGGCGGATGTGGTGGTGGTGTCCGCCCACAAGACCCTACCGGCCATGGGGCAGTCCGCCCTTCTGTTTTACCGGGGATTTGACCCGGACCTGGTCCGGCTCCGGGCCAGCCTGTACGGGAGCTCCAGTCCCTCCTACCCCATGCTGGCCAGCCTGGACGCGGCCCGGCAGTGGCTGGAGGAGGGAGGGGCGGCCGTCTATCAGGAGACCGCCCGCCGGGTGGCCCGGTTGCGGGAGCGGTTCCCCGCCCTGGGCGCCCCTCTGGCCCTGGACCCGACCCGG
Source organism: uncultured Oscillospiraceae bacterium (assembly GCA_944385075.1). Taxonomy (GTDB): domain Bacteria; phylum Bacillota; class Clostridia; order Oscillospirales; family Oscillospiraceae; genus Lawsonibacter. Next base: position 4,889 of record CALWVW010000029.1, on the reverse strand, counting down.
CTCACCCTCCGGGTGAAGGACGGCCCCGCCTTTGCCCGGGATCTGGAGGAGCGGGGGATCTTCCCGGAGATGGAGGACGGGGGGCACGTGGTGCTGATCTGTACCGCCCAGGACAACGGGGAGAATCTGGACCGGCTGGAGCGCGGACTGGAGGAATTGCGGGACGGTCTGGGCCCCTGCCCGCCTCTCCCGGCCCCCTTCCTGCCCCGGCGGGTGCTGTCCCCCCGGCAGGCCCTCTTTGCCGGGAGCCGGGTGGAGCGCCTCGCCCGGTGCGAGGGGGAGGTGGCGGCCTGTCAGATCGCCCCCTATCCCCCCGGTGTCCCCGTGGTGGCGCCGGGAGAGGAGATCGGGAAAAAAGAGCTGGCCTATCTGGAGAAAATAGGCTATAATATGATGACAGAGGTACGGATCCTCTCACAGTGACCAGGAAAATACGGGATGGACGGGGAGCGAGATGAAATTTCTTACACTGGCAGGCAACGGGCGCATCAAAGAACAGCTGTCCCAGCGGCGGGAGCTGTCCCACGCCTATCTCATCTCCGGCCCCGCCGGCTCCGGGCGGCACACCCTGGCGCGCCTTCTGGCGGCGGCCATGGTGTGCGAGGGGGGGGACGAGGCCCCCTGTGGCCGTTGTACCCCCTGTAAAAAGGTCCTGCGGGGGATCCATCCGGACGTGACGGTCCTGTCCGGGGCCGGGGAGGGGAAGGCCCTCTCGGTGGATCAGGTGCGCCAGCTCCGGGCGGACGCCTATATCCGCCCCAACGAGGGGGAGCGGAAGATCTATCTGCTGGAGCGGGCCGACCAGATGAACCCCTCCGCCCAGAACGCCATGCTCAAGCTGTTGGAGGAGGGCCCGGGCTATGCCGCCTTTCTGCTGTTGGCGGAGAACCCCGGGGGACTGCTCCAGACGGTGCGCTCCCGGTGCGAGGAGCTGGCCCTGGCGCCGGTGTCCCCCGGAGAGGGGGAGCGCTGGCTCCGGGCGCGCTTTCCCGACCGGGACGAGGCGGAGCTGTGCCGGGCGGCCAGGGACTGCCAGGGGATCCTGGGCCGGGCTGTGGCCCAGCTGGAGGCGCCGGAGGAGGGCCGGGCGCGGAGCGCCCGCGTCCAGCAACTGGCGGACGCCCTGGAGCGGGGGACGGAGCTGTCCCTGTTTGAGACGGCCCTCCCCCTGGAGAAAGAGGACCGGGAGGGGCTGATCGCGCTGTTGGACGCCCTGGCGGCGGAGCTGGGGGCGCGGGCGGGCCGCAGTGCCCACCGGCGGCGGCTCCTGCGGGCGGAGGATCTGATCCGCCGGTTGCGGGGGGCGGCCCAGCTCAACGGCAACGCCGGCCAGCTGGCGGGCTGGCTGTGCGCGGGGATGTTTTTGGAACAATAGAGCAAGGAGGACATTCTTGTGATTGAGATTATCAGCGTCCGCTTCAAAAGCGGGGGAAAGCAGTACTATTTTAATCCCAATGGGCAACAGTTCCGGCCGGGGGACGGGGTGATCGTCGAGACCTCCAGAGGGACGGAATATGCCTACTGTGTCCAGGAGAACACGCTGATCGACGAGATCGAGCTCACCGCGCCCCTGCGCCCCGTGGTGCGGGCCGCCACGCCGGAGGACACCCGGTCTGTGGAGAGCAACCGGGAGAAGGAGAAAAAGGCCTTCGCGATCTGTCAGCAGAAGATCCTGGAGCACGGTCTGGACATGAAGCTGGTCAGCGCGGAGTACAGCTTTGACGGGAGCAAGGTGCTGTTCTTCTTCACCTCGGAGGGGCGGGTGGACTTCCGGGCCCTGGTGAAGGACCTGGCCAGCACCATCCACGCCCGCATCGAGCTTCGGCAGATCGGCGTCCGGGACGAGGCCAAGATGCTGGGCGGTCTGGGGATCTGTGGGCGGCCCTTCTGTTGCGCCCAGTTTCTGGATGACTTCCAGCCGGTGTCCATCAAGATGGCCAAGACCCAGAACCTGTCTCTGAACCCCACCAAGATCTCGGGCACCTGCGGCCGGCTCATGTGCTGTCTGAAGTATGAGCAGGAGGCCTATGAGGATCTGGTCAAACGGGCCCCCAAGGTGGAGTCCTTTGTGGAGACGCCGGACGGGGCGGGGACGGTGTCCAGCGTCAACCTGTTGCGGCAGACGGTGCAGGTGCGGCTGGATTCCGCCCCGGAGACCCCCCAGTGCTACCGCAACTGCGAGCTGTGCGTCATCCGGAACGGGAAGGGAAAGCGGCCGGAGGACTATGTGGAGCCCCCCCTGTCCGAGCTGGCCAAGCTCCGCTATCAGCCGGAGGAGCAGCCCGCCGAGGAGGAGATGCTGACCGCCGCCCTGGAGGCGGCCTTCCCCGCCAGAGCGGAGATGTCCGAGGAGCGCCGGGAGGAGCCCAAGCCCGCCCGCCGCCGGAACAGGAGCCGTCACCGCCGGCCCAAGGGCGAAGGGAGAGAGGAGACCGCCCCCAAGGCCCAGGCGGCCCCTCAGGCCGCGCCCGGCGGAGGGGAGAAGCCCGCCGAGGGCGGAGAGCGGAAGGGGGGCCACCGCCGCCGGCGCCGTTCCCGGGGAGGCGGAAGTAAGCCCGCCGCCCCGCAGGAGTAAGAGAGGCCCCGGGTGCGAGGATGGCACCCGGGGCTCTGTTTTGGGGAGGGAGAGCGCATGGCCGGATTTTTGAACGCGCTGTCGGCCTGTCTGGTCCTGCTGATGCTGATGGCAGTGGGCTACGGGATGGGCGTGCGCGGCTGGATGACCGCCCGGGAAAAGAAGTTTGTCAGCAAATACATCATCAATATCGCCGTGCCCTGTAACTGTGTCGTGGGGCTGTTGGACAATCTGGACCACGACGACCTGGCCCGGGCCGGACTGCTGGTGGTGTCCGCCCTGCTGGGGGTGGGGGTCACCCTGCTGATCTCGGCGGGGGTGGCGGCCCTCCTCCGCCTGCCCCGGGGGCGCTGGGGCGTCTTTGTGGCCATGGCGGGGCTGTCCAATACGCTGTTCATCGGGATCCCGGTGAGCACCCAGCTGTTTGGGGAGGCGTGCATGCCCTATGTGATGCTGTACTATCTGGCGAATACCAGCTTTTTGCAGTCGGTGGGCCTGTTGCTCATCGAGCGCTCCGGCGACGGGGGGAGCCGGGGCGGGGGAGTGGGCGGCTTCCTGCGGGATCTGTTCACCAAGCCGCCCATTCTGGCGGTGCTGGCCTCTCTCCTGTTGCTGGCGCTGGGATGGGAGCTCCCGACCCCGGTGATGCGGTTTGCCGGATATATCGGGGACTCCGTGTCCCCCCTGGCGCTGATCTACTGCGGATTCATCCTGTATGAGCTGGGGCTGAGAAATCTGCGTCTGATGCCGGGCCTGCCCGCCATGCTGGTGATCCGGCTGGGGCTGTCCCCCGCGATCTGCTGGCTGTTCTGCCTCCTGTTCGGGGTGGAGGGCCTGGCCCGGGACGTGTTTGTGGTGGAGAGCGCCCTGCCGGTGGTCAGCCAGGTGACGGTGATGGCCGGGGCCTACGGGGCGGACGAGGAGTACGCGGCCACGGGGGCCTGCCTCTCGGTGCTGGCCTGTCTGGTCACCATCCCGGTCTTGATGCTGATACTTGGATAAGCGAGCCGGCCTGCCGCACAGTGCGGCAGGCCGGCTGATTTTTTTGTCTCAGGCGAGGAGTCCCAGGTCATATTTCCAGCCCAGCACCCGGGCGGCGGCCCGGTCGATGACCTCCAGGGAGAGGACCCCCTCCTCCAGGGCCTGGAGCACCTGGGGGATCTGCTGGGTGAAGTCGGTGGTCACCACCATGTCGTTGCCCGCCTGAAGGGCCAGCACCGCCGCCGACCCCTCCCGGGCGTACTGGTCGATGGCGTCCATGGCCAGGTCGTCGGTGAGGACCACCCCGTCAAAGCCCAGCTCCTCCCGGAGGACCCGGTGGACCTCCGGGGACAGGGAGGCGGGCAGGTCGCCGTCCATGCAGGTGACAATGTTGTGGCTCACCAGCACCGCGTCCGCCCCGGCGGCGATCCCCGCCTGGAAGGGGAGAAAGTCGGAGGCCACGAAGCCCTCGTAGGGCCGCTGGTCCACGGCGATCCCCGTGTGGGTGTCCACGTTGTTGCCGTAGCCGGGAAAGTGCTTGAGCACCGAGCCGATGCCGCAGTCCCCCATGGCCTCCACCACCGAGGTGACATACCCGGCGGTGGCCTGGGCGTCCTGGCCCAGGGTGCGGTCATAGATGAAGTCGCCGGGGTCGGTGGACACGTCGGCCACCGGGGCGAAGTTCACGTTGATGCCCAGGGACAGGAGCAGACTGCTCTTCTCCCAGGCGTCCTCGGCGAAGACGTCCCCCTGTCCGGAGGAGGCCAGCGCCAGCTTCTGGGGGGGCTGGAACCGGTGGGGGGCCAGCTCCGGGTTGGAGCTCACCCGCACCACGGTGCCGCCCTCCTCATCCACTCCGATGAGCAGAGGGATATCGGCGGCCCGCTGGTAGGCGGCGATGCAGTCGGTCACCTCCTCCCGGGTCCTGTCCTTGAAGTCCCGGCCAAAGAGGATGTAGCCCCCCAGGTGGTACTCCGACGCCAGGGCGGCGGCGTGCATCTCCGGGCACCGGGCGAAGAACAGCTGGCCCACCTTCTCCTCCAGCGTCATGCCGGACAGCGCCCGGTCCACGGTCTCCTGCCGGGGGTCGGGCTCCGGTACGGGCTCCGGCTGGGGCTCCGGGTCCGGCTGGGACTGGGCGGCGGACAGGTCGGGGGAGGAGAGGCTCCCCGGGGCGGAGGAGGCCCCCCCGGGGGCGGCGGGGGCACAGCCGGCCAGCGCCAGGGACAGGGCGGCCAGCAGAAGGGCGAGGGGTCGTCGCATAGGAAGGCTCCTTTCTCGGCGGAAGGTGTGGGTCGGGGGACGACAGAGAGCGTTTATGCCTCGTCAGAGG
>CALWVW010000028.1 GCA_944385075.1 uncultured Oscillospiraceae bacterium | reverse complement strand
GAGTGGATGCGGGAGGCCCCTGTTCCCCCGGGACGGGTCCCCCTCTACCTGAACCCCGGCCTCACCTTCGGCACCGGTTCCCACGCCTCCACCCAGCTGTGTCTGGAGGGAGTGGAGGAGCACACCGCTTCGGGCAGACCGGTGCTGGACCTGGGCTGTGGAAGCGGCATCCTGTCCATTGCCGCCCTGTGCCTGGGCGCCAGCCGAGCAACAGCAGTGGATATCGACCCCAAGGCGGTGGATGTAGCCTATGAAAATGCCGCTCTCAACGGTATCGGGCGGGACCGCTACACCGTTCGGGCGGGCAACGTGCTGGCCGACCGGGCGCTGGCCGCGGAGCTGGCCCAACAGCGGTACCACCTGGTGCTGGCCAACATCGTGGCCGACGTGATCATTCCTCTGGCCCCCCAGGTGCCCGGACTGCTGGCCGAGGATGGGGTGTTCCTGTGCTCAGGCATCATCGACACCCGGGCCCACGAGGTGGAGGCCGCCCTGCAAAAGGCCGGACTCACCCTGACCGGCCGGCGGGAGAAAAACGGCTGGGTGGCCCTGGAGGCCAAGCTGTAACCGAGACAGAGCAAAAGGCCCGGCGGCTATATGCCGCCGGGCCTTTTCCTATCCCGCTCCCGGCCCGGGCTACTCCAGGTCCTCGATGCGCATCCGCTTCAAGTCGTCCTGAAAGTCCCGCCGGTTTTTGAAGTGGAGCCAGATCCCCCCGAAGATCAGGGTGGGGACATTGGCCACCAGGAACACCGCCGCCGCGATCCCCCACACCGCCAGGGTGTTGTTGGTCTGCTCCGGGGCGTCGGGGTCGGGGTACTGGTCCACCACATTCCCCTCCCCGTCATAGACGGTGACCATCCCGTCCTCATAGACCTTCTCCTCGATCACCGTTCCGTCCTCCTCCGTGACCAGGGTCCCGCCGCTCATGTAGGACCCGCCGGCCACCTGTCCAAAGGCGGCGATGCTCGCCGTGACCAGCAACGCCACCAGCAGGGACAAAACGGGCAGGATCAGCCCCAGCCGGAGGCTCTTCCGGCACAGCCAGACCTGCAGGGCCGCCAGCAGGGCCACCGGGAGTAACATACTCGCCAGCGCCATCAACAGGGAGACACTCCCAAACACCAAACCCAGTGAAGCCATCGTTCTCCTCCTTCTCTACATACCGGACCCGCTCCGGGTCTTCTTATACTCCTGGATCAACAGCTTGGCCGTGTCAAAGTCCAGCCGCTCGTTGACCGCCAGCCGCTTGATGGTGGCGATATAGGGGTCGGCGGCCACGTCCTCCCCGATCCTGATCTTCTGGATCAGCCGGTCCAGCCGCAGGCGCACGGTGGGGTAGGTCACCCCGTACTGGGCCGCCACCTCCTTCAGGGATCCGGAGGCCAGAATGAATTTCTTGATGAAGGCCACGTCCTCCTCCTCCAGATTCGACATCCAGTCGGGCACCAGTTCTATGGCCATCAGCGTCCCTCCTCTCTGTTCTGTCCCCATTATATACTTTAATTTTATTAAAGTCAATATTTAATTTTATTTTTTATTTTATAAAAATAACTCCCCCTGTCCGTGGACAGGGGGAGCACAGCTCCGCTCAGAGGTCCAGCGCCTCGCCGCCGGGCTTTTTCCGCAGGAAAGAGAACTTGGTCTCGGAGCACACGATGGCCAAAAAGACCAGCCCGAAGCCCAGCACCAGCTGGACGGTCACCGGGTCCCCATAGAACAGGATGGAGAACAGCACCCCGAACACCGACTCCAGCGACAGCAGAAGGGCGGCGGAGGTGGGGTTGCACCACACCATCCCCACGTTCTGGAACAGGAGGGCCACCGCCGTGGCCAGGACGCTCAGATAGAGCAGGGGCAGATAGGCCTCCGGGTTCAAAAGGGCCTGGGCCGGGAAGGTCTCGGTCAGCGCGCCGCCCACCCAGGCGTAGAGGCCGGTGAAGGTGAACTGGCACACGGTCAGCAGGGAGATGTCCTTCCCCCGGGACAGCAGGGGGAGGACCACGATGTTACAGGCGCAGAAGAAGGCGGACAGCAGGGTGAGCAGGTCGCCGAAGTTCAGGGTCAGCCGCTCGTCCAGGGACACCAGCCCGATGCCGGCCACACACAGGACCGCGGCCACCACGTGGTACCGGTCGGGCCGCACCTTGGCCACCCCCCAGGCCAGGAAGGGCACCATCACGCAGTACACCGCCGTGAAAAAGGCGCTTTTGGAGGGGGTGGTGGTGGTCAGCCCCGCGGTCTGCAACAGGTAGGTGAGGAAGAGGAAGCACCCCGCCATGGCGCCCCGCCACAGGTAGTCCGGGGTGAACTGCTTCCACCGCTTCCAGCAGGCCAGGGCCAGCACCCCGCTTCCCAGGGTGAAGCGGATGGCGATGAGGTAGAAGGTGGGCACCGAGTCCAGGGTGTCCTTGATCATGACAAAGGTGCTCCCCCAGATCAGGGCGGCGGAGAACAGGAGGGGCTTTGCCACTTTTCGCATCACGTCAGGGGACAAGTCGATCAACTCCAGATTGCAAAATACGGCCCGGCCGTGCTATGATGGTATGGACATCTGCGCGTAAAAAAGGGGGAGACCGCTTTGGAGCCGTTGCCGCGCACATTCTATGACCGGGACACCCTGACGGTGGCCCGGGCCCTGCTGGGCCAGCTCCTGGTCCGCACACTGGACGACGGGACCAGACTGGCCTGTCAGATCACCGAGACAGAAGCTTACATCGGCCGCCTGGACAAGGCCTGCCACGCCTATGGCTACCGGCGCACCCCCCGCACCGAGACCCTGTTCGCCCGGCCCGGGACCGCCTATCTCTATCTGATCTACGGCATATACCACTGTCTGAACTGCATCACCGAGCCGGAGGGGGAGCCCGCGGGCGTCCTGATCCGGGGGGCGGTCCCCGTCGAGGGCGAGGATATTATAGCAAAAAACCGCTTCGACCGCAAGATGGAAGAATTGACCAGCGCCCAGCGGAAAAATCTGCTCAACGGGCCGGGCAAGCTGTGCCAGGGGCTGGCCCTCACCCGGGCGCAGAACGGTCTGGACCTGACCGACGCCACCGGCTGTCTTTTCATCTGCCCGGGCCCCTCCCCCGCCCCGGAGGAGATCCGGGCGGGCAAACGCATCGGCATCGACTACGCCCAGGAGGCCGTCGATTTTCCGTGGCGCTTCTGGTATGAACCCAGCTTTCGAAAAGGGAGGCGCGGCCGTGTACTTTTTTGATCTGGACGGGACCCTTCTGGACTCCAACGGGATCTGGCTGGACATCGACATCGCCTTTCTGGGCCGCTACCACATCGACCCGGTGCCCGCCGACTACACCGAGTATGTGACCCACCACACCTTCCCCGACGCGGCGGCCTACACCCGGGACCGGTTCCGCCTCCCCCTCTCGCCGGAGGAGATCGCCGCCGCCTGGCAGGAGATGGCCCGGCGGGCCTACGGGGAACAGCTGGAGCTGAAACCGGGGGCCCGGGACTTCCTGCTCCGGGCCCGGGGGGCGGGGATCCCCTGCGCCCTGCTCACCTCCTGTATGCCCGCCCTGTGCCGGGCCGCCCTGGAGCGGCACGGCCTGACCGGCCTGCTCTCCCCGGTGCTCACCACGGCGGAGCTGGGGCTGGAGAAGGGGGACCCGGCGCTCTACCGCCGGGTGGCCGGTGCGTTCGGTCTCCCGCCGGAGGACTGCGCCCTCTTTGACGACTCCCCCGTCGCCTGCGGGGCCGCCCGGGCGGCGGGCTGGCAGGTGTTCGGGGTGGCCGACCCCATCTTCGCCCCCCGGGGGGAGGAGCTGGCCCGGATCTGCGGGCCGGGCCGCTTCCCCTTCGCCTTCTCCGACCCCCTCCCGCTTTTATGACGCGGACATGACACGCGCCCGGCCCCTCTGGGGCCGGGCGCGTGTTTTTGGTTTGATCTGCGCTAGTGGGCGACGATCACCCGGACCTTCTCCCCCACCGGGTCGATGTAGACCGTCAGGTCGCTGGAGAAGGCCTTGACCGCGTTCAGCCGGTCGTTGGCCGAGGGCTGGGTGAACCAGGTCCCTTCGGTGATCCGGTTTTCGTTGAAGGCGCCGTAGCACTCCACGTCGTCCGCCACCCGGTAGGTGCGGCCGTTCACCGTCACATGGGGGACCCCCTGGCTGTCGAAGAAGTTGGCCGGGGAGACGTTCTCCACCTTGGTCAGCTCCAGAATGGTGCGGATCATATTGTCCCCACTGCGGTTCTTGCTGGCCACCACGCCGATGATATCGCCGGCGCGGCCGTTGTAACCAGCCAGCGGAGAGAACTTAATATCTTCACCGATTCCTCGTTTCAGCGTCCAGGTAGTAGTTGTTTTACCAGGCGTCGTTACTTCTCCGGTAGTCTCATCCACAATATCTTCTGTCGTAGTCACTTCCGCTGTTATCATCCCGTACTCATAGGCATCGCCGGTGACGTTGTTGAGCACGATGTAGTCCACCATCCCGGCGCTGTCCAGGTGGTAGCCGCTGATCTGGTTGGCGGGGATCTCCCCCATGGTCAGGTCGGCCCGGTTGATGGCCACCGTGGCACTGGTGGTCACCTTTTCAAAGATGCGCACCCCGTTGGACACCCGGTGGTCGCCCAGGTACATATCGGCCACATCGAAGGGGCCGGGGGCCCGGTTCTCGGTCAGCCGGCTGGCGGTGAACTGGGACTTGCCGCCGGAGAAGATGACCAGCTGGCCCTCCAAATTGGAGGCGTTGGACACCGTCCCCTCCAGCTCCAGGGTGCCGCCGTTGGGCAGGAAGACGGTGGCGCTCCCCCCGTCCACCAGGCCCACGGCGGTGGACCGGGTCTGGGCGCTGGGGGCGGCCATTCCGGCCACCTTGCCGTCGGCGGTGAGAAGCAGGGTCACCGTGTCTCCCAGCCGGAAGTTCCGGGTGGTGTCCCAGGCGCTCTGGAGCACGTCGAACTTGTTGCCCAGCACGTCGATGGTCTCCGGGGCGCTCACGGTGGGGACGGCGTTCTGATAGACACAGGTCATGCGCAGATCGGACACCACCAGGGTGTTGTTGATCTGGTCGTAGGTGACCACGTCATAGGGCTCGATATCGGACAGGCGGATGGTCTGCCGGTTCTTCATGATGGTAAAGTTGGTGGCCCCGCCGGTGAGCTGGTGGAAGGTGGCCACCGAGGGGTCGCCCAGGACCACCACCGCGTCGGAGTCGATGGTGGTGCCCCCGCCGCTGGCGTAGACCGCCACGATCTTGCCCCGCTCCGAGTACATGGTCAGCTGGGTGCCCGAATACAGGGTGGTGTAGCTGTCCACATAGTTCTTCCCGTCCCCCTGGGCGGAGGTATAGACGGGGGTGGTGCTGGAGATGGTGTACTGCTGGCCGTTGGTGCCCCGGACATAGCTGGCCTGGGCGTCGCCGGACAGGGTGATGGTGATGGCGTTGCTGTCGTCGGGGACAAAGGTGACGATCTCCCCCTTGTCGTTGAGGACCTGGGCCCCCCGCTTGCCCTGGAGGGCGTACACATCCCCCTGGCCGTTGGCGGGCAGATAGGACTCGGCGCTCTCGCTCTGGGTGGTGCGGATGGCGCCGGTGGCGCTCCCGTCGTCGGTCTGGACGTTGACCGCCAGGACGATGGTGTCCTCGGTCACCTCGCCCAGGGAGGTGTAGTAGACCTCTCCCCCGGCGGTCTTGCACCGCAGGGCGTTGACAAAGAGCTGGGCGGCCTGGGCCCGGGTGAGGGGGGCGTTATAGTCGGCGGGCAGGCCGTCGCTCAGGCCGATGGAGCCGGCCAGATTCATATAGCTCTGGGGCCAGACCGCTCCCGCCTGGGCGCTGGTATAGCCCAACACCCGGATCAGGATGGTCGCCGCCTGGGCCAGGGTGATGGGGTCGTCGGGTCGGAACTGTCCGTTGCCCACTCCGGAGATCAGGGCCAGCTCCTCCTCCCCGTCCTTCACCGTCAGGGAGGCGGCCAGATTCACATAGCCCCGGGCCCAGTGGGTGCCGGTGACATCGCTGAAGATAGTGCGGGTGGTGTGGATGGGCACCTGGTCCCCCTTCTGCATGAAGTTGACCACCATGGTGCTGAACTGGGCCCGGGTCAGCCCCCCGCTGGGGTCGAACTGGTTGCTCCCCGTCCCGCTCACCACCCCCATCAGGCGGAGGATATCCGCGTTGACGGCGGTGTTTTGGTCGGAGATATCGCTGAACGAGGAGTTCGCCGCCCCGGCGGCCAGCGGCTGGGCCAGACTCAGGGTCAGGGCGGCCGCCATCACGGCGGAAATCAAACGTCTTTTTTTCATCTTACCTTGTCTCCTTCTCTCCCGGACTTGCAAAAACTCCGCCGGGCCGTCAGTCCGCCCGCAGGGCCACCACCGGCTGCAGGCCGGAGGCCTTGATGGCGGGGTACATTCCAAAAATGACCCCCAACACCACTGAGAACAGGAACGCCCCCAGAGTGATCACCGCGCTGGGCAACATATCGGTCTCCCCGAGGAGGATCTTCCCGGCAATCAGTGTCCCGACACAGCCGATCCCGATGCCGATGATCCCGCCGATGGAACAGATGACGGCCGCCTCGATGAGAAACTGGGTGATGATGCTCTTGCGCTCGGCACCGATGGCCTTGCGGATTCCGATCTCTCTGGTACGTTCGGTGACGGTGACCAGCATGATATTCATGATGCCGATACCGCCCACCAGCAGAGAGATGCCCGCGATGGCACCCAGCACCAGGGACTGCATCATGCTCTGTTGCTCCACCGCCTGGGCAGAGCTGTCGTTGCTGTTCACACCGAAGCTCCCCGCGTCGGAGTAGCCGTACTCATTCAGGGGGAACAGCCCCTTCAGATAGGCGTCCAGCCGGGTCATGGCCTCTACGGTGGACTTGGCGTCCCGGGCCTTGACCACATAGTTGTCGATGGTATTGTTATTGTTCATGGTCCGGTTGAACGTGTAGGGGATGACGATCAGATTGTCCATCTCGGGCGAATACTCGATGTCCATGGGCTCATAGTAACCCACCACCAGGAAGGGATCGCCGTTGAGGGTGATGGTCTCCCCCACCGGGTCGGTAAAGCCGAAAAGCGCCTCTTTGGCCCCTGCTCCCAGGACACATACCGGATTGGCGTTTTCCACATCCAGATAGGTCATCTCCCGCCCGGCGGCCAGGGTATAGTTGTTGCACACCCCATACTGGTCGGAACCAAGCTTGACGTGCATCTGGCTTGCCCAGTCATAGCTTCCCCCCATCATATTGTCCCAGTCGTTGACGGCAAGGGTCTTGGCTTTGTACTGGACCATGATGGTGCTACTCAGCTCCACATCCGGGGTAATCCCCAGCACCAGATCGCTGAGGGTCAGGCAGTAGTCGTACAGCTTCTGCGACGTCTCATTGTTGGTATCATAATAGGAGTAGGCGTAGACGGTGATCTTGTTGTCTCCCATCTTCTCGTAAAACTCCATGGTCTTCCGGTTCTGTCCCTGAACCACCGACACCATGATGACCACGCTGGCCACACCGATGATAATACCCAGCATAGTCAGGAAGGACCGGGTCTTTTTCATGGAGATGGACTTGAAGGCCATCTTGAAGGCCTGCCAGATATTCATTCCCAGTCCACCTCCTGTACCTGATCCGAGATGATCCGCCCGTCGGACAGCCGTACCTCCCGCCGGGCGGTGGCGGCGATCCCGTCGTCGTGGGTGATGAGCAGGATCGTGGTTCCGCTCCGGTACAGATCCCGGAGGATCTCCAGCACGTGCCGACCGGTCCTGGAGTCCAGGGCGCCGGTGGGCTCGTCGGCCATGATGATGGGGGGGTGGGTGGCGATGGCCCGGGCGATGGCCACACGCTGCTGCTGGCCGCCCGACATCTCACTGGGGCGGTGGTGGGCCCGCTCCGCCATGCCCACCCGCTCCAGGGCCGCCATGGCGATATCCTCCCGCTCAAAGACGGACACTCCCTTATAGATCAGGGGCAGTGTCACATTCTCCAGGGCATTGAGCTCCTGAATCAGATTATAGCCCTGAAATATGAATCCGATCTCCCGGTTTCGGATGTGGGCCAGTTGCTTGTCGGACAGGGAGGTGACGTCGGTACCGTCCAGATAGTACTCCCCATAGGTGGGGATGTCCAGACAGCCCAGCACATTCATCAGGGTGGATTTCCCTGAGCCGGATTGGCCCACGATGGCCACAAACTCCCCCTGGTCGATCTGGAGGGACACCCCGTCCAGCGCCCGGACCTCGCTCTCCTTGCCCTCGTTATAGATCTTGTAGAGGTCTCGAATATCGATCAGCATACCCCCACCTCATTAGCCGTAACTGCCGTCGGTGACGGTATAGTTGACAAACACGTTGTCCCCCTCCTGGATGCCGGAGGTGATCTCCACATTCTGGGCGTCGGACAGGCCGGTCTCCACAATGACGGGATAGTATCCCTCGTCCTCACTGGGGAACGTCCGAGTCTGACCGGGCTCAAACTCCGGAAGCTGGAGCTCAGGCACATCGTCGGGCCGCTCATCCCGCTGGACGAAGACCACGGACACCCGGTTTCCATCGGCATCGCTGAAATATTGCACCGAGGTGGTGGGTACCAGGATACAGTCGGAGGATTCACTGGTGACGAAGGAGTACTGAAGGTATGCCCCCTCCATCAGGCTCCCGTCCAGATTGTCCACCGTCAGAGTCACCGGGTAGTTGGTCATGCCCTGACCGCTCTGGGCCCCCGCCATGTCGATGGAGGTGACCAGCCCCTGGTAGACGTTTCCGTTCCAGTCCAGATCCACTGTGTCTCCGGGCTTGATGAAGGAGATGTTCTTGTCGTCCACCGTGATGGTGACCAGCATGGTGACGGTGTTGGAGATCATGACCACGGTGTCGCCGCTCTTGACCTCCTGGCCCGGGGTCAGGTTGCAGGAGGTGACGGTGCCGTCGATAGGGGCCACGGCGTTGAAGTCATTGAGGGCCTTGGTGGCCTCATCCAGCCGGGTCTGGGCCTCCTCCAGCTCCTGCGCTTTTGCCCGGATATCCGAATCGATGGTGGTGGAGCCCAGGTACAGTAGCCCCTCCCCGGCCTCTACATTGGCGTGGTTGAGCAGATTGCCTACCGACACCACCGGTCCGCTCGCCTTGGCCTCGATGGTGCGGGTCTCGTAGAACTCCGTCTTCCCGTTCTCATAGGGATAGATGGGGGCCCCGTCTCCGGCAGTGAGCACGGCGGAGGCATCCATCCCGGCGGTCAGGGTGCCGGGGTTATCAAAGACGACGACCGCCTCAAAATGGACGGCCCCCTCGGGGGAGATGAAACTGACCTTGTTGATTTTCTCCACTGTGCCGGTGTAAGACTGCATCACTGCGGGAACGGACACCTGGACGCTCTGGCCCACCCGGATTTCCTTCTCATAGGCATAGCTGAAATACAGGGACAATTTGAGCTTGCGGTCGTTGACCAGTACGGCTACCTTCTGGTTCTTGCCCACCTCCTGGTCCGGCTGAAACTGTTCCACCTCCTGGAGCTTACCGGAGAAGGGAGCCCGGACCGTCAGGTTGGCCAGCTCCTCCTGCAGATCGGCCAGATCCCTGGTCAGGTTGGTCACCGTCTCCTGAGCCTTGTTCACCTCGTCCTCGGCGGCCTGGCTGTAGATGGTGTACAGGGGATCGCCCGCCATGACCTGCTGGCCGCCGGCCACAAAGACCTCCTGCACGGTGCCGCTCTGAGTCAGGGTGATGGCGGCCGACTCCTTGGCCTTGGCGGTACCCCGACCGGATACCTTGCTCTGAATGCTCCCAATGGAGGCGGGAACGGCGTAGATCTCTCCCAGCTTCTCATTGCTGGAGTGGAGGAAGCGGTACAGGGCCAGCCCTCCACCCACCATAATCGCGGCGACAACCACCAGCGCCACGGTAGCCTTGATTGCCTTCTTCTTGTTCTGGCCCAGAGGCTTTTTCGCCGGAGGCCTGGGAGGTGCCTTGGGTGGATCCTGGGATACGGAACCGCCTTCCCGGGTCCCGGCAGTATTCGCTTCTTTCACTTCTGGCATAGCGTTCTCCTCCTACCTGCGGTCCGGAGATCCCGCTCCGGCCCGTTCTGTTTGTTTCGTGTCGCTCCCATTATAGGCATAAAGGCCGCGGGGAAGCAATTACGATACGGTTACAAATGTTTAAGATTCCCTTAAAGGTCCCTCTTTTCTGTTTAGACGAAATTGCTCCCGGGAGGTTCCACCAATTACCAAATTTTCTTCGCCCGCAGGACAGGGGAGCCGCAACAGAGTGGTCCCCTCTGCCGCGGCTCCCCGCCCCCTCTACAGTTTTTCCAGATAGGCGGAGGCCGCCTTCAGCATCAGCCGCTTGGTGCCCACGTTGTCAAAGGCGATCTCCGCCAGGGCGTCGCCCCCCATGGGCTGGATGGACAGCACCATCCCCTGCCCGAAGGCCCGGTGGCGGACCATATCCCCCTTGGCCAGTTGCAGGGCGGCGGTGCCCCCCACCCTGGCCGCCCCGGGGCGCGGCGGGCGCGCCTCCCCGCCGGTGCTGGGCCGTCCGACTGCCCGCTCAAAGCCCCCATAGGAGGGCCGGCCCTGGGAGAAGCTCCCCGTCCGGGCCGGGCGTCCGGCCCCGTAGGTCCCCTGCTCCCGGCCCCCGCCATAGCCGGCGTAGCCGGAGGTCCGGCTGGGCATCCCGCTCCAGCCCTCCTCCTCCGGGGCGGACAGATAGGTCCGGCCGGAGCGCTCCAGGTGCTCCGGGGGGATCTCCTCCACAAAGCGGGAGGGGCGGTTGGCGCTGGTGCGGCCGAAGAGCATCCGCTGGTTGGCACAGGTGAGGTAGAGCCGCTCCTTGGCCCGGGTCATGGCCACATAGCACAGCCGCCGCTCCTCCTCCATCTCCTCGGCCTCGCCGATGGCCCGGATGCCGGGGAAGATCCCCTCCTCCATGCCCACCACGAACACCACCGGGAACTCCAGCCCCTTGGCCGAGTGCATGGTCATCATCACCACGCAGTCCTGGTCCGGGTCGTGGCTGTCCAGGTCAGTGTACAGGGCGATCTCGTCCAGAAAGCCGTGGAGGGCGTCGGACAGGCTCTCCTCCTGGTCGGCCCGGTTCTCCAGATAGCTGTTGATGGAGGTGAGGAGCTCCCGCACGTTCTCCAGCCGGGTGCGGTCCTCCACGGTGTTCTTGGTCTCCAACATGACGGCATAGCCGGTGCGGACCAACAGCTCCTCATAGAAGTCGGTCAGGGTCAGCCGGTCCTCCGCCAGAAGGCCGTGGAGCCCCCGGATCAGGGCGGTGAACTCCCCCAGCTTCTTGGCCGACCGCTCCAGCTCCGGGTACATCCCCGCGTTGTCGATGACCGCGTACAGAGAGCTCCCGTCCCGGCGGGCCAGCTCCTGGGCGGTCTCCACTGTCTTGGCCCCGATACCCCGGGGGGGATTGTTGATGATCCGGGTGAGGCGCAGGTCGTCCTCCGGGTTGTTCAGGACGGCCAGATAGGCCACCATATCCTTGACCTCCGCCCGGTCGAAGAACCGGGTGCCCCCGATGATCCGGTAGGGGATGCCGTTGCGCTTGCAGGCCTGCTCCAGCTGGTTGGACTGGGCGTTCATCCGGTAGAGGATGGCGTGGTCCTTCCACCTGCGGCCCTGGCTGTAGTCCTCCAGGATCCGGGCGGCCACATACTGGGCCTCGTCGTTCTCGTTCATGGCGGCGTACAGCTGGAGCTTCTCCCCCGCCCCCGCCCGGGTCCACAGCTCCTTGCCCTTCCGGCCCTGGTTGTTGCGGATGACCGCGTTGGCCGCGTCCAGGATGTGGGCGGTGGAGCGGTAGTTCTCCTCCAGGCGGATGGTGCGGCACCCCCTGTACTGCTTCTCAAAGGAGAGGATATTCTCTATGGTGGCCCCCCGGAAGCGGTAGATGGACTGGTCGTCGTCGCCCACCACGCAGAAGTTCTCGTACCCCCCCGCCAGGGCGGAGGCCAGCAGATACTGGAGGTGGTTGGTGTCCTGGTACTCGTCGATCAATACATATCGGAATTTTCTTTGATAATATTCCCTTACGTCATCGAATTTTTGCAGGAGCCGCACGGTGTGGAGGATGATGTCGTCAAAATCCAGGGCGTTGGCCTCCCACAGCCGCCGCTGGTACTCCCCGTAGATCTTCGCGATCCGGGTCAGCCGGAAGTCCCCCGCCTTCTCGCACTCGGCCAGATAATCGTCGGCCAGCTTCATCTCGTCCTTGGCCCGGGAGATGTACCCCAGCACCGACCGGGGAGGGAACTGCTTGTCGTCCAGATTCAGGTCCTTCAGACAGTCCTTCACCACCCGCAGGGAGTCGTCGGTGTCGTAGATGGTGAAGGAGCTGGCAAAGCCCAGCTTCTCGATGTCCCGCCGGAGGATGCGGACGCAGGCGGAGTGAAAGGTACTGGCCCAGATGTCGTTGGCCGCCGGGCCCAGCCGCCGGGCCAGCCGCTCCTTCAGCTCCCCGGCCGCCTTGTTGGTGAAGGTGATGGCCAGGATGGTCCAGGGGGCGGCGGGCTCCAGCCGGCACAGCTGTTCCTGCCGGCCCTTGTCCCCCTCCCCCGTGGCGGCATAGCGCTCCAGGAACTCCAGGTCGTCCGGGGTGGCCCACTCCGGCACCTCCGGGCTGTCGGAGCCCCGGCCATACTGCATCAGATTGGCGATCCGGTTGATGAGGACCGTGGTCTTTCCGCTCCCCGCCCCCGCCAGCAACAGCAGGGGGCCCTCGGTGGCCAGCACCGCCTTCTGCTGTTCCGGGTTCAAGGTCCCAAAGTCCCGGGCGATGCTCGCCCGGCGCGCCTTACAAAATCTCAATTCCTGTTCCTGGTTCAACATGGATATTCGCTCCGTCTCTCTCAGATTCCAAGGGCTGTCACACGTGCTCTCTATTTTACCCCATGTCCCTCCTCCGGTCAACCGGGAAGCCGCTCCGACTTTTTCAGGGGCAGCAGGGGCCTCCCAACTCCGGCGGTTTCCCAGCCCCCGCTCCAGACCTAAAACGGCCGAATTGTCCATCCGCGCCCCGCAGAAAACATTTTCATGTGGATCACATGGAACATAAGAGAAAACTTTGCGTCTCATTTGATAGAGATACCGATAGAAAAGGAGGCACAACCGTATGAACATGAAAAGGCTGACCGCATGGGTATTTGCTCTGGCAGGTGTCCTGGGACTGGCCGGTTGCTCCAGCGCGGGCACCAGGCCGTATCAGGACCTGACAACGGCGGATATTACATCCGCAACCGTGTCGCTACAGCCGCCGGATAAGACCCTCCAGGTGGAAGATCTCGACCGGCTCCTGGCGCTCTTGCAGGATGTGGTCCTCTATGAGGAGGACAGCTCGTACACGGAATACGGGGGGCAGGCCGTCACCATTCAGTTGACCCTGTCCGATGGGACGCAGACCAGCATCACGGCGTACAACCCTTTTCTGATCATCGACGGAGTCGGATACCGGACAGAATATGAGCCCTGCCAGGCGCTGAATCGCTACGCCAACGAGTTGCTGAGTTCAGGGGATGCCGTGGTCATTTTGGAGGAGCCGCCGGTATTGAGCGTAGTCAGTGATAAGACCGCTGTGACCGCTCTGTTGGGCACATATTCCTGGCAACGGAACAATAGAGATGGGACCTTTACAAATATAGAGGCGGACAGCCCGCACCCGCTGGACTGCAGGGAGTTGCTGTCCCCGCCGCTGGAGACCTCGGAGGCAACCGCCACGCTGAGATTCGCGGAAGATCCGGATCAAATCGTGAGCGTTCAATGCTGGAGCGACTCCCACTGGTCCAACCCCTCCGCCGGCGGCGAGGATGTGATCCGCCATGAGAATACGATCGAGCTGAGATCCGGCGGATATATCTATGAGGTCGTCGCCCAGTGGGACACTGACAGCGGATATGGCGGGACGGCCCACTATTCTTTCTATGTAACAGCGGAGTAAAGCCGGCCACACTTCATAGACTTCGCCCCGCCAGGTGGAGCCCCTCCCGCCGGGCGCAAATTGTAAGTACAAAATCAGAGGGCGTCTCTCCTGGGAGAGACGCCCTCTGGTTTTGTCGCTTAGAAACCGCTCAACCCTTGGCCACGGCGCCAATCGCCTCCACCGCCCGGTCCACCTCCTCCACAGTGGTGAACCAGCCCAGGGAGAACCGCACCGTCCCCCTGGGGAAGGTGCCCAGCGTCCTGTGGGCGGCGGGGGCGCAGTGCAGGCCACAGCGGGTCAGGATCCCGAACTCCTCCTCCAGGCGGAAGGCCACCTGGGCGTTGTCCTGTCCGGGGAAGTCCAGGCTGAACACCCCCACCCGCCCCTCCAGGCTGTCCGGCCCCAGCAGGGCTACGCCCGGCAATCCCCGCACGCCGCCCAGGAAGCGGGCGGTCAGCTCCTGGTCGTGGGCCCGCACCCGCTCCACGGTGACCGACTGCAGGTACTCCAGCGCCGCCTCCCAGCCGTAGATCCCGGGCAGGTTGGGGGTGCCCGGCTCAAACCGGTCGGGCATATAGGGGGGCGGGAACTCCGTGTCCGACGCGCTCCCCGTCCCCCCGTTGGCCCAGGGGACAAGGCGCTCGGCAAAGTCACGGCGCAACAGGAGCGCGCCGATCCCCTGGGGCCCCATCAGCCCCTTGTGCCCCGGCACCGACAGGGCGGACAGGCCCAGGGCGGCAAAGTCCAGTGGGAGGTGGCCCGCCGTCTGGGCCGCGTCCAGACAGAAGGGCACCCCGTGGGCCGCGCAGATCCGGCCGATGGCCTCCGCGTCCTGCACCGTCCCGCACACGTTGGAGCCGTGGGCGATCAGCACCAGTCTGGTGTTGGGTCTGAGCATCCGCTCCAGCACCGCCGGGTCCAGCCGCCCCTCTCTATCGCAGGGGACCCGGTCGAACTCCACCCCGCCCTGCGCCAGCTGTTGCAGGGGGCGCATCACCGCGTTGTGCTCCATGGAGGAGACCAGACAGTGGTCCCCGGGCTTCAGCGCCCCCCACAGCAACATATTCAGCCCCCAGGTATTGCCCGGCGTCAACACCGCGTGGGTGGGGTCGTTCAGGCGGAACAGCTCACACAGCCGCTGGCGCAGGCGCAACACCACCATCCCCGCCTGTTGGGCCGGTCCGTACACCGAGCGGTTCACATTGACTCCCACCCGGTCCACATACTCCGCCATGCGCGCCGCCACCGCCGGCGGCTTGGGGAACGAGGTGGCGGCGTAGTCCAGATAGACGGCATCCATGGGATCCCCTCCCTACCATTTGATATTTCCATTGTAGCATCCCCGCCCGTCCCTGTACAACAGATTTCTCCGCTACCCGCCGCTCTTATTTGATTTATCAATAAATATGACCTATAGAGAAATTCACAATACTGGCCGATTTTGCTTTGACAGCCCCCCACCGCAAGCATATAATGTCGCTGGTGTGGACTGCCCCTCCGGGCGGGACGCGGAAAGAGAGAAAGGAGAGCATTGATATGAAACAGAATCATTGGCTGATCATCGCCGCCGGGGCGCTGGTCGGCCTGGCGGCCCTTGTGCTGACCGCCAGCGGCAACCCCGGCAACATGGGCTTCTGTATCGCCTGCTTCCTGCGGGACATCGCCGGAGGCCTGGGCCTGCACAGCGCGGGCAAGGTGCAGTACATCCGCCCCGAGATCATCGGTCTGGTGCTGGGCGCCATGCTGATGGCCCTGGCCGGGAAGGAGTTCAAGGCCCGGGCCGGCTCCGCCCCCGCCCTGCGCTTTGTGCTGGGCGCCCTGGTCATGGTGGGCGCGCTGGCCTTCCTGGGTTGCCCCCTGCGGATGGTGATCCGCCTGGGCGGCGGCGACATCACCGCCATCAGCGGCCTGGTGGGCTTTGTGGCCGGCATCCTGGTGGGGGTCGTCTTCCTGAAGAACGGCTTCTCCCTGGGCCGCGCCTATAAGGTCAAGCAGGCGGAGGGCTTTGTGCTCCCCGGCTTCATGGTGTGGCTCCTGGTGCTGTTGCTGGCCGTCCCCGCCATTCTGAAGTTCTCCGCGGAGGGCCCCGGCTCCATGCACGCCTTCTGGGCCATCTCCCTGGTGGCCGGTCTGGTGGTGGGCGCCCTGGCCCAGAAGAGCCGCCTGTGTATGGCCGGCGGCATCCGGGACGCCTTCCTGTTTCGGGACTTCCACCTGCTCAGCGGCTTTTTGGCCATCTTCGCGGTCATCCTGGTGGGCAACCTGATCCTGAACAACTTCAACCCCTCCGCCCAGGTCCAGCCCATCGCCCACCACGACTACCTCTGGAGCTTCCTGGGCATGATGCTGGCCGGCTGGGGCTCCGTCCTGCTGGGCGGTTGCCCCCTGCGCCAGCTGATCCTGGCCGGTGAGGGGAACGGCGACAGCGCCGTCACCGTGCTGGGCATGATCGTGGGGGCCGCCGTCTCCCACAACTTCGGCATGGCCGGCAACGCCGACGCCATGACCGACGGCGTGTTCGTCCCCGGCGGTGTGGCCCTGGCCGGCCAGATCGGCGTGGGCGTCGGCCTGGCCCTGTTGCTTGTAATTTCCGTTGCCAATCTACGTAAGGAGGGAGCAAAATGATCGACGCCAGAGGTCTTTCCTGCCCCATGCCGGTGGTCATGGTGCGCAGAGAGCTGGACAAAAATCACCCCAGCGACCTGGAGGTCAAGGTGGACAACCGCACCGCCGTGGAGAATGTCTCCCGGTTTGCCGGGAACAACGGCTATCAGGTGGAGGTCCAGTCCGCAGACGACGACGAGTTCACCCTGATCCTGACCAAGAAGGCATGAATACCTATCTCGCCACCTTTCACACCCATCTCAGCGCCCTGCTCAGCTGTCAGGCTCTGCAGGGCGCCGGGCATACCGCCCGCATGATGCCGGTGCCCCGGTCTCTCAGCTCCTCCTGCGGCACCTGTGTGCGCTACACCGCCGGCGAGGACTGCCGCGCCCTGTTGGACCGGGACGCGGAGGCCCTGTACCAGGAGGAGGATGGGGCCTATCGCCTGCTGGCGGAATTTGAGGAATAGGGCTTGACCTGAACAGGGGGCCGGAGATACTCTCCGGCCCCCTGTTTTGGCGCTCTCAGCCTGTTCTCCAGGCACATACCTCTCCCCCGCGTGGCCACCCGCGGGCCACAGTGCGCTGTTCTAACCCCTCGCCCCCTGTACCGCCACCGGGCCGACACCCAACGTGTCTCTCTTAGCCCCTTCGGAGCAATTCACTCTCTGTCCCCAACCGGCTTGCGACGCTTCATTGTAAGAGCGGCGAGCCCTTTTCGATCGCACCAAAAGGGGCGAGAAGATCACCGGAGTCTGTCCCGGCGGGCACCCTTCCGACCACCTCGAACCACCGCTCTCTCCCGTCCCAGACACATCAGAAAAAAGAGGAGCAGTACAAGCACTGCTCCTCTTTGTGTAGGCACTACCTATCTTCCCGGTCCGTCTCCAGACAAGTATTTTCGGCAGAAGCGAGCTTAACTTCCGTGTTCGGAATGGGAACGGGTGGACCCTCGCCCTAATCAGCACCTACTATTTTAATCACCGAAGTGACTAAAACCATTATGAAATTGTTGGTGACCCGTACGGGAATCGAACCCATGTTTGCGGCGTGAGAGGCCGCCGTCTTAACCGCTTGACCAACGGGCCG
>CALWVW010000027.1 GCA_944385075.1 uncultured Oscillospiraceae bacterium | reverse complement strand
TGCCCCGAGCCCAAGATCAAGACGGGCTACCTGGCCCGGTATGCCCGGCTGGTGTCCTCCGCCGACAAGGGCGCCATCCTGGAGTGAGCCGGACCGGCTTCCCCAAAATGAAACGCGCACGTCCGCCAAAATGGCGGACGTGCGCGTTGTTGTGTCAGGTGTGTCAGCTACAGCGGCCCCCGTCCACCACAAAGCTCCCGCCGGTGGCGTAGATGCTCATGTCGGTGGCCAGGAACAGGAAGGTATAGGCGATCTGCTCCGCCGTCCCGATGCGCCGCAGGGGGCGGTAGTCCCCGCAGGAGGCGACGAACCTGGCCATGGCCTCCTTCTCCTCCGGGGTCTGGGGGTCGGCGGTGGTGATCTGACCGGTCTGAAGCCCCTCGTCAATGAGCATGGGGGTCAGAATATCGCCGGGACAGACGCAGTTGACCCGGATGTTGTATTTGCCGAAATCCACCGCCATGCTCCGGGTGAGGGCGGCCACCCCTCCTTTCACCGCGTTGTAGGGGGCCGCATCGGGTACCCCTTTGAGGGCGGCGCCAGAGGCGGTGTTGACGATGACTCCACCTCCCTGCCGGATCATGGCGGGGACGGTGTGCTTGGAGAACAGGAAGGTCCCCTTCAGACCGATGTCGATACACCGGTCCCACTCCTCCACCGTGGTGTCCAGTACGGTCTTGCGGACGTTGATGCCGGCGTTGTTGACCAGAACGTCGATGTGACCAAAGGTGTTCAGCACATCGGCCACCACGGCCTGGACCTCCTCCTCCCGGCGCACGTCACAGCGGAAGAATTTGGCCTGGGCCCCGGTGGCGCACAGCTGGTCCGCTTTTTCCTGACAGCTGTCACTCACATCCACCATGGCCAGCTGGGCGCCATATTTGGCATAGAGCTGACAGACTGCCAGTCCGATGCCGGAGCCGGCCCCGGTGACAAGGGCGACTTTCCCTTTCAGCGAGAGGTATTGGTCGGTGATTTCCATGAGAGATTCCTCCTTATGATCAAGATATGGTGTCAATAACGTCTGTTATGGCAGGGGGTGATAGGGGTCGGGCGCAGACCGGTCATAGACCAGCCGGCCACCCAGATAGGTCTGTTCCACCTGGGCCCGCAGGAGCTCGGGAGCGGGAATGGAGCAGATGTCCCGGTCAAAGACCGCGAAGTCGGCCAGCTTGCCAGCCTCGATAGTCCCCTTCCGGTTTTCCTCAAAGGAGGCGTAGGCGGGATTTTTGGTGTAGAGGGAGAGCGCCTCATAGCGGGTGAGCCGCTCCTGAGGTTGCCAGCCCTGGGGCAGGTAGCCGTCATAGCCGCTCCGGGTCTCCACCGCGTAAACGCCCACCAGGGGGTTGAGATTTTCACAGGGGAGGTCGGAGGAGCCGCACAGGGTCAGCCCCAGGTCCCACAGAGTCCGCCAGGCGAAGAGGTAGGGGGCCCGGTCCGGCCCCACCCGGTCGTCGCTCCAGTGGATGTTGGTGGAGACATAGCCCGGTTGCATATCCACGATCACCGGCATCTCCCGGAGCATGGCGATGATCCGGTCATTGATGAGGGAGCAGTGGGTGAGGCGGAAGCGCACCTGCTCCCAGGGGCGGGGATTGGCGTCGTGGGCCCGCTTCAGAGCGGTCAGGGTCATCTCCACAGCCCGGTCGCCGATGGCGTGGACAGCGATCTGGAGGCGGCGGTCGTAGGCGGCTTTGACCATCTGATCCAGTTGCGCCTGGTCATAGTGGCAGGTGCCGGTCTCTTGGGGGCTGTCATGGTAGGGGCGGGTGAAGAGAGCGGTGCGGGCGCCCAGGGAGCCGTCGGTGTAGATTTTGTAGAATCCGTACTTCACCATGTCGTCCCCCAGACCGCTCTGGATGGCACATCCGGGGAACTCGTCGTCCCCCATGTAAATGCGGCAGGTCAGCCGCCCCTCGTCCCGCAGGGTCTGGTAGAGGCTGGTCTGTTCGAAGAGGTTGCACAGCTTGCCCTGGATGGGGTGGACGCTGGTGATGCCGAAGGAGTTGGCCAGACCCAGGGCGCGGGCCACCGCGTCCCGGAGCTCCTCCTCCGTAAGGTCCACGCCATCGGTGATGGTATTGATCAGCTGGGCGGCCTCACGCTCCTGCATCCGGCCGGTGAGTTGCCCGGAGCTGTCCCGCTCTACCCCGCCGGGGAGGGAGGCGGCGGTCAAAAGTCCGCCCCGCTCCAAAGCCGTTGTATTGGCCACATTGATATGGAGGCAGTAGCGGGTGATGACCACCGGGTGGTCAGGGGCGGCCTGGTCCAGATCCCAGCGGGTGGGGAGACGGCCCTCGGCGAACCTGGTCTGGTCAAAGCCGGTGCCTAAAATCAGCTTCCCCTTGGGGGTCCGGCTGGCCCGGTCGCGGAGAAGGGACTGGACCTCCCCAATGGAGCGGGCGCCGGACAGGTCCACTTTCATCAGGTTGCGGGCATAGGTCTGGACGTGCTGATGGTCGTCGATCAGTCCGGGGAGGACGGTTTTGCCCCCCAGATCCACCCAGTTGTCCCCGGCCAGGCGGAGGGCCTCCTCCCGAGTGCCGCAGTAGAGAAAGGTTCCGTTCCGGACAACCACGGCCTCCGCCGTGTCTCCGGGGGTGCGCATGGTGTAAAATCGACCATGGACATATGCGATTGTTTGGGAATCCATCTTGACCTCCTTGTGTTCTGAATGGGCAAAGATTTGTGATAATGCTGAAATACTCCAGGGAAAGAGTAACAGTTTAAGGGGAAATCGACAACAACCAAAGAGGGATTTTTTATCCAACCAAACTGCCACTGTGCCCGGGCGGGAAGGGGAAAGGGATTGACTATCCGCGGAAAACTGGATATGATGAAAAGGATCTCATATTGGCAACTACTGTTTTCAATAAGGTATAGGGGCGTGATGGGAAAGCGCTCGGCGGTTGATTGAGATGAAAGGAGGAGCGCTTGTGAGTGGAAAGAAGCCGTCGCAGACGATCGTGATTGATTGGAAGCCGGATAAACAGTCCAAGATCCCGCTGTATAGCCAGATCGTCAGCTATTTCAGCGAGAAAGTTGCGTCAGGGGACTGGGTCAGCGGGCAGATCATTCCGTCCCAGAGGAATCTGTCTGAGCTGTTCGGCGTCAACCGGAGCACGATTGTGGAGGCGATGGATGAGCTGTCCGCGCTGGGGATCATTGAGAGCGGCTTTGGCAGGGGCACCCGGATCGCCAATGACAGCTGGTCCCTGTTGATGCGGGACAAAGCGCCCGACTGGCAGGACTACATCAGAGGCGGAAGTTTTCACTCCAACGTTCCCACCGTCCAGATCATCAACCGGATGGAGTTTGAGCCGGGGATCATCCGCATGAGCACGGGGGAGCTCTCCCCCGATTTGATGCAGACGGAGATCACCAGCGAGGTGCTCAAGCGCCTGTCCACCCAGAACGTCTTTATGAATTACCCGGACCAGATGGGGATGCCCGGCCTGCGGAGCGCGTTGCAGGAGCATCTGCGCCGGATCGGGATCGACGTGCCCCTGTCCTGTATCCTGATCGTCTCCGGGGCGCTCCAGGCGCTCCAGCTGATCTCCACCGGGATCGTCAAGGCCAAGGCCACCGTCTATGTGGAGGAGCCCTCCTATCTGGCCTCCATGAATATTTTCCAGTCGGTGGGCGCGGTGCTGAAGGGGATCCCCATGGACAGCAACGGGATCTCCTACTGGATGATCCAGGAGCAGAAGATCGTGCCCCAGCACTCCCTGCTCTATACCATCCCCACCTTTCAGAACCCCACCGGGGGCGTGATGCCCATGTCCCGGCGGGTGGAGCTGTTGAACTACTGCCGGAACGCCCACATCCCCATCATTGAGGACGATGTGCTCCGGGATCTCTGGCTGGAGGAGGAGCCGCCGCTCCCCATCAAGTCCCTGGACCAGAACGGCGTGGTGGTGTATACCGGGAGCCTGTCCAAATGCTTTTCGCCGGGATTGCGGCTGGGCTGGCTGGTGGGGCCGGAATCGGTGGTCCGGCGGCTGGCGGATGTGAAAATGCAGATGGACTATGGAGTCAGCGTCCTGACCCAGCAGGTGGGGGAGGAGCTGTTTCGAAGCGGTCTCTATTATGAGGCGGTGGACGAGACCCGCCAGAAGCTCCGGGAGCGGCGGGACTGGATGCTACAGCTGTTGGAGCGGTATTTCTCCGATCTGGCGGACTGGGACAAGCCGGCGGGCGGCTTTTTTATCTGGGTGCGGTTGCGGAATCGGGCGTCGGCGGAACAGCTGTTTAGCCGGGCGCTGAAGGAGCGGCTGTTGATCCTGCCCGGGAGCGTCTACGACAACATGGGGTGCTCGTCGGCGATCCGCCTGACATATGGGTATCTCTCCGCGGGGGAGATGGAGCGGGGGGTCCGGCGCCTGTCTGAGCTGTTGCGGGAGATGGAGCGGGCGCAACATGGAATTTATCCCCAGAAATAGGGTCAAACTGCAGATTGGGAGAGGCCGGACCGGCCTCTCCCAAAAATTTTTTAATTTGGTTGTCTCATTGAGGGGTGATTGGATGGTTACAAACGGAAAATTTTTATTTATAATAGCGTTAAACCAGATAAAAACAGAACATGGTTTATGGAAACATACAAAAAAGAAAAGGGAGTGTTCTTCATGGGAAATCTGGATGGTAAGATCGCAGTCGTCACTGGGTCGGCCCAGGGCATCGGATACGGGAGCGCCAAAGTGCTGGCCCAGCACGGCGCCACTGTGATCCTGGTGGACTTCGCCGAGGCGGTCAAGGATACGGCCGAGGAATTGAAGCAGATGGGCCTGAAGGCGGACTGGCGCCGGTGCGACGTCAGCAAGCTGGACGAGGTCCAGGAGACGGTGGACGATATCATCAAGCAGTACGGCAGGATCGATATCCTGCACAACAATGCCGGCGTCAACCGCCGGGTCCGATTCGAGGACCTGGACGTCAAGACCCGGGACTTTATCTTCGGGGTCAACATCTACGGGGTCTGGAACATGACCAAGGCGGTGTACCCCTACATGATGAAGGAGAAGTATGGACGGATCATCATCACCTCCTCCGTGACCGGCGTCAAGGTGGTGGACGAGGGCCAGACCACCTACGCCATGACCAAGGGCGCGGTCCTCAGCCTGGCCAAGGCCCTGGCCTATGAGGCGGGCCCCTATGGGATCACCGTCAACGCCATCCTCCCCGGCTGGGTGCGCACGCCCAAGGTGGAGCAGGTGGCGGCGGACAGCCGCCCGGAGGACCCGGAGGGGGCCATGCGGGATATGGCCGGCTTCATTCCCCTGGGCCGCCTGTGCCGGGTGGAGGAGATCGGCGATCTGGTGGCCTTCCTGGCCTCGGACGACGCCAAGTACATCACCGGCACGGAGATGGTCATCGACGGCGGGAGCACGTTGCCCGAGACATTTAATATCCTCCACGCCTAAGGGCCGGGATGGACGTCGGACTGTTGCTCCAGACCCTGCTCCAGATGTATGGCATGATGCTTCTGGGTTTTATCATGGCAAAGACAGGGATCCTGGACGACCATGTGAACCGGAAGCTGTCCACCATGGTGGTGGCGGTGGTCTACCCCCTGATGTTGCTCTACTCCATGACAGGGCAGGAGGGGGACCCCTGGGAAGCGGTGGCCATGCTGGCGGTGGGTTTTGCCGTCTATATCGGGATGATCCTGGCGGCCAAGGTGTTTACCCGGCTTCTTCGGGTGCCGGAGCAAAAACGGCTGGAATTTGAGTGCCTGCTGGTGTTTGGCAATACCGGGTTTATCGGGGCCCCGCTGGCCCAGTCCCTGTATGGGAACGCGGCATTTTTCCAGATGACGCTGTTGAATTTCGCGTACTACTTCTTTTACAATACCTATGCGGTCAGTACGCTGTCGGCGTCGGAGGGGAAGCGGCGGAGCTTCTCCTGGCGGGCCCTGTTCACTCCGGGGTTTGTGATGACTCTGCTGGCCATTGTGCTGTATTTTCTGCGCTTTGACCCGCCGGCCCCGGTGGGGCAACTGTTCCAGACCGTGGGCAACATGACGACCCCGCTGTCCATGATCATTCTGGGGTCCTCGCTGGCCATGTATCCCATCCGGGACTCCATCTCCGACCTCTGGTCCTACCTCTACTGCCTGGTCAAGCTGTTGCTGATGCCGGCGGCGTTCTATCTGGTGTGGGCGCTTGTGGGGGCGGACCGGTACATGGGGGACCTGATGGCCCTGAGTGTGGCGATGCCGGCCGGGTCCATGGTGCTGATGCTGGCGCTCCAGACAGGACATGACAGCGCCTTTATCGGCCGGAGCATCTTTGTGTCCACCCTGTTGTCCGCGGTCACACTGCCCGTAGTGGCGGCACTGTTCCTGTACGGGTAGACAAGATATCGTGTCGAATCATAATTTTATATATTGGAGGCAAGCGATATGATACAGTATCCCTATATCCCCAACAGCAACGAAGCTGTGCGCAAGGAGATGCTCGACTTCATCGGCGCCAAGTCGGTGGAGGAGATCTACTCCTTCATCCCCGACGAGGTGCGGATGAAAAAGCCCCTGGATCTGCCGGAGCCCTGCACCTCCGAGATGCAACTGAAGAAGTATATGGATGGTATCCTGGCCAAGGACAGCACCTGCGCTGAGAATCTGAACTTCCTGGGCGCCGGTTGCTATGACCACTACGTGCCCGCCGTGTGCGACGAGATCAACGGCCGGAGTGAGTTCCTCACCGCCTACAGCGGCGACACCTACGCCGATCACGGCAAGTTGCAGGTGTTCTTCGAGTTTACCAGCATGATGGGGGAGCTCCTCAACCTGGACGTGGTCAGCTTCCCCACCTATGACGGCGGGCAGGCGGCCTCCACCGCCGTGATGATGTCCCACCGGATCAACGGCCGGGGGACCGCCCTGGTGCCCGAGCACATGAATCCCAGCCTGCGCTCCCAGATGGAGTGCTACTGTGAGGGCGTGAAGTTCGTTACGGTGGCCAGCCGCCCCGACGGCCTGCTGGACCTGGACGACCTGAAGAGCAAGCTGAACGAGGACACCTGTTGTGTCTTCCTCCAGAACCCCACCTTCCTGGGCTACT
Organism: uncultured Oscillospiraceae bacterium; assembly: GCA_944385075.1. GTDB lineage: Bacteria > Bacillota > Clostridia > Oscillospirales > Oscillospiraceae > Lawsonibacter. Next base: position 11,071 of record CALWVW010000027.1, on the reverse strand, counting down.
TTGAGGAGCAGTGTGAGGAGATCGGCAAACTGGCCCACGGCGCGGGCGCCCAGTATATCGTCTATGCCGACCCCTCCTCCCTGGGGATCGCGGAGCCCCCCGCCAACTACGGCGCGGACATCTCCTGCGGCGAGATCCAGCCCCTGGGCATCCACATGAGCTACGGCGGCGGCCTGGGCGGCTATCTGGCTACCCGGCAGGAGGAGCAGTATGTGATGAACTATCCCCATCACCTGTACTCCATTTTCAAGAACTCCAAGGGGGAGTACGGCTATGCCCGCGCCCTGCCCGAGCGTACCAGCTACTACGTCCGTGAGAAGGCGGTGGAGTACCTGGGCACCTGCGTGGGCCTGTGGGCGGTGACCGCCGCCACCTATCTGGCGGTGATGGGCCCCGACGGTATGCGGGAGCTGGGCGAGAACATCCTGTTCAAGAGCAACTACGCCCGCAAGAAGCTGGCGCAACTGCCCAACGTGAAGCTCCCCTATGACGGCCGGTACAGCTTTATGGAGTTTGTGGTGGACTTTACCGGCACTGGCAAGACAGTGGCGGAGATCAACAAGGCCCTTCTGGCCAAGGGGATCTTCGGCGGCTATGACCTGAGCCGCGAGATGAGCGACCTGGGCCAGTCCATGCTGGTGTGCGTTACCGAGAAGACGGAGCTGGCGGATATCGACACGCTGGTGGACGCCCTGAAGGCCATTGTGTGAGGAGGAGAAGAAAATGTCTGATACCAAGTTGCGTAATTTCCACGAGGCCCAGTGGGATGAGGACCTGATTTTTGAGCAGAGCGTGCCCGGGAGCCGGAGCCTGCTGGTGCCCGACGTGTCCAAGGAGGCGGGCGCCGTCACCGGCGCGCTGTCCGGACTGATGCCCGCGGGGCTCAAGCGGAAGGAGAAACCCGCCCTGCCTGAGCTGGCCCAGCCCCAGGTGTTGCGGCACTATCTGCGCCTGTCCCAGGAGACCATCGGCCAGGATATCAACATCGACATCGGCCTGGGCACCTGTACCATGAAGTACAGCCCCAAGATCAACGAGCAGTTCGTCCGCTCCCCCAAGTTCACCGAGATGCACCCCTATCAGGACGACGACACCGCCCAGGGCATCCTGAAGATCATCTACGACTTCGAGCAGATCATGAAGGAGATCTCCGGCCTGGACGCGGTGTCCTTCCAGCCCGGCGGCGGCGGCCAGGGCATCTACGCCAACGCCGCCGTCCTGAAGAAGTACTTTGAGGACCGGGGGGAGGCGGAACAGCGCACCCAGATCATCACCACCATCCTCTCCCACCCCCTGGACTCGGCGGCCCCGGCCATGAAGGGCTTTGAGGTCATCAGCCTGTTCCCCGACGAGAACGGCTACCCCAGCCTGGAGAACCTGAAGGCGGTGGTCAGCGAGAAGACCGCCGGTATCTTCATTACCAACCCCGAGGACACCGGCGTGTTCAATCCCATCATCCGGGAGTTCGTGGATGTGGTCCACCAGGCGGGCGGTCTGTGCGTGTGCGACATGGCCGACTACAACGGCCTGTTCGGGCTGGTCCGGGCCAAGGAGTTGGGCGCCGATATGTGCCACTTCAACCTGCACAAGGCCTTCTCCTCCCCCCACGCCTGTATGGGCCCTGGCTGTGGCGCCCAGTGCGTCAGCGCCGAGCTGGAGAAGTACCTGCCCCGCCCCCGGGTCCGCTTCGACGGGAAGCGCTACTACACCGACTATGACGGACCTGCCTCCGTGGGCAAGATCCGCCAGTTCCACGGCACCCTGTCCGCGGTCATCCGGGCCTACGCCTGGGTCATGAGCCTGGGCAAGGACGGCCTGCAGACGGTGGCTGAGACCGCCATCCTCAACAACAACTATATGATGAAGCGGATGCTCAACGAGGTGAAGGGCGTCTCCATGTCCTGGGCGGAAAAGGCCCCCCACCGCCTGGAGCAGGTGCGCTACAGCTTCGAGAAGCTGTATAAGGACACCGGCGTCAGCGCCGAGGACGTCAACCGCCATCTGGTGGACTTCGGCTTCCAGCGGTTCTTCGCCAGCCACCACCCCCTCATCGTCCCCGAGCCCTTCACCCCCGAACCCACCGAGTCCTACTCCAAGGCGGACATTGACGAGTACATCACCGCCCTGAAGAAGATCAGCGACGAGGCCTACTCCACCCCCGAGGTGGTCATCAACGCCCCCTACAAGGCCCCCATCTCCAAACTGGAGTGCGACCATATCAAGGACTACACCGAGCTGGCGGTGACCTGGCGCTCCTATAAGAAACAGCACCCCGATGCGTAAGCTGGGTCTGATCGTCAACCCCATCGCGGGCATGGGCGGCAAGGTGGCCCTGAAGGGGACGGACGGCGCCGATGTTCTGGCGGCCGCCCGGGCCCGAGGCGCCCACCCGGAATCCGGACACAAGGCGGCCCGGGCGCTCAGAGCGCTGGTGCCGCTTCGGGCGGAGCTGGAGGTCCTGACCGCCTCCGGCGGAATGGGACAGACCCTGTGCGAGCAGATGGACCTCCCCCACCGCGTGGTGTACCACGCGGCGGGGGAGGACACCGGCCCCGGAGACACCGAGGGGGCGGCCCGGGCCATGGTTGCCGCCGGAGCGGAGCTGATCCTCTTCGCGGGGGGCGACGGCACCGCCCGCAACCTCTGTCAGGCAGTGGGCGAGACGGTCCCGGTGCTGGGGATCCCGGCGGGGGTGAAGATCCAGTCGGCGGTGTTTGCCCTGGACCCGGAGACGGCGGGACAGATCGCCGCCGCCCTGGTGCGGGCCGGGGACTTCACCTGTAGCCCCCGGGAGGTGGTGGACCTGGACGAGGACGCCTATCGCACCGGCCGGGTGTCCGCCACCTTGTATGGAATGATGCGGGTGCCCAATTGCCCGCAACAGCTCCAGTCCATGAAGCAGAGCGGCTTCACCCGGGAGGCGGACCAGATGGCGGGCATCGCCGGCTATCTGGAGGAGCACCTGGAGCCCGGCGTTACCTACGCTGTGGGCTCGGGCTCCACCGCCAAGTGCATCCTGCAACGGCTGGGCCTGCCCTATGAGCTGTTGGGGGTGGATATCCTCCGCGACGGGGCGCTGTTGGCCAAGGACGTCACCGAGGAGCAACTCTGGTCCTATGCCCGGGAGGGGGACATGAAGATCATCGTCTCCCCCATCGGGGGACAGGGCTTCATTTTTGGCCGGGGGAACCACCAGTTCAGCGCCCGGGTACTGCGGGCGGTGGGGAAGGAAAACATCGCTGTGATCGCCCCGGAGTCGAAAATTCTGTCCATCGCGGGCTATCAGCTTCACGCGGATTGCGGGGACCCCGAAGTGAACGAGTCCCTCCGCGGCTATTACAACGTTTTGTGCGGCTATGGTTATTTTTTGTCGCTTTGTTGCAAATAATCCTCAAAAAGGCTGAAATTTGTTGCAAATTTGAGGGTCCGATTCGGACCCTCACCTTTATTTCTGGAATTGAATGGGAATAAAAAATATGATTTGGTTGGGTGAGTGGCGAGGTTTTGGTTGTGGTGATTTGAAGAATTCTTTGTTAAAATGCAAAAAAGAAAAAATCGCGGCCCAGGAAATTTTATGATTCCCACAATTTCATAGAAGAGACAAGGAGGGTACAGAATGTCAACAACCACTGCGTACATCAACGGCATCATCTACACGATGGAGGAGGAGGGCGAGACCTGCTCGGCCGTTGTGGTGCGGGACGGAAAGTTCCTCTACTGCGGGACGGACGAGCAGGCCAAGGCCATGGCGGACGAGGTGGTGGACCTGAAGGGGGCGCCGGTGTTGCCCGGCCTGATCGACACCCACCAGCACGTCTTTGCCTATGCCCGGAATCTGACCAAGCTGGATCTGAGCGGGACCACCTCGCTGAAAGAGCTGAAAGAGCGGGTCCGCGACTACGCCGCGGGGGTGCCCGACGGGCAGTGGATCCTGGGCTTCGGCTTCGACCACGAGAAGTTTGACGTGCCCAAGCTCCCCACCCGGTACGACCTGGATGAGGTCTGCCCCAACAACCCGATCATCATCACCCGCAGTTGCCTCCATGTGAATGTGGCCAACTCTCTGGCGCTGAAAGAGGGCGGGATCGACCGGAACTTCCGGCCCAAGGTCCCCGGCACGGTGGAGTATGACGAGAGCGGGGAGCCGGACGGCGTCCTGTTCGACGCGGCGGCGGGCGACATCACCGCCACCATCCCGGACGCCCTGGCCAGCCTGGAGGCGAAGAAGGACGCGGTGGAGCGGGCCTGCCGGGAGATGAACAAGCACGGCCTGACCGGCGTGACCGCCATCCAGGGCAAGCACTGCGACCTGCCCGAGTACACCGAGGTGTACCAGGAGCTGGCCAAGGAGGGCCGGCTGACCATGCGGGTGTATCTGGGCTTTGACGAGCTCCCCGGGTGCTCCATCCAGACGGGCCTGGGGGACGACATGGTGAAGTACGGCTTCTACAAGCTGTACGGCGACGGGAATCTGGGCGGCCGGACCGCCTACTTCCAGGCGCCCTACGCCGACGCCCCGGACCAGTGCGGCGTGCCCAACTACACCCAGGAGGAGCTCAACGCCAAGGTGCAGGCGGCCTATGACCGGAATATCCAGGTGGGGATGCACACCATCGGGGACAAGACGCTGGATATGCTGTTGACCGCCTTTGAGACGGTGTATCATGCCAACCCCAAGCCCGACCCCCGGTTCCGGATCATCCACATGTCGGTGGTCAACGACGCGCTGTTGGAGCGGGCCCGGAAGTTGCCGGTGATCGTGGACGTCCAGCCCATGTTCGTCTCCAGCGATATGCCCTGGGTGGAGACCCGGCTGGGGGCCGAGCGGGCCCGGTACAGCACGGCCTTCCGTAAGATGATCGACGCGGGGCTCCGGCTGTCCGCCGGGTCGGACTCCCCCTGTGAGTCCTATGACCCCATGGGGGCCATCTATGCCGCCGTCAACCGCCGGAACGTGATCAGCTGTGGGCCCGAGGGCGGCTGGTACCCGGAGAACTGCGTCACCGTGTACGAGGCGGTGTCCATGTACACCAGCAACGCGGCCTACGCCTCCTTTGAGGAGAACCTGAAGGGCACCATCAAGGAGGGCAAGCTGGCCGACTTTGTGGTGCTGGACAAGGACGTGTTCCAGGTGGACCCCCTGACCATCAAGGACATCAAGGTCCTGCGGACCTATCTGGGCGGCAAGTTGGTCTACGCCCGGGATTAAATTCGGTCGACACTATGCGGTAGCATATTGTTTGATATTTCACGCAACAACCCCAAAATCTTAAAAGAATGGAGAATTGCAATGAAAAAGTTATTAGCCCTGGCCCTTGCGATGGCAATGGCACTGTCCCTGACCGCCTGCGGTGGCGACGGCAATACCTCTGGCGGCAACACCAGCGGTGGCAACACCTCCGCCGACACCTCCAGCACCATTGATCCCAGCAAGGTCGCTCTGACCACTGAGATCACCTCCACCGACCAGATCACCATCCGCATCGCCCACGACACCTCCGAGCAACACCCCTCCCACATCGTGCTGGAGGAGGCCTTCAAGGCGCCCCTGGAGGCGGCCTCCAACGGCAACATCACCGTGGAGATCTACCCCAACTCCATGCTGGGCTCCCTGACGGAGAACTTCAACTCCATCCAGATGGGCGACCTGGAGATGGCCTATCTGAACGACTCCATCATCAGCGGCTTTATCCCCGAGTTCAACGTGGTGGGCCTGCCCTACCTGTTCACCTCCGTGGATAACGCCCACGCGGCCCTGCTGGGCGAGTTCGGCGACGAGCTGTCCCAGATGCTGTACGATCAGCAGGGGCTCATCAACCTGGGCTGGTGCGACGTGGGCTTCCGTAACCTCACCAACTCCAAGCACCCCATCACCAGCGTGGCCGACCTGTCCGGCCTGAAGATCCGGACCCAGACCAACGACGTGCACGTGGCTTACTTCGACGCCCTGGGCGCCCTGCCCACCCCCATGTCCTTCAACGAGCTGTACTCCGCCCTCCAGCAGAAGACCGTGGACGGCCAGGAGAACCCCACCGCCATGATCTGGAACAACAACATCTGGGAGGTCCAGCCCTACATGACCGTGTCTGAGCACGTCTGGACCGCCACCACCCTGTGTATCGGCGCCGAGTTCTTCGAGGGTCTGCCCGAGGACTACCAGGCCGTCATCCAGGAGGCCGCCGACAACACCACCCGGCTCCAGCGGGAGATGATCACCCAGCAGAACGAGGAACTGCTCCAGAACATCATCGACGGCGGCGTCGAGGTCGTGGAGCTGACCGACGAGGCCAAGCAGGAGTTCATCGACATCGCCCAGGAGTCCGTCTATCCCCAGGCCGCCCAGGACTACGGCCAGGAGCTGATCGATCTGGCTCTGTCCTTCAACGAGTAAGCAGTCCACAAGCGCCGCGAATCTTATCTTACACGCTACCGCATAAGATAAGTCGGAATGCGGACCGGCCGGGCGCCGGGGGAGGCGGGATCTCCGCCTCTGCCCGCCCGGCGCCCGCCGGTCATGGTTTGTGTGTGGATCCTTTGTGGTAAGACAAATAGGGAGTGAAAAAAAGAATGAAACTTCTCAGATTCCTGAACGACCATTTTGAGGAGTACCTGCTGGTCGTCCTTATGGTTGTAGAAGTGGTGGTCGTCTTCGCCCAGGTGGTGACCCGGTATGTGTTCCACTCGCCCCTGGCCTGGAGCGAGGAGCTGGCCCGCTATATGTTCATCTGGCTGGTCTGGATCGGCGCGGCCTACGCCACCAAGCTACGCAAAAACATCATCATTGACGTGGTCGCCTCCAAGTTCAAGGGTGCCACCAAGCTGATCAGCGAGATCATCAACTTCGTTCTCTTCGTGGCCCTGATGCTGTTCATGCTGTGGACCACCAGCACCGTGATGATGCAGGTCTATGAGTCCAACTCCATCGGCACCGGCACCCACCTGCCCATGTGGATCGTTTGGCTGTCCCTGCCCCTGAGCATGGCCCTCAACCTGCTCCGCTACACCCAGAACTTTGTTTATGACATGAAACACTGGAACGACGACAAGAAGGAGGGTGCCCAATGATTACACAAGCGCTGATGCTGTTTATCATCCTCTTTCTGTTGATGATAAACGGCGCGCCCATGGGCATCGCCCTGGGCCTGTCCACCGCCATTACCCTGCTGACCACCTCGTCCCTGGGCCCCACCACCATCGCCACCGCCTGCTTCAGCGGTCTGGACTCCTTCCCGTTGCTGGCCATCCCCTTCTTCATCCTGGCCGGTAACCTGATGCGGTTCGGCGGCCTGTCCAAGAAGATCCTGCTGTTCGCCGACGCGCTGGTGGGCCAGATCAAGGGCTCCCTGGGCATGGTCACCGTGGTGGGCTGTATGTTCTTCGCCGCCCTGTCCGGCTCCGGCCCGGCCACCGTCAGCGCCATCGGCTCCATCACCATCCCGGAGATGGAGGAGAAGGGCTATGACAAGGCCTACGGCACCGCCCTGACCGCCGCCGCCGGCACCATCGGCGTCATCATCCCGCCCTCTATCCCCTTCGTCATCTACGGCGTCACCGCCAACGTGTCCATCGCCGACATGTTCAAGGCGGGCGTCCTGCCCGGCATCCTCATCGGCGTGGCCCTGATGATCGTCAACGGCGTCACCGTCCGCAAGTACGGCTGGGACTGCGAGAAGACAGAGAAGTTCAGCATCCGCAAGGTGCTGGTCACCCTGCGGGACACCTGGCTGGCCCTGATGGTGCCCGTCATCATCCTGGGCGGCATCTACGCCAGTATCTTCACCCCCACCGAGTCCGCCGTGGTGGGCATTGTCTACACTCTGCTCATCGGCAAGTTCGTGTACCACGAGCTGACCCTCAAGACCATCTACGAGGCCTTCCGTGAGACCGTCCTGACCAACGGCCAGACCAACTTCCTGGTGGGCTTCTCCATGGCCTTCGCCCGGTTCCTGACCATGGCCCAGATCCCCGGCTCCATCGCCGAGTCCATCGCCCTGATCGACAACAAGATCCTGGTTCTGTTGCTCATCAACCTGTTCCTGCTGATCGTGGGTTGCTTCATCGACAACATCTCCTCCATGCTGATCCTGACCCCCATCTTCCTGCCCATCGTGGAGAGCTACGGCATGGACCCCATCCAGTTCGGTATCATGATGACCGTCAACCTGTGTATCGGCTTCGTCACCCCGCCTTACGGGTGCAACCTGTTCATCGCGACCGCTATCTCCAATGTGCCCATTCTGTCCATTGCCAAGCGGATTATCCCGATGATCATCGCCATGCTCATCGTGCTGATGTTCCTGACGTTCTGTCCGCCGCTGAGTATGTTCCTTATCAACTGAGGCTTGCACTTCTTTCCAGATAATTGTATGGTTAAGTCAGACGCCCCCGCTGTGGATAGCCCCTCTCTCCACAGTGGGGGCGTCTGGCTGTCTGTATGCGGATGCCCACAAAAATTGTGCAAATTGGGAATAAAAGCCAGGGGGCCCATTGACTTTTTTCGGAGATTTGCTACAATATAAAGGATTGCAGATGGCATGATCCAGAGCGTGCAATCCCAACCATTTTCCATTGTAAGGAGGATAGTGATATGTCAACGGCTGTTGCGTATATCCATGGTGTCTTCTACACCATGGAAGAGGAGGGCGAGACCTGCTCGGCGGTGGTGGTGCGGGACGGAAAGTTCCTCTACTGCGGGACGGATGAGAAGGCCAAGGCCATGGCGGACGAGGTGGTGGACCTGAAGGGGGCGCCGGTGTTGCCCGGCATGATCGACACCCACCAGCACGTCTTTGCCTATGCCCGGAACCTGACCAAGCTGAACCTGGAGGGGACCACCTCCCTGGCGGAGCTGAAGGCCCGGGTGAAAGCCCACGCCGACCAAGTGCCCGACGGGCAGTGGATCCTGGGCTTCGGCTTCGACCACGAGAAGTTTGACGTGCCCAAGCTCCCCACCCGGTACGACCTGGATGAGGTCTGCCCCAACAACCCGATCATCATCACCCGCAGTTGCCTCCATGTGAATGTGGCCAACTCTCTGGCGCTGAAAGAGGGCGGGATCGACCGGAACTTCCGGCCCAAGGTCCCCGGCACGGTGGAGTATGACGAGAGCGGGGAGCCGGACGGCGTCCTGTTCGACGCGGCGGCGGGCGACATCACCGCCACCATCCCGGACGCCCTGGCCAGCCTGGAGGCGAAGAAGGACGCGGTGGAGCGGGCCTGCCGGGAGATGAACAAGCACGGCCTGACCGGCGTGACCGCCATCCAGGGCAAGCACTGCGACCTGCCCGAGTACACCGAGGTGTACCAGGAGCTGGCCAAGGAGGGCCGGCTGACCATGCGGGTGTATCTGGGCTTTGACGAGCTCCCCGGGTGCTCCATCCAGACGGGCCTGGGGGACGACATGGTGAAGTACGGCTTCTACAAGCTGTACGGCGACGGGAATCTGGGCGGCCGGACCGCCTACTTCCAGGCGCCCTACGCCGACGCCCCGGACCAGTGCGGCGTGCCCAACTACACCCAGGAGGAGCTCAACGCCAAGGTGCAGGCGGCCTATGACCGGAATATCCAGGTGGGGATGCACACCATCGGGGACAAGACGCTGGATATGCTGTTGACCGCCTTTGAGACGGTGTATCATGCCAACCCCAAGCCCGACCCCCGGTTCCGGATCATCCACATGTCGGTGGTCAACGACGCGCTGTTGGAGCGGGCCCGGAAGTTGCCGGTGATCGTGGACGTCCAGCCCATGTTCGTCTCCAGCGATATGCCCTGGGTGGAGACCCGGCTGGGGGCCGAGCGGGCCCGGTACAGCACGGCCTTCCGTAAGATGATCGACGCGGGGCTCCGGCTGTCCGCCGGGTCGGACTCCCCCTGTGAGTCCTATGACCCCATGGGGGCCATCTATGCCGCCGTCAACCGCCGGAACGTGATCAGCTGTGGGCCCGAGGGCGGCTGGTACCCGGAGAACTGCGTCACCGTGTACGAGGCGGTGTCCATGTACACCAGCAACGCGGCCTACGCCTCCTTTGAGGAGAACCTGAAGGGCACCATCAAGGAGGGCAAGCTGGCCGACTTTGTGGTGCTGGACAAGGACGTGTTCCAGGTGGACCCCCTGACCATCAAGGACATCAAGGTCCTGCGGACCTACCTGGGCGGCGAACTGGTCTATGCCAGAGACTGAGCCGGGGGCCCGCTGAGAGGCCCGTTCCGAGAGATTTTGTTCAACCGTTCCCCCGCCGCGCGGCCCGGACCCCGCGGCGGGGGAATTCCGCTGTCCCGGGCCCGGTTTCGCCTGCGGAAGTATGTAAAATTTCAGGAAAAGGAATTGACAAACCGGGGAGAATACGGTAAGATAATGGACAATCATCCAAAACGCGATGACCGGGTTAGTAGGCCTGTCTGGATGCGCAGAGAGGGAGCGGCTGGTGTAAGCTCCCGTGAAGGACCTCCCCCGAACCTCACCCGCGAGCAGTCCATCTGAACGGGGCGGACGCCCTGAGTAGGTTGGAACGGGTCTCCCCCCGTTATCAGGGCAATGAGCGCACGGCGGACGGCCTAGGGCCGGTCCCCGTGAAGTTAGGTGGTACCACGGAGCGGTCGGCTTCGTCCTATCTTTGAGTGGATAGGGCGGGGCCGCTTTTGTTTTCCGGCGGAGGAGAGCGCCCATCCCAGTTTGTTGGAGGTGACGTTCCATGAATGGAGCACACGCGTTGATCGAGAGCCTGTTGCGGGAACAGGTGGACCATATCTTCGGCTATGCCGGGGCCACCATCTGCCCCCTGGCGGACGCCCTGAAGGAGCATCCGGAGATCGGCTATACCCTGGTGCGGACGGAGCAGAACGCGGGACACATGGCCTCCGGCTACGCCCGGATGAGCGGCAAGGTGGGGGTGTGCATGGTGACCAGCGGCCCGGGGGCCACCAACCTGATCACCGGCATCGCCACCGCCTATATGGACTCCATCCCCCTGGTGGCCATCACCGGCCAGGTGCCCAGCCACCTGCTGGGCCGGGACATCTTCCAGGAGGTGGACATCACCGGCGCCGTGGCCCCCTTCTCCAAGCACAGCTA
>CALWVW010000026.1 GCA_944385075.1 uncultured Oscillospiraceae bacterium | reverse complement strand
GCAATGACGACGCCATCCGGGCCATCAAGCTGATCTCCTCCGTCATGGCCAACGCCATCCAGGAGGGCAAGCAGGGCAAGGACGAGACCCCCGTGGCCGAGGAGGCCGCCGAGGTCGAGGCCCCCGCCGCCGAGTAATCCGGACCGTATGTTGACAGCGCCCGCCCGCGCGGGCGGGCGCTGTTCCTTTTTCTGTCCCCCATCCATTTCATCTACTATTTACTGGAGGTAATCAAATTATGGCGATTTCCGCGAAAGACGTACAGAAGCTCCGGGAGATGACCGGCGTCGGCATGATGGACTGCAAGAAGGCCCTGACCGAGGCCGACGGCGACTTTGACAAGGCCATCGAGTGGCTCCGGGAGAAGGGCCTGGCCGCCCAGGCCAAGAAGGCCGGCAAGGTGGCCGCCGAGGGTATGTCCTATGCCGCCGTGGCCGCCAACGGCGTGGGCGTGGTCATCGAGGTCAACTCCCAGACCGACTTTGTGGCCAAGAACGAGGTGTTCCAGGGCTTCGTGAAGGACCTGGCCACCATCGTGGCCAACGAGAACCCCGCCGACGTGGAGGCCCTGAAGAACTGCACCTACCCCGGCACCGACCGCACCGTGGCCGACGTCACCGCCGACAAGGTGCTGTCCATCGGCGAGAACATCCAGATCCGCCGCTTCGTCCGCTACGCCGACGGCGTGAACGTCCCCTATATCCACATGGGCGGCAAGGTGGCCGTCCTGGTCAACCTGGAGGTCGAGGGCATCGAGGCCGGCAAGGTCACCGAGCTGGGCAAGGACGTGGCCATGCAGATCTGCGCCATGAACCCCGCCTTCCTGGACAAGTCCGACGTGGATCAGGCCACCCTGGACAAGGAGAAGGAGATCCAGCTGGCCGTCATGGCCAACGACCCCAAGATGGCCTCCAAGCCCGACAAGGTGAAAGAGGGCATCGTCATGGGCAAGCTGGGCAAGTACTACGAGGAGAACTGCCTGCTCCAGCAGGCCTTCGTCAAGGAGAACAAGATCTCCGTGGAGAAGCACGTGGAGCAGGTGGCCAAGGAGCTGGGCGGCAAGATCACCGTCAAGGCCTTCACCCGCTTCGCCACCGGCGAGGGCATCGAGAAGGCGGAGGAGAACTTCGCCGCCGAAGTGGCCAGCATGATCAAGTAATTGCCCCCACCACGGGACAATCCAAACAGTTCACCGCGCCCGGGCAAAGCCCGGGCGCGGTTTTTCCATCTGCCTCCGGTCAGAAAGGGGCCCCGTAGCGCGTCGCGTGCGCTACGGGGCCCCTTGTTGTCCTCTGCCTGTTCAGTTGGCCGCGGGGAAGGTGATGCCGCCCACATTGACGTTGACGGCGGACACCTCCAGGCCGGTCATGGACTCCAGCGCCGTCTTGACCGCCTCCTGGACCGCCTTGCCCATCTCGGGGATGGTGTGCCCATAGGACATCAGGACGGACAGGTCCACCTCCACCTTCTCGTCCTCCAGCTTCACCCGGACGCCCTTGGCCAGATTCTTCTTGCCCAGGAGCTCCGCGATGTCGCTCCCCAGGTTGGCCGCCAGACTGCTGACCCCCTCGACCTCCAGGGCGGCGGCGGCGGAGATCGCCGCCAGCACCTCCTCTGAGATATGGATATTGCCCAGCTCGTCAGAGCGGGAGACATACTCTTTGCTGTCGCTCATGGTACGCGCGCCTCCGTTCCCAGTATTTCCATGGATGGGCCTATTGTACCACACTTCCCCCCGTTTGACAACCGCGGCGGGAAAAAACTTTACTCCACCTCGATGATCTTGATCTGGTCGGCGGTAAAGCCCGCGGTCTGGTTCACCACGTCCACGATCTTGGCGGTGTCCGCCTCGGTCAGCCCCCCCTCCGGGGCGGCCACGGCCAGGGACAGGGCCCCGTCGCCGATGAAGGCCACGCAGTCGGCATAGCCCTTGGCCACCACCAGATTCTCGATCTGGGCCTCGGTGACGGTGTAGTCGGCCATGGTCTGGATGGTGTCGTTGACCTGGGCCTTCACCGTCTCATCCGCCTCCGCCCCCCCGGCGGCGTCCTGGAGCAGGGACAGGGCGCTGTCCCGGGCCTGTTGCCGGTTGAGCCGGGCGGTGGCAAAGTAGCCGTCCCCCGCCTCCCCGGCGGCGGTCTGGGCCGCTCCGTCCCCCTCCGTCCCGGTCCCGGCGGTCTGGGCTTCCCCCTGGCCCCCCGTCTGGGCGGAGCTGTCCCCGGTGATCAGGGGGTCGTTGGTCTCTCCCCCCACCAGAGTGGACTGCCCCAGGGTCTTGCCCGCCTCGGTCTCCTGGCCGTAGTTCCAGTTCAGATACACCGCGGCGCACACAAAGAGGGCGACCGCGGCCACCACCGCGTTCCGCTTCCAGATCTGGGACCAGCCGGTCCCCTTCTTTCCCGTTCTCATACTGACTCCTCCTTATTTCCGTCTCTTCCCGCAGATTCACGATTTTCCCCGGCAGACGGTGATGGCGTCGGACCCCAGGCCGGTGAGGGCGGACACCGCCCGGACCAGCTCCAGCTTCACCTGGGCTTCTCCCCCGCCGGGACAGACCACCAGCGCCCCCCGGAACCGGGGGGCCACCGTCTGCAGGGGGACCACGCCCCCGCCGTCCCCCTCCACCGTGACCACGGTGGAGGAGGTGCCGCCCTCCCCGTCCCGCTCCTCGTCCCTGGCCAGGACCCGGCGGCTCCCCCCCTCCAGGGTGAGGACCACCCGGACCTCCCCCGCCCCCTCCACCTGGGACAGGGCGCGGGCCAGCTTCTCCTCAAAGGCCTCCAGCTCAAACTCCTCCTGCGCCTGGCCGGCGGGCTCCTCCTCGGGGGTCCGCCCCTCCCCACCGGTGGGGAGCAACAGCAGGGCGGCCCCGGCCGCCAGCACCAGCAGAGCCATCTGATAGTTCCCCAACGCCCCCTTCCACTTCCGGGCCAATTCGGGCCACTTCTCCTTCACGGCGTCTCCTCCCTCTCCTCATAGATCTGTCCCTCCTCCGAGACCCCCAGCTCCGCCAGGATCCCGGCCACCGCCGCCCGCTCCCCCTGGGAGCGGACCCCGGCGACCTCCACCCGGACGGGGAGGTACAGGCCGTCCTCCCCCGCCTCACAGGTCACCCGGACCGAGCAGGACAGCCCCTGTTGCGCCGCCTTGTCCACAATATATGCGGCGTACTCCTCCTCTATGATCGGTCTTATCCCCCGATCCACCTGTTCTCTCAGCGCCTCCTCCCGGCTGTCCAGACCGGCAAAGTACTCCTCCAGCCACCGCTCCCCCGCCCCCAGGTCCAGCCGGACCACGGGGGACAGGGCGGTGACGGCCAGCACCAGCCCGCAGGCCAGCCGGCCCACCTTCCTGACGGCCCCCGGGGGCATCAGGGCGTCCGCCAGGGCGCACAGCAGGCTGACCGCCAGCAGGGACAGCAACCACATCCGCGCCCCCTCCATCACGACACCACCGCCGTGACGGCGGACACCAGACTGACCAGCAGGATCAGGGCCCCCGCCCCCGTCATCCCCAGCACCAGGCCGAAGGCGCTCCCGATGGCGTCCACCAGCTGGCCCAGCCGGGGCTGGGCCAGGCCGGCGCACAGGGCGGCCGCCCCCTTGTAGAGCAGATACTGGAGGGCCAGGCGCAGAAAGGGGGTCAGGCAGATGGCCAGCACCACCACCAGCCCCGCCGCCCCCACGGTGCCCCGGAGCACCCCCGCCCCGGCCAGCACGGTCTCCGAGGCATCCGCCAGGATCCCCCCCACCACCGGGACCGCCCGGGAGATGGCCAGCTTGGCCGCCTTGACGGTGGCGGCGTCCACGCTCCCCGCGATGGCCCCGCTGGCGGTCAGATAGCCCACAAAGGTCAGGAGCAGGGCGGTCAACAGGGCGCCCACCGCCCCCTTCAGCAGTCCGGCCAGCCTCTGCAGTCCCGGGTTGCCCAGGGCCGCGTGGGCACAGCTCACCGCCACATAGGCGTAGATCAGGGGGATCAGGAGCCGGTCCATGGCGGTGAACAACAGCTGGGCGAAAAACAGGGTGGCCCCCTGCCGGACCGCCGCGGCGGTGATCCCGCCGGTGGCCGCCGTCAGGACGGCCACCACCGGGAGCAGGACCCCCGAGAACCCCTCCATCTTCTCCATGGTCTCCCGGCCCAGTCCGATCATGGCGGTCATGTCCGTCATGGTCAGGGCGGTGATGGCCAGCGCTCCGGCGATGGTCACCGCCTGGAGCCCCTCCTCCCGCCCCTCGGGCCGGAGGCCCTCCGCCAGCCCGCACAGCAGCACCACGGCCACCAGCTTCACCCCGGTGGCCAGGCTGGAGCGGATCAGCCCCTCCAGCTGTTCCAGCCCGTCGGCAAACAGGTTGGACAGCCCCTCGTCCAGTCCGGTCCCCTCCTCCACGCCGTACTCCTCCGCCCGCTCCCACAGCTCGTCCATCTCCGGCAGGGACAGCTCCGCCCCCAGGCAGGGGACGGTACACAGCGCGGCCACCGCGCAGGCGATCACCAGTTTCCTCATCCCAACAGCTCCCCCATCAGCTGGGCCACCGCCCGCACCAGGGGCAATACCGCCACCAGGGCCAGCACCGCCCCCGCCGTCTCCACAAAGGCGGCCGTCCCGCCCTCCCCCGCCGCCCGGCAGATCTCCGCCGTCACCCGGGTGAGGATGGACAGGGCCACCGTCTTGACCACCGGCTCCAGCAGGGCCTCGGACAGGCCGGCCTGTCCCGCCAGTTGCCGCATCAGCGCCAGCACCGCCCCCAGACCGTCCGCCACCGCCACCAGGATCCAGAGGCCCGCGGCCAGGGCCAGCAACAGGGCCAGCTCCGGCGTCTCCCGCCGCAACACCGCCCCCAGCACCACCGCCGCCACCGCCACGGCGGCCACCCGCACCATGGCCTCCATCACAGCTGGAACAGGTCCTTGACCAGCTCGAAGAGGCTGGAGATCTCCCGGACCACCATCATCAGCACCACCACCAGCCCGGCCAGGGTGGTCATCATCGCCTGTTCGTCCCGGCCCGCCCGGCTGAGCACCTGGTTGAGCACCGCCACCAAAATGCCGATGGCCGCGATCCGAAAAATGAGATCCACATCCATACCGCTACCTCACCTTCTTTTGTAGTCCTACAGCAACAGGATCACCAGAAAGGCCCCGCCGGACAGGCCCAGGGCCCGGTAGACCCGGCCCTGCCTGCGGCAGTCCGCCTGGGCCCGGTCCGCCAGCTCCTCCAGCCGCGCCCGGACGGCGGCCACCCCGTCCCGCTGGGCGGGACCGTCATAGCGGCCCAGGAGCTCCCCCAGGGGGGCCAGGAGCTCCCGCTCCTCCCCCCGCCAGCTCCGCTCCTCCTCCACCAGCCGCCGCCACAGGGTGGGGAAGTCCTCCCGGTCCAGGCGGTCCAGCCCCTGATAGCAGGCCCGGAACAGCCGCTGGGCGGCCCCGCGGCTGTGGGCGGCCGCCCGCTCCATCAGCTGGGGGAGGGGCGGGGCCCAGAGCTCCAGCTCCCGCTCCACCAGCGCCAGCCCCCGGGCCAGCTCCCGCAACTCCGCCACCCGGCGGCGCATCCCCTCGGACACCTGAAAGCCCACCCAGGCGCACCCCGCCGCCACCAGCACCGCCCCCATCAGTCGCACCATTCAGCTCAACTCCTCCACGGTATACTCCCTCTTCCCCGCCACCCGGCGGATTTGGACCATCCGGCGGAACAGCCCCTCCTCCAGCAGGGGCCGGTACAGGGGCCTTCGCGCCAGATCCTCCCGCCCCCCGGCGTGGGCGGTGGCCAGCAGAGTGACCCCACAGCCGGCGGCCAGGGCCAGGGCCCGGACGTCCTCCGGGGCGGTGATCTCGTCCACCGCCAGCACCTGGGGGTTCATGGCCCGCAACAGGAGCATCAGCCCCTGGGCCTTGGGACAGCCCTCCACCACGTCGGTCCGCCGCCCCACATCCAGCTGGGGCCGCCCCCCGTGGAGGGCGGCCACCTCCCCCCGCTCGTCCGCCAGCCCCACCCGGAGGGGCTCGCACCCCTCCCCCTGGGCCACCCGGCGGATCAGGTCCCGCAACAGGGTGGTCTTGCCCAGCCCCGGCGGGGACAGGATCAGGGTGTCCGTCAACCGCCCGCCGGGGCACAGCCCGTCCAGCACGGGGGCGGCCGCACCGGGGATCTGCCGGGCCACCCGGAGGTTGGCGGAGGACAGCCCCCGGAGGGTCTGGACCTCCCCCGCCCGGCACACGGCGGTGCCGCACAGGCCGATCCGGTGTCCCCCCTCCAGGGTGAGATAGCCCTGCCGCACCTGGTCCAGCACCGCGTGGACCGAGGCCCGGCTGGCGATCTCCAGCAACTGCTCCAGCTCCTCCCCGCCCACCGGCGGTCCCCCCAGAGGGCGCTCCCCCTCGGGGAACACCGCGGCCAGGGGCCACCCCACCCGCAACCGCAACTCCTCCGCCCGCCCCTGCTCCTCCCGGGGCAGGGACAGGGCCTCCCGCCGCAGGCGGACGGGGAGGGCCAGGACCGCCTGTTGATACGCCTCCGCGGGGCTTTTCCCCTCCATGTGCCTCACCGACCTTTGTCCCATACCTATGAGGACAGGCCCCCGGATATGCCGGACAAAAATTTTTCCCGCCCCCGCCCCCCATCCCCCTGTTTTTTCAAAAATATTGGGATTCCGGCCGGCTTTTTCCGTATTCGCCCCTCCCGCCCCGATATTGTGTCAAAATCCGCCCCGCGATTCCCCGAAAACATTTGTGCAAATTGACTTGCTTTTTCCGGCGGTCCACGGTATAATGAGAGTGCATTTATGCACAAGTGTTTCCGTTGCACAGACAACCCACAGACACTTGAATCTCACTGGAAAAGGAGAATGAATGATGAAAAAGTTTCTTGCAAGCGCTCTGTCCCTGGCTATGCTCGTGAGCCTTCTGGCCGGTTGCGGCGGCGGAGGCGGCGGGTCCCAGGGCTCCACCTCCGGAAGCGGCACCCCCTCCACCTCCGGTACCACAACGGGCAATGTGATCAAGATCGGCGTGTTCGAGCCCTTCACCGGCGACTCCGCCTCCGGCGGCAAGAAGGAGTATCTGGGCATGCAGTACGCCAACTACGAGACTCCCACCGTGGAGATCGGCGGCACCGAGTACACCGTGGAGCTGGTCCCCTCGGACAACGGCTCCTCCACCGATAAGGCCCTGACCGCCGCCACCCAGCTGGTCAGCGAGGGCGTGTCCATGGTGCTGGGCTCCTATGGCTCCGGCGTGTCCATTGCCGGCGGCCCCACCTTCGGCAACGCGGGCATCCCCGCCATCGGCGTCACCTGCACCAACCCCAACGTGACCGCCGGCAACGACTACTACTTCCGCATCTGCTTCCTGGACCCCTTCCAGGGCACCGTGCTGGCCAACTTCGCCAAGGACAAGTTCGACGCCCAGGTGGCCTACTGTCTGGGCGAGGCGGGCAACGAGTATGACCAGGGCCTGATCACCTTCTTCGAGCAGGCCTTCACCGCCGCCGGCGGCACCGTCATCAAGGACGCCTTCCCCACCAACAACTCCGACTTCAACTCCTATCTGAACAAGGCCAAGGACCAGGGCGCCGACGTCATCTTCACCCCCGTGTCCATCGCCTACGCCACCCAGATCATCAGCCAGGCCGCCTCTCTGGGCATCGACGCCCCCTTCCTGGGCTCCGACACCCTGGATGACAACATGGTCCTGGAGGCCGCCAACGGCACCGACATCCAGCTGTACGTGTCCACCTTCTATCAGGAGGGCGGCGACCCCGACTTCGACGCGGGCATCAAGGAGTACATCAACACCACCGAGGGCGCCCTGGAGGACAACGGCGGCAACGACACCATCGCGGCCGTCTCCGCCATGGGCTATGATGCCTACTACGTGGCCCTGGAGGCCATCAAGGCCGCCGGCTCCGCCGACTCCGCCGCCATCAAGGCCGCTCTGTGGGACGTGGAGTATGACGGCGTGTCCGGCCACATCGCCTTTGACGACACCAACGGCGACGCGGTCCGGGATACCGCTTACATCAAGCACTCCACCAACGACGGCGCCTGGGAGCTGGAGACCGTCCAGACAGTCGCCTGATTCCTCCTGTACGGTCGTATCTTTCAATGATCCAAACGGTTGGCGGGGACCACCCGGTCCCCGCCAACCCTGTATCCCCCTCCCTCGCGCCGGGCCCTCTCAAGGGGAGCGCCCCGCTCCCTTTGCGCGGGCCCAGCCGATTCTGTGGGAAAAAACGAGAAATGGGAGGATCCTCTATGGAATTTTTCATCTCCACTCTGCTGTTCGGCATCTCGGCCGGCGGGCAGTACGCCCTGATCGCCATCGGCTATACCATGGTGTACGGCATCCTGCGCCTGATCAACTTCGCCCACGGCGACGTGTTCATGGTGGCCGGCCTGATCGGCATCTACTCCACCTCCTGGCTCACCCGTCTCCTGTCCGAGGTCATGGCCCCGGAGGCCGCCACCGCCGCCGCCATCCCCCTGAGCATGGTGCTGGTGCTGGTGCTGACGGTGGTGCTGGGCTTCTTCATCGAGCGGGTGGCCTATAAGCCCCTGCGCTCCGCCCCCCGGATGAGCGTCATGATCTCCGCCATCGGGGTGAGCTATCTGCTTCAGAACACCGCCACCTATGTCACCGGCGGCCAGCCCATGACCTACCCCAACATCCCCATGCTGTCCGACACCGTGCCCATCGCGGGCACCTCCATCAAGTGGGTGGTCATCCTGACCCCCTTCCTGGTGGTGGCCCTGGTGCTGGTGCTGACCCAGCTGATCAACCACACCAAGGTGGGCATGGCCATGCGGGCGGTGGCCAAGGACTTTGAGACCAGCCAGCTCATGGGCATCAAGATCAACTCGGTCATCTCCACCACCTTCATCATCGGCTCCGCCCTGGCGGCGGTGGGCTCCATGCTCTACTTCACCACCTACCCCGCCATCGTCCCCACCGCCGGCGCCATGCCCGGACTGAAGGCCTTTGTGGCCGCCGTGTTCGGGGGCATCGGCTCCATCCCCGGGGCGGTGATCGGCGCCTTCCTCATCGGCATCTGCGAGAACTTCGTCAAGATCCTGCCCTTCGAGGGGGCCACCACCTTTGTGGACGCCTTCACCTTTGCCCTGCTCATCATCGTTCTGGTCTTCAAGCCCACCGGTCTGTTCGGCGAAAAGGCCACCGACAAGGTATAAGGGGGGCGTGATCCATGATTCAAGATCAGAAAAGTAAAAAGGGAGCCGTCACCGGTCTTCTCTTTATCGCCATTGTGTTGCTGCTGGTGGTCCTGCTGGAGAACCTCAGCGCCATCCTGCCCGCCGGCTCGGTCCCGGCGGTGCTCATGCCCACCAGCCAGCTGTTCACCGTTCTGAAGAAGGGGGCGGTGTACTCCCTGGTGGCCGTCTCCATGAACCTGCTCAACGGCTTCACCGGCCTGTTCTCCCTGGGGCAGGCGGGCTTCATGCTCCTGGGCGCCTACACCTACGCTATCCTCACCGTCCCCGTCTCCGCCAAGGACACGGTGTACTACCTGTACGGGGGCTCGGCGGTGAACTTCTCCCTGCCCGACCTGTTCGGCGGGGTGGACACCCCCGCAGGCCTGATCCTGGGGGTCCTTCTGGCCATCCTGCTGGGGGGCTGTGTGGCCGCTCTCTTCGCCTATCTCATCGGCCTGCCGGTATTGCGGCTCAAAAGCGACTATCTGGCCATCGCCACCCTGGGCTTCGCGGAGATCATCCGGGCCATCTTCCAGTGGCAGCCCCTGGGCCCGGTGACCAACGGCGCCAACATGATCACCCAGATCCCCACCTTTAACAACTTCAACATCACGGACGCCAACGGGACTGTGATCCTGCGCCTGTCCACCTTCTTCCCCTTCCTGATCGCCATCATCTGCATCGTGGTCATCGTCATGCTCATCAACTCCTCCTACGGCCGGGCCTTCAAGGCCATCCGGGAGGACGAGATCGCCGCCGAGGCCATGGGCATCAACCTGGCCAAGCACAAGATGCTCTCCTTCTGCATCTCCTCCTTCTTTGCCGGGGTGGGGGGCGCCCTGTTCGCCATGTTCGTGAACAACGCCCAGGCCAAGGTGTACACCTCCACCATGACCTATGAGATCCTGCTCATCGTGGTCATCGGCGGCATCGGCTCCATCTCCGGCTCCTGCCTGGCCACCTTCCTGTACGTGGCCTGCGCCGAGTGGTGGCTCCGTTTCCTGGACAGCGCCACCACCTTCGCCTCCCCCACCGCCCCCAACCGGATCGCCTTCATGGTGATCTTCGCCGTGGTGGTCATTGGCGGGAGTGCCCTGCTGATCCACCGGGAGCGCCGGGGGAGCAACCAGGTCTGGAAGCAGACCCTGGTGGGCCTTGTGGCCATCCTGTTGCTGGGTTGGCTGGCCTGGTTCGCCGCCACCGGCGAGCTGACGCTCCCGCTGTTGCGCACCGGCTTCCGGATGGTGGCCTTCTCCATCATCATCATGGTGGTGGTGCTCTTCTTCCGGCAGGGCATGCTGGGGGATAAGGAGTTCAGCGACATCCTCTTCGCCCGCCGCCGGAACGCCGGAAAGGAGGCCACGAAATGAACACGGAAAACATTCTCCACCTGGACCACGTCACCATGCAGTTTGGCGGCGTGGTGGCGGTGAACGACCTGTCTGTGGACGTGAACAAGGGCCAGATCGTGGCCCTCATCGGTCCCAACGGCGCCGGCAAGACCACCGCCTTCAACTGTATCACCGGGGTGTATGAGCCCACCAACGGCCTGGTCTCCTTCTGCGGGGAGCCCATGGTCCGCAACCACCCCCAGGGGAAGATGGCCCGGGGCTATCTGGGGGAGCACGGCGACCTGTATACCGCCCGCTTCTCCGTGGAGGACCCGGAGGCCAAGGCCGCCGCGGAGGCCCAGCAGGACCCGGCCGTCAAGGCCCAGATGCAGGCCGACTATGACAAGGCCCTGGAGGAGCGGAGATCCAAGGAGCTGGAGCGGGACCCCCTGGCCTTCACCGACAAGGTCCTCTCCCCCACCCCGGACAAGATCACCCAGCTGGGCATCGCCCGCACCTTCCAGAACATCCGCCTGTTCTCCGCCCTGACGGTGTTTGAGAACGTCCTCATCGCCAAGCACATGCGGGCCAAGCAGAACGTGTTCTCCGCCACCTTCCGGATGAACAAGGCGGAGGAACAGCGCATGCGGGAGGAGGCCATGGCCCTGCTGGAGGAGCAGAATCTGGCCCACCTGAAGGACGAGGTGGCCGGCTCCCTGCCCTACGGCCTCCAGCGGCACCTGGAGATCGCCCGGGCCCTGGCCACCCAGCCCAAGCTCCTCCTCCTGGACGAGCCGGCCGCCGGCATGAACCCCCAGGAGACCCAGGAGCTCACCGAATTCATCCACAAGATCCGGTCGGAGTACGACCTGTCCATTCTGATGATCGAACACCACATGGATCTGGTCATGCAGATCTCCGAGCTGATCTATGTCCTGGACTTCGGAAAGCTGATCGCCCGGGGCACGCCGTCGGAGATCCAGAACAATCCTCGGGTCATCGAGGCCTATTTGGGGGTGGCAGACGATGCTGAAAATTGATGAACTGAAGGTCCGCTACGGCGGCATCGAGGCGGTGAAGGGCATCACCTTCGAGGTGCCCGAGCGCCAGATCGTCACCCTGATCGGGGCCAACGGCGCCGGCAAGTCCACCACCCTGCGCACCATCGCCGGGCTGGTCAAGCCCGCCCACGGCCGCATCCACCTCCAGGGTGAGGACATCACCGGCCTCTCCCCCGACCGGATCGTCTCCAAGGGGATCACCATGGTCCCCGAGGGGCGGCACGTGTTCCCCGACCTCACCGTGCTGGAGAACCTGAAGATCGGGGCCTATCTGCGGCACGACGACCTGGAGGACGACATCAAGTGGGTCTACGACCTGTTCCCCCGGCTGAAGGAGCGGTCCTGGCAGGCGGCGGGCACCCTGTCCGGCGGCGAACAGCAGATGCTGGCGGTGGGCCGCGCCCTCATGTCCCGACCCAAGATCATGATGATGGATGAGCCCTCCCTGGGTCTGGCCCCCATCGTGGTGAAGGGGATCTTCGACATCATCCGGGAGATCAACAAGCAGGGGGTCACCATCCTCCTGGTGGAGCAGAACGCCAACATGGCCCTCAAGACCGCCGACCGGGGCTATGTGCTGGAGACCGGCCGCATCACCCTCACCGGCTCCGGGCAGGAGCTCCTCACCAACGAGGACGTGAAGAAGGCCTATCTGGGCACCTGATCCCCCCACATACACAAAAAAGAGCTCCGCTGAATCCTAGATTCAGCGGAGCTCTTTTCTGCTCTGCCTGTCAGTTGGCCGTGACGGTCCAGCTCATGCTCTTTCCGCTGGCCCGGAGGGTGAAGGTGGAGCCCACAAAGTAGTTCATGGGGTCCTGCCGCACGCCGTTCACCCGGATCTCAAAGTGCAGATGGTTGCCGGTGGAGGAGCCGGTGGTCCCCACCAGGCCGATGGTCTGCCCCTGGGTGACGGTCTCCCCCTCGCTCACCAGCCTCCGGCTCATGTGGGCGTAGAGGGTGCTCTCCCCGTTGGCGTGGCTGACCACCACATAGTTGCCGTAGGAGTTGTTATAGGTGGAGGTGAGGACCACGCCGCTCTTGGCCGCCCAGATGTCCGAGCCGCCCGAGGCGGCGATGTCCACCCCCGTGTGGTTGTTGGGCCGCCCGGTAATGGGGTGGGTCCGGTTGCCGAACAGGGAGGTGATGGTGGTGGCGTAGCTGGGCCAGATGAAGCCGCTCTCGCTGACGATGGTGTTGCCCGAGGCGGCCATCTGGGCCTGGAGCTCCCGCTCCTTCCGGCTGATCTCCGCGTCCATGGCGGCGGCGGCCCGCTTCAGGTCGGCCTCCATGGCCTCCAGCTCGTCCTCCTGGGCGCTGATCTGGCTGATCAGGCGGTCCACCTGGGCCTCCTGGGCCTCCAGCTTCTCCTTGGCGGCCTGTTGCTCCTGCCGGGCCGCCTCCTGGGCGGCCTGGGCCTCCTCCAGCTCCGCCTTGTCCTGGGCCACCTGCTCCCGGATGGCGATCAGGTCGTCCATCACCTTGTTGTCATAGTCCATGATCTCCTGGACCATCATATAGTTGTCCAACAGCTCGGAGAAGTCGCTGGAGGAGAACAGCACCGACCAGTAGGAGGTCTCCCCCTGCTCCTCCATGTAGCGCACCCGGGTGCAGAACAGCTCGTACTGCTCCGCCTCGGCCTGTTCCGCCTGGGCCAGCTCCTCGGTCTTCTCGGCGATCAGCTGGTCGTACATGGCGATCTGCTCGTCGATGTTGTCGATCTCCCGCTGGATGACGCCGATCTGTTGCTCCAGCAGTTGCTTCTGGGACAGGGCGTCCTCCTTGTCCGACTGGACCGCCTCCAGTTGCTCCTGGAGCTCCTCCTGTCGGGCGTCCAGATCCTCGGCCTCCTCCTTCAGCGCGTTGATCTCCTGCTGGGTGACCGCGGAGGCGGGCACCACCGTGGCCGGCCCCATCAGGGGGACCACCAGAGCCAGGGTGAGCGCCAGGCAGACCGCCCGGCGGAGCCACCGCATATTCTTTTTCACGGGAACCAACCCCTCTCTCCCTATGCCGCTTCCGCCATCAGGGGACAAAAATATTCGCAACGATGGGCAACAGCATCAGAACAGCCAGTACCCCGGCCATCACGCCCATCAGGATCCGTTGCCGTCTGCTTCTCTTCATCGCCGGCGCCTCCTAGACCTGCAGGAACTTCCGGATGGCCAGCAGAGAACCGCCCACGCCGATCAGCGCGCCCACCCCGCAGAATACCGGCAGAATGGTGGGGATCAGGGTGGTATAGCCGATCATGGTCACCAGGGACAGGCCGTTGCCCTGGATGATCACCTTACCCACCAGCTGGTACAGCCCCCACTGGACAAAGAAGGCCACCAGCGCCCCGGTCAGCCCCAGGATCAGCCCCTCCACCACGAAGGGCCACTGGATGAACCCGTCGGTGGCGCCGCACAGCTTCATAATGGCGATCTCCTCCCGGCGGTAGAAGGTGGCCAGCTTGATGGTGTTGGCGATGATGAACAGGGAGATGACCAGAAGGATGCCCACCAGCACCAGGGCCACGCCGGTGGCGATGTTGCGCACCAGGACGAACCCCTCGGCGATCTCCACGGCGGCCACCACGTCGCCCACGCCCTCCACCTGCTCCAGATTCGCCTTGGTCTGGGCCATCTGCGCGATGTCGGCGATGTGGACATAGTACCGGTCCCGGAACACGTCGTCGGGCAGGTCCTCGAACAGCTCCACATTGTTATGGGACTGCTGATAGGTGTCCAGCGCCTCGGCCCGGGTGACAAAGGTCATGTTGGTCACGTTGGGGACCGCCTTCAGCTCCTCCTCCAGCGCCCGGGCCTGCTCCTCGGTGTAGCTGTCGTCGATATAGACCGCCAGCTGGTTCTCGTCCTCCAGGTCACCCAGCATATCGTTCAGGTTGACCGCCACCAGGGAGAAGGACCCCATGATGAGCAGACAGGCCACGATCATGCACACGGCGGCAAAGGACATGAAGCCGTGGGTGAAAATGGAGTGGAACCCCTCGCTGAAATAGTATCCCGCGTCAAATCTTCTCGCCATTGTAGTACCCACCTGTCTTGTCGCTGATGATTCGCCCGTTTTCGATGGCCACCACCCGCTTGTCAAAGCGGTTGACCAGATTCTTCTCGTGGGTCACCACCAGCATGGTGGTCCCCAGCTCGTTGATCCGCTCCAGCAACATCATGATCTCCAGGGAGCGCTGGGGGTCCAGATTGCCGGTGGGCTCGTCGGCAATGATCATGCTGGGGTTGTTCACCAGCGCCCGGGCGATGGCCACCCTCTGTTGCTCGCCGCCGGACAGCTGGCCCGGGTAGCGGTCCGCCTTCTGCTCCAGCCCCACCAGCTGGAGCACATAGGGGATGCGCCGGCGCAACTCCCGGCTGGAGGCCCCGATGGCCCGCATGGCAAAGGACAGGTTTTCATACACCGTCTTCTTCTGGATCAGACGGAAGTCCTGAAACACGATCCCCAACGTCCGGCGCATATAGGGCACCTGCCGGGGACTGATATTGTTCAGATTATAGCCGTTGACCATCAGGCGCCCCTCGGTGGGGGCGATCTCCGCGGTGATCAGCTTGATGACGGTGGATTTGCCCGAGCCCGAGGGGCCCACCAGAAAGACGAATTCCCCGTCGTCGATCCGCATATTGACCCCCTTCAGGGCCTTTGTCCCGTTGTCATATTCCTTATACACATCAATCAGCCGTATCATGTGTCTCTCCGCCTATCTCCCCGCCCGGAGAGCGATGCCCCCTCTGGCGGTCTGATTCGTCTGCAACTGCCGCCCCACCGGGGCGGTCCACAAGAAGTGTACCACAGTTGCGATATTATGTAAATGGCGAAAATGGGGGCCGGCGCCTTTTTTCTCCGGGCGCCGCCCTCTTTTTACCATTTTGTCATTTTTGTAACCTTATTGTAACCGATTTTTCCGCAAAAATCAACCGGTATTCCCACCCTTCTTACGCGCCGAAAAAAGCGCCGCCCCGCAGGGGCGGCGCTTGCAGAGAGCCGGTCAGGATTCGATGCCCCTGGAAATCAGATACTTTTTGACCATCAGGGCCACCTTGAAGGTGATGGCATCGTCAAACTCTCGCAGATCCAGGCCGGTGAGCTTTTTGATCTTCTCCAGCCGGTACACCAGGGTATTCCGGTGGACAAAGAGTTTCCGGGCGGTCTCGGACACGTTCAGGTTGTTCTCAAAGAACTTGTTGATGGTGAGCAGGGTCTCCTGATCCAGGGCGTCGATGGGATTCTTTTTGAAGACCTCCTGCAGGAACATCTGGCACAGGATGGTGGGCAACTGGTAGATCAGCCGGCCGATGCCCAGATTCTCGAAGTTGATGATGGTCTTCTCCGTGTCGAAGACCTTGCCCACGTCGATGGCGGTCCCCGCCTCCTTATAGGCCCGAGCCAGGTCCCGGATGTGGTCCACCACCGTGCCGATGCCGATGACCACCTTGACCCCCAGCTCCTGGGTGACGGCGGCGGAGATCTGCTTGGCGATCTTCATCAGCTCCTTGGCGTCCGTCCCCTCGTTCAGCTGTTTGATCAGGGCCACGTCCGTCTCATTGATGGAGATGACGAAATCCGTCTGCTTGTCGGGGAACAGGTTCTGGATCACGTCGATGACCGAGCTGTCCCCGGGGCCCAGCTGGCGCACCAGGAAGGCGGCCCGGGGCACCTCGGAGACGAAGTGGAGCTCCTTGGCCTGGGTATAAATATCTCCCAACAGGATATTGTCGGAGATGATGTTCTTCACAAAGGTGGCCTTGTCGTGCTTCTCCTCGTAATAGGCCTTGGCCCCGTTGAAGGCCACCACGGCCATGGCGCACAGGGAGGTGGCCATCTCGTCCTCCCCCTTGACGAAGGCGGCGTAGTCGAACTGGGCCCCCCACCCCGCCAGGGGGCGGAAGGTCTTTCCCTCGTAATAGGAGGCGTTGTTCTCCCCGCCATTGATTGCGGTCACAGCTCCCGGCCAGTGCTCGCCAATGCAAGTCAACTCACTGCAAGCGACCACGACCCCCTCGGCGTCGATCACACCCACGGTCCGGTTCACGCTGTCCTTCATCTGGAGCACGACACCTTGGAACATCCTGCTTGACACAGCAATCCCTCCTCAACACAACACAAGTTCTACAAGTACTGCTCTATTATAACGGGTTCCCCCCGGTTTTGGCAAGAGTTTTTTCTGATTTTTTTGTTGAAAACAACCAAAGTCTCAGGGACAACCCCCGAGGCTTTTCAGCTGCGCTGTCTCCCGCTCTGTCAGAAAGCGCCAATTTCCGGGGGCCAGACCCCCGTCCAGGGCCAGCGGACCCATGGACAGGCGGTGGAGCGCCACCACCGGCTTGCCCCGGGCGGCCAGCATCCGCTTCACCTGGTGGTACTTTCCCTCCCGGAGGGTCACCCGGCACTCAGAGCCGTCCCCCAGCACCTCCAGCCCCGCGGGCAGACAGTGCAGGCCGTCCTCCAGCACCATCCCGGCCGCCAGGGCCTCCACGTCCGTCCGGTCCAGCGCCCCGTCCACCCGGGCGTAGTACACCTTGTCCACGTGCTTTCTGGGGGACAACAGCGCATGGGCCAGGGGGCCGTCGTCGGTGAGCAGGAGCAGGCCCGTGGTGTCCTTGTCCAGCCGCCCCACCGGGAACAGCCCCCGCCGCTGTAAATGCTCCGGCAACAGGGACAGCACGGTGGCCTGCCGGCTGTCCTGGGTGGCGGACACCAGCCCCGCGGGCTTGTGGAGCATCACATAGACGTGGGGGGCGCAGTCCACCCCCTGCCCGTCCACCTGGAGCTCCACCTCCGCCGGGTCCCACTTCTCCTCCGGGCGGGCCACCGGCCGGCCCGCCGCCCACACCCGCCCCTGCCGGATCAGGTCCTTGATCTCCCGTCTGCTCCACCGGCCGGTGGAGGCCAGCAACTTATCCACGCGCTCCAGTGCCATGCCGGCACCTCCTCTGCAATCAGGCATACTCCGCCGCCCCCGGGCATATCATACAGGGAAAACAGGCCCAAGGAAGGAGAGATGGCTGTGTTGATCGTAACCGCAAGGGTCCCCCGGCGGAAGCTGGCGCTGAGCGTGGCGGCGGCGGCCCTGCTGTGCTGTTGTACCCTGGCCCTGAATCTGGGGCAGGCCGTCAGTCAGGAGGTCTCGGGCTCCGCCCTCCCCGACCCCAAAGGGGTCCGGTCCAACCAGGACCGGATCGACTATCTGTCCGCCTATGGCTGGCAGGTAAAGGAGGAGCCCCTGGCCACCCAGGAGCTCCAGATCCCCAAGGAGATGGACGAGAGCTACAACGAGTACCTGGCCCTCCAGGCGGAGCAGGGCTTCGACCTGGAGAAGTACGCCGGGAAGCGGGTCAAGCGCTACACCTATGAGATCACCAACTACCCCTCCGGGGAGACGGGGGTGCAGGCCAACCTGTTGCTCTACAAGACCACCGTGGTGGGGGGCGAGGTCCTCTCCCCGGAGCTGGACGGCTTCCTCCACGGGCTGGCCATGCCCTAGCCCTTTCTGTCCTCCATCAGGTGGACGTTCAGGTGGTTATAGGTCATCTCCACCCCGTGCCGGGCGAAGGACTCCCGCACCCCCTCCATGAGGGCGTAGTACACGTCCCAGTAGTCCTCGGTGGAGGTCCAGGCCCGGACCACATAGTCGATGGCGCTGGCGCCATAGGCGTTGATCCAGATGGCGGGGGCGGGCTCCTGCCGTATGGCGGGGATGGCGTCCACCGCCTCCCGGATGGCTTCCTTCACCGTCTGGGTGGGGGCGTCGTAGGAGGCGGAGAAGATCAGGTCCACCCGGCGGCCCGCCTCGTTGGTGTAGTTGACGATCTTGGCCGCCGACATCTGGCTGTTGGGCACCGAGATGC
>CALWVW010000025.1 GCA_944385075.1 uncultured Oscillospiraceae bacterium | reverse complement strand
ACCAGCGCCCGGCCCGGCCCGTCCAGGTGGTTGGTGGGCTCGTCCAGCATGGGGTAGCTCCCCTCGTCCAGAAACAGCGCGGCCAGCAGAGCCCTGGTCTGCTCCCCTCCGCTGAGGGTGGCAAAGGGCCGCTCCAGGATCTCTCCCTCCAGCCCCAGTTTGGACAGCTCCCACTGAAGTCTCCACTCCTCCTGGTCCGGGATCCGCTCCCGAAGAAGCTCCAGAACCGGCCGCTCCGGCTCCTCTACCATCCCGGGCCAGCGCAGGCAGGGGACCCGCCCCGAAATGGTCCCCGTCCCCTCCAATTCGCCGGTCAAGAGCTTCAAAAGGGTGGTCTTGCCCCGGCCGTTTCGTCCCACCAGGCCCAGCTTCCAGTTGGTGTCCCACTGAAGATCCAGACCGCTGAAGACCGGGGTGTAATCCCCCTCATAGGTAAAAGATAAATTTGATATGGTAATCTGAGCCATGTCGCTCCTCCTGTCGCCGGCGCAAAAAACCGCAGGAGGTCCCACCCCCTGCGGCTACAGGCGCGACAGGGCACAGCACGACCCTATCTCTCTCCGGCCGGGGGGAAGCGCGCGATTTCCTCCTGCGACCCACGACAGCGCCCGGGGCCCACGGTCCCCGTGGCCCCCTTCCTGCGTTTCGTCATGGGATCAGCAAGAGAACTTGCGCATCTTCCCACCAGCCTTTCCAGTCATTTTGTTCAGAATAGCACAGTCCGCTCACTGTGTCAAGCCGTCGTCCTCCCGCTTGGAGAGCTGATAGATGGCCGTAAAGCCCAGGGCGAAGGTGATCAGACAGGGGACTACCTCCACCAGCGTGGGGAGCCCGGGGAACACGCTGAGCACCGAACCGATCATAAAGCCCAGGATCACCAGGTAGGTGGCCAGGGGGAAGCGCTCCATCAGCACCGCCAGCACCTTGGCGGTGGACAGGATGCCCAGCCCCAGCCCCAGCCCCAGGGGGATCAGGAAGGAGAAGTCCAGGCCGTCCATGGCCCGCACCATCTGGTCGTACAGCCCCATCATCAGCATGACGAAGGAGACACTGATGCCGGGCAGGATGAGGGCCACCGCCGCAATCACCCCCGCCAGCATGAGAAAGAGCACCTTCCCCACGCCGCTCAGGGTGCTGGCCTCGCTGGTGGGCAAAAACTCGATGAGCCAGACGGCGGCCATCCCCAACAGCACATAGATGGGGACGGAGAAGGAGAAGGACTTCACCGTCGTCTTCCGGTAGATCATGGGGACGCTTCCCGCAACCGCGCCCAGGAAGAAGTAGCTCATGGGCATGGGGAAGGTCTCCAAAAGCCGGAGCAGGGGCTTGGCCAGCAGGAGCATCCCCACGCCGCCCCCCAGGCAGAACCAGAGCAGGAGCTTGAAATTGTTCCGTATATCCTGGAAGAAATCGCCCACCGCGTGGATCAGCCGGTCGTAGACCCCCACCACCATGGCCATGGTGCCGCCGCTCACGCCGGGGATCAACATGGTCCCTCCAATGACGGCACCTTTGACTATCAGTTCCAGATTACGTTTGATCACAGCACATACTCCCAGGCGCGTTCTTGATTCTTGTCTCTCTTATGCTTACGATTGGATCTCCTGCTCAAAGGTTTCGATCTTCTCCACCTTGCCGATGACCGTGACAATATCCCCCGGAGCAAATTCATACTGGGGAGAAAAGTCCACCATGGTCTGGTGATCCCGCTCAATGGCGATAATGTTGATGCCATATTTCCGGCGTGCATCGATCGACTGGACAGACTTGCCCACAATGACGCCTCCCACCTGGATCCGCCGCACTTCGATGTGGTCGTCCAGCGCGATGTAATCCACCAGATTGCCGAAGATCAGCCGCCTGCCCATCCGGACCGCCATATCCGCCTCCGGATAGACCACTGTGGCCCCCATCAGCTTCAGCACTTCACCATGGGCCTGGCTGTTGGCCTTTGAGATCACCCGAGGCACCCCCATTTTTATGACCAGCATAGTAGTCAGGATGCTGATATCCATGGTCTCACCGATGCAGATGGTCACTGTCTGACAGTTCTGCACCCCGGTCTCTTCCAGCGTCTCGGCGGTCAAAGATTCCACTACAAAGGCAAAATCCGTGTACTTGCGCACTGCCCTGACCTTCTGCTCATCCTTGTCGATGGCAATGACCTCCTGGCCGGCCTCGGCCAGCGTCTTGACCAGAGCGGAGCCAAAGCGCCCCAGCCCGATCACTCCAAAAGATGCTGTTGTATGTGTTCGCTTCATAATGACCTACCCTATCGTAATCATTTCTTCCGTATAGTGGATATTGGATTCCGGCCGGTTGATCCAGATGGACAGCAGGGTAAACGCCCCCAGCCGACCGATAAACATGGTGAAAATCAACACCAGCTTACCGGCTACAGACAGATCCGGCGTGATCCCTGTGGACAGACCCACTGTGCCGAACGCGGAGACCATCTCAAACAGAAGCTGAATGAAATCCCGCTCCGGCTCCAGGATACACAGTAAAAAAGTCCCACAGCACACCACGACAATGGACAGTAGCGTAATCGTGGCCGCCTTAGACATCACCTCTACCGGAAGGCTCCGGTGGAAGGCCTCCGGCCGACGCTTGGAAAAAACTGTTCGGACCTCCTGCATCAGAGTGAAAAAGGTGGTGGTTTTGATTCCGCCACCAGTCGATCCGGGAGAAGCCCCGATAAACATCAGCAGAATCAATACAAACAATCCCGCATTGGTCAACTCTCCTATAGGATAGGTGGAAAAGCCGGCCGTACGGGCAGACACACTGTGGAAAAAAGCCCCCAGCCAGGTCATCTCCTCGGTGGCCTTCAACAGCAGGGTGCCCACCAGCAAAAGGGCCCCTGTGGTCGTCAATACTACCTTGGAGTGGAGCGTCAGACGATGAAAACTTCTGGCCTTATACAGGTCGATCATCACCAGGAACCCCAGTCCCCCACAGATGATCAGTCCACAGGTGGTCAGATTGAGCAGTACATTGTCCCGATAAGGGATTAGATTCTGCAGTCCGCCCAGAATATCAAAGCCGGAATTGTTGAAGGCCGCAATAGAGTGAAACACGCTGATCCAAAGGGCGCGCAGGGGCGGATAGTCCTGAACAAAGACCAGAAAGCTCAGTGCCATGCCTGCCAGTTCAAAGCATAGGGTCATCCGCAGCACCGACCGCACCAGCCGGACCATTCCCTGAAAGGAGCTGACGTTCATGGCCTCCTTCACCAAAAGCCGGCCCCGGATTCCCACCCGTTTTCCGGCCGCCAGAATCAGGCCGATTCCCACGGAGGTGACGCCCAATCCCCCTACCTGGATCAGTCCGGCCACCACCGCTTGGCCGAAAAAGGTAAAATGATCGGCGGTGTCAATGGCGATCAGACCTGTCACACACACGGCGCTGGTAGAGGTGAACAGCGCGTCGATCCATCTCACCTGGGCGTCTGGACGGACCGAAACCGGCAACAGGAGAAGCAGGGCCCC
This sequence comes from uncultured Oscillospiraceae bacterium, assembly GCA_944385075.1. Lineage (GTDB taxonomy): Bacteria > Bacillota > Clostridia > Oscillospirales > Oscillospiraceae > Lawsonibacter. The sequence goes on along the minus strand of CALWVW010000025.1, from coordinate 15,225 downwards.
CAGCAAAATCGTACCAGCAAACCCCAGCACGATCAATCGCCCCGGATGTTGCCGCCTGAAAAATGCAAAAATTGAACCCATGACGTATTGTCACGTCCCCTTGAATAAAAAGATCTGGAGGGTGGCCCCCCTGAGTCCCACTGCAGGTCAGGAATTCTTCATGACCACGCTCTCCACGATGTCCGCCACGTGCTCGCAGGCGTCCACGCACTTCTCCAGATAGATGTACAGCTCCCGCCAGACGATGATCTGGATGGGGTCGGTACAGGTGGTGTGGAGGTCGCGCATACTGTCGATGAACAGCTGGTCCGCCTCCTCCTCCAGGGTGTTGATCTGGATGATGTGCTCCTGGATCTTCTTGGAGCGCTTGAAGTCGGCAAACTCGGTGACCAGCTGCTTGGCCTCCTGGCAACAGCGGATGATGATGGCGGACAGCTTCAGGGCGTCCGGCCGGATGGTCTGGATGTTGTTGCAGTACAGGCGCAGGAGCACATCCTCGATCTTGTCGGTCACCTCGTCGATGTTCTGGCTCAGGAGCAGGATGTCCTCCCGCTCGATGGGGGTGATGAAGGCCTTGGCCAGGACGTTGAGAAGCTCGTGCTTCTGCTCGTCCCCGGCGTGCTCCACCTTGTGCATGGCCTCCACCTGGTCCACCAGCCGCTCCGGCTGGAACTGCTGCATCACCTGGTCCAGCAGGCAGGCCGCCTGGAGGGAGTAATCGGTGCAGGCGATGAATTTCTCAAAATAAAACGAGTCCTGTTTCTTTGCCATAGTACAACACACTCCTTATCCGCAACGCCCGGCCCCGCCGGGGGCGGAGAACTTAAAAGATCGCCATGAACAGCTTGGCCATGACAAAGCTGATCAGGCCGCACCCGGGGAAAGTGAAGACCCAGGTGAGCATCATCTCTTTCACCACGCTGAAGTTGATGGCGGACAGCCGCTTGACCGCCCCCACGCCCATGATGGCGCTGGTCTTGGTGTGGGTGGTGGAGACGGGGATGCCCCCCACGCTGGACAACAGCAGGCAGAAGGCCGCGGCGATGTCCGAGGAGAAGCCCTGGTACTTTTCCAGCTTCACCATGTCCATGCCCACGGACTTGATGATCTTCTCGCCGCCCACGCTGGTGCCCAGGCCCATGACCACGCTGCACAGTAGCATCAGCCAGGTGGGGATGATGACCCCCGCCACACTGCTCTGCCCGTTGCAGAAGGCCATCCCCAGGAACAGCACGCCGATGAACTTCTGGCCGTCCTGGGCCCCGTGCATGAAGCTCATGGCCGCCGCGCCGAAGATCTGGGCCACCCGGAAGAAGGCGTTGGTCTTGCGCCGGTTCATCCCCGCGCACACGATGGTCAACAGCTTGCAGATGCACCAGCCGGACAAAAAGCCCAGGGCCAGGCTCAGCACCAGGCCGTAGAGCACCTTGACCCACTCGTCCATATTGATGCCGCCCACCCCGTTCTGGATGGCGATGGCGGCCCCGGTGAGGCCGGCGATGAGGCTGTGGCTCTCGCTGGTGGGGATGCCCACCCGGGCGGCCATGACGCTGTACACCACAATGGAGAACAGGGCGGCGCACAGAGCGATCAGGGCATTCTGGGTGTCCCCGCCGAAGTCCACCATTCCGCTGATGGTGGAGGCCACCGCGCTGTTGATGTGGGTCATGATCAGCACGCCCATGAAGTTGAAGGCGGCGCTGAGCATGATGGCGGTCCTGGCGTTGAGGCACCGGGTGGTGACACAGGTGGCGATGGCGTTGGGGGCGTCCGTCCATCCGTTGACGAAGATGACCCCCAGGGTCAACAGCACCGTGATGGCCAGGGCCGGGTTGCTGGTCACCTGTTGCCAGAAATAGGTAAATGAGACATCCATCATAGGCGAAACCTGCTTTCTATCTAAGTCGGTTTCCGGCGAAAAAACAGGACTTCTGCGCGGAAGTCCTATTCCTCGGCGACCGGCGGGGCACGGAGCCCGGGCGCGTTCGCCCGGGCCGGAGCCTGCCTCCGCCTGTCCAATCTCAAATAAAATACCATGAAACCGGCGGCCCGTCAATCCCAAATACGGCGGGACGGGCCGCCGGCCTGCGGTGTACCGTTTTTCTTTGCCCGGTCTTTATTTCGTGCCGAAGATCCGGTCCCCGGCGTCCTTCCCATTCCGGCTCTGCCGGAATGGGGCCCCTCTCTTTTTCTCCTCGGGCGAAGTAAATTCGCCCTCCGGAAATCCATACGGTACAGCTGTAGCTGTACCGTATGGATTTTGGGCGCCGCCGGGCAAGGAATCTCCCCTTATTTCGTGCCGAAGATCCGGTCCCCGGCGTCACCCAGGCCGGGGACGATATAGGCGTGGTCGTTGAGCTTCTCGTCCACCGCCGCCACATAGATGTCCACGTCCGGGTGGTCCCGCTGGATGACGGCGACCCCCTCGGGGGCGGCGATGATGTTCATCAGCTTGATGTGCTTACAGCCGTACCCCTTCAGGAAGGTGATGGCCGCGGAGGCGGAGCCGCCGGTGGCCAGCATGGGATCCAGGATGATCACGTCCCGCTCGGCGATGTCGCTGGGCATCTTGCAGTAGTACTCCACCGGCTTGTGGGTCTCCGGGTCCCGGTACAGGCCGATGTGGCCCACCTTGGCGGAGGGGATCAGGTTCAGGATCCCGTCCACCATGCCCAGTCCGGCCCGGAGGATGGGGACGATGGCCAGCTTTTTGCCCGCCAGGTGCCGGAAGGTACCGGTGGCCACGGGGGTCTTGACCTCCACCTCCTCCAGGGGCAGGTCCCGGGTGGCCTCGTAGCACTCCAGGGCGGCGATCTCGGAGACGATCTCCCGGAACTCCTTGACGCCGGTGCGCTCGTCCCGGAGGATGGTCAGCTTGTGTTGCAACAGCGGGTGGTCCAAAACGTGTACTTTCTCGTTATACATTGCCGTGTTCCCCTTCTTGTTTGATTTTTTCCAGGCGCTCCCGCTCCGCCTGGGACAGGCGGTGGTACACGGGGGTCAGGGCGCCGCCCTTGACCAGGCGGCCCGCGGCCGCCAGCTCCAGGGCCGCCCGGGCCACGCCCCAGGCGCTCTGCATCCGCAGATGCCGGGGGGCCAGCGACAGGCCGGGCACCTGCTCTTGTAAGGTATTATAGCACAGCTCGGCCCCATCTCCAACGACTATTTTCGGTTTTTCCCATTTTTTCAGCTCCTCCCCCAGCTCCGCCAGGGAGATGGCCCGGTCCGGGGACAGCCGCTCCAGCCCCTCCCCGGTGGCCAGGAACAGGGCGTTGTACACCTGATTCCTCCGGGCGTCCATGGCGCACACGATCACCCGCCCCTCCAGGTGGGCCAGGGGCCAAGCCATGGACTCCAGAGTGGAGCAGGGGGCGCAGTCCTTGTCCCCCGGCCAGGCCAGCCCCTTGGCGGTGGCCACCCCGATCCGCAGGCCCGTGAAGGAGCCCGGCCCGGCGGCCACGGCGATCACGTCCACCTCCTCCAGGGTGTGTCCACTGCTCCGGAGCAGGCTGTCCACCATGGGCAGGAGGGTGCGGCTGTGGGTCAGGCCGCTGTTCTGATAAAATTGCGCCACCAGCTCCCCGTCCCGGCACAGGGCCACGGAACAGGCGGTGGCCGACGACTCCAGCGCCAGGATATTCACAGCTCCACCCCCTCGATGGTGATGATCCTCTGTCCGTCGCTCTCCCCCCGGCGCAGGTCCACCCGGATGGCGTCCTCCTCCAGGGCGTCGGCCACGTTTTCGCTCCACTCCACGGCGCACACACCGCCCCGGGACAGGTAGTCCTCCCAGCCGATGTCGAACAGCTCGTCGGAGGAGCTCAGCCGGTACAGGTCGAAGTGGAACAGGGGCAGGCGCCCCCCCTCGTACTCGTTGACGATGGTGAAGGTGGGGCTGGTCACCCGCTCGCTGATATCCAGCCCCCGGGCCAGCCCCCGGGTGAAGGCGGTCTTCCCCGCCCCCAGGTCCCCGGTGTAGGCCACCACCGCCCCCGGGCCCAGCCGAAGGCCCAGCCGGCGGCCCAGGTCCTCGGTCTCCCCCTCGCTGTTGCTCACATAGCGTCGCGCCATGTCTGTCTCTCCCCCTGTTCACAGAAAGTTTTTTTCTCACAGGCAGATTATAGCACAGATAAGGTTTTCCTTTCCACTAAAATGTGCTAAAATAAGAGGAACTGTTTCATCCTGCCCCGGGAGGTGACCTCTTGACCACCCTGTTCTCCCCCATCCGGGAGTTTTTCAAAAAGGGCGACGTGCTGTTGCTGGCCCTCTGTCTGGCCGCCAGCGGCTACGGACTGCTCCTCATCTATTCCGCCACCCGCTACAACGGCAACGACCGGGCGGTGCTGGTCCAGATCGCCGCCATCCTGCTGGGGGTGCTGGTCTACGCGCTGTGCACCTTTGTGGACTTTCAGCTGTTCGTGGAGAAGAACTGGAAGCTGGTCCTGGGGGGGAGCGTGGTGTTTCTCCTGCTCCTGCTCACCCCTCTGGGCACCGACCACAACGCGGGCAACCTCAACTGGCTGGACATCCCCGGCTTCCCCATGGAGATCCAGCCCAATGAGATCGTCAAGCTCCCCTTCATCCTGCTCCTCTCCCTGCAGATCACCAAAATCCAGGAGCGGGGCCACGACATCAGCTCCGTCCCCTCGGTGCTCCAGATCGGGGCCCACGCGGCCTTTATGCTGGCTCTCATCGCCGGGATCTGCAACGACATGGGGATGTGCGTGGTCTACGCCGCCATCTTCGCCATCATGGCCTGGAGCGCTGGGGTCCGGTTGCGGTGGTTCGCCCTGGCGGGGACCGTCCTGCTGGTGACCTTTGTGGTCCTCTGGTTCTTCATCCTGCCCGACACCGCCGCCTGGGACAACCTCTATCTCATCCGCCGGATCCGTGCCCTCTTTGACCACAGCTATGACGCCAAGGGGGTGGGCTTCCAGCAGACCCGCTCCCTGCTGGCCATCGGCTCGGGCCAGCTCTTCGGGCAGGGGTACCTCCAGGGCACCCTGACCCAGTCGGGCTACTCCTCCGCCCTGCCCGCCCGGCACACCGACTTCATCTTCGCCGTCTGCGGCGAGGAGCTGGGCATGGTGGGGTGCGTCCTTCTCCTCCTGCTCCTGGCCCTTATCGTCCTGCGGTGCATCTGGGTGGCCCAGCGGGCCGGCTCCCCCTTCCACGCCTATGTGGCCATGGGGATGGCGGGTATGCTCATCATCCAGATCGCCGCCAATGTGGGCATGTGCCTGTTCATCCTGCCGGTGATGGGCCTCACCCTCCCCTTTGTCAGCGCGGGCGGCTCGTCCATCATCACCCTGTACGCCGCTATGGGCATCGTCTCCAGTGTCAAGGCCAGGGCTCTGCCCAGCTGGCTCCAGGACCGCCGGGCCTGACCCCCCCGTCCCTTCCATCCACCCCGTTTTGAAAGGAGAATCCTCTATGAAACCACTGGGCTTCGGCGTCATGCGCCTCCCCCTCACCGATCCGGAGGACAAGGGCTCCATCGACCTGCCCGCCTTCACCGCCATGGCCGACCGCTTTCTGGAGCGGGGCTTCACCCACTTTGACACCGCCTGGCCCTACCACAGCGAGCGTAGCGAGGCCGCCCTGCGGGAGGCGGTGGTCAGGCGCTACCCCCGGGACCGCTTCACCCTCACCGACAAGATGCCCCTCTTCCTGTTGAAGGAGGAGAGCCAGCTGGAGGCCATCTTCTCCCAACAGCTGGAGCGCTGTGGGGTGGACCACTTCGACTACTACTGGCTCCACTCCCTGGACGCCGGGCGGCTGGTCCTGTGCGAGCAACTCCACGCCTTTGAGTTCCTGCTGAAGAAGCAGGCGGAGGGCCGCATCGTCCACGTGGGCTTCTCCTTCCACGACACCGCCCAGGTGCTGGACCAGATCCTCACCCGCCACCCGGAGATGGAGTATGTCCAGCTCCAGATCAACTACCTGGACTGGGACACCGAGCGGGTCCAGTCCCGGCTCTGCTATGAGACCGCCCGGCGGCACGGAAAGCGGATCATGGTCATGGAGCCCGTCAAGGGGGGCGCCCTGGCCCAGGTCCCGCCCCAGGCGGAGGAGCTCCTCCGGGCCATGGACCCCGGGCGGTCCGTCCCCTCCTGGGCCATCCGGTTCGCCGCCTCGCTGGAGGGGGTGGACATGGTGCTCAGCGGGATGTCCAGCCCGGACCAGCTGGAGGACAACATGGACTCTCTGGACCCCCTCCAGCCCCTCACCTCCCGGGAGACGGACACCCTGGCCCAGGTGGCCGAGGTGATCCGGGCGGCCATCGCCATCCCCTGCACCAGTTGCCGCTACTGCACCGACGGCTGTCCCCAACATATCTGCATCCCCGAGTACTTCTCCCTCTACAACGACATCAAGACGGGCAAACGGACCCCAGAAGGCCGGTTCCAGGAGCTGGCCGAGGGCCACGGCAAGCCCTCCGACTGCATCGCCTGCGGCCAGTGCGAGGGCCAGTGCCCCCAGCACCTGCCCATCATCCAGCACCTGCAAACGGTGGCAAAGGCCCTGGAGGGCTGACTCCCACCCCCCAGACGACACAACGCGGCGCGGACAGCATCAGCTGTCCGCGCCGCGCTTTTGTGCCATCAAAGAAGGGTGTCACTCCCCCTTGATCTCCTCCCAGTACCGCCGGGCGGTCTGTTCCGTCTTGTTGTCCCCGTACTGGTAGTACCGAGTCCCCACCAGCTCGTCGGGCAGGTACTGCTGGCGCACCCAGTGGCGGGGGAAGTTGTGGGGGTAGCGGTAGCCCTGCTCCCGCTCCATCCCCGCCGAGTCGGCGTGGACGTTCTGGAGCTCCCGGGGGATGTCCCCCACCTTCCCCGCCCGCACGTCGGCCAGGGCCGCGTCGATGGCCATGCAGGCGGTGTTGGACTTGGGGGCGGTGGCCAGAAGGATGACCGCCTCGCTCAGGGGGAGCTTGGCCTCGGGCAGGCCCAGCTGGAGGGCGTTGTCCACGCAGGCCTTGACGATGGGCACCGCCATGGGGTAGGCCAGGCCGATGTCCTCGCTGGCCGAGCACAGGATGCGGCGGATGGCGGTGATCAGGTCCCCCGCCTCCAGCAGGCGGGCCAGGTAGTGGAGGGCGGCGTCCGGGTCGGAGCCCCGCAGGGACTTCATCAGGGCGGAGGCGATGTCATAGTGGCTGTCCCCCTCCCGGTCATAGCGCATGGCCGACTTCTGCGCCGCCGTCTCCGCGTCCGCCAGGGTGACAAGGAGTTTCCCCTGCTCCTGCTTGGCGGCGCTGAGCAACAGCTCGATGGCGTTCATGGCCTTGCGCACGTCTCCGCCGCAGGCGGAGGCGATGTGCTCCCGGACCCCCGGCTCGCACACCGCCTCGCCCCCCAGCCGCTGGGCCATGCGGGCGATCCCCCGGTCGACGGCGGGGAGCACCTCCTGGGCGGTGATCTGCTTGAATTCGAACACGGTGGCCCGGGAGAGCACCGCCCCGAAGACGGCGAAGAAGGGGTTCTCGGTGGTGGAGGCGATGAGGGTGATCCGGCCGTCCTCCATAAACTCCAGCAGGGACTGCTGTTGCTTCTTGTTGAAGTACTGGATCTCGTCCAGGTAGAGGAGCACCCCCTCCGGGGCCATGAGGGTGCCGATCTCCCCGATGATCTCCTTGATGTCGGCGATGGAGGCGGTGGTGGCGTTGAGCCGGTGGAGGGGGCGGTTGGTCCGCTGGGCGATCAGGTTGGCCACAGTGGTCTTCCCCGTACCCGAGGGGCCGTAAAAGATCAGGTTGGGGACATTTCCGCTCTCGATGATCCGGCGCAACAGCCCGTCCCTGCCCAGGATATGGCTCTGTCCCACCACCTCGTCCAGGGTCTGGGGGCGGATCTCGTCCGCCAGCGGGCGATATGCCATGGTAACACTCCCTCTCCTCTCAGGATTCCGATGTTTCTCTCTCCCTCCCGGCGGGGCCGGCCCCCTCCAGGGCCGCCCCGTACCGCTTCAGCTCCCCCCGCCGCCGGCGCCAGTCGGGCATGAGGGCGTCCATCCGGGCGTAAAAGCCGGGGCCGTGGTCGTGGTGGAGGAAGTGGACCAGCTCGTGGAGGGCCACATAGTCCCGCAACTCCTCCGGGCACCGGGCCAGGGCGGTGTTCAGGGTGATGTATCCCCGGGCCCAGTGGCAGTTGCCCCACTGGCTCTTTAGGGCCCGGAGCTTCAGGGCTGGTCTGGGGATCCCCAGGGGGGCAACCAGGGGCCACACCCGGTCCAGGGCCGTCTCCAGCCGGGCGGCGCACTCCTCCCGGCCCACCGGGGGCAGGGGCCGGGCCTGTCCGGCCCTCTGCCGCTCCAGGGCCCGGGCGATCCAGCCGCTCTTGTCCCGGAGGAAGTCCTCCGCCCGGTCCAGGGGGTACCGCAGGGGGACAGAGAGGGCCACCGTCCCGTCCGCCCCCACCCGCAGGTTCAGGTTCTTCACCCGCCGGCGCCGCAGGAGGACGGGGATGGGGCCGCGGGGGGTGTCCACCAGCCGGAACTGCTCCATTTCCTCTCCCTCCTGCCCTGTTCTCGTGTCCCCTATTGTAGCAGGGCCGGGGAAAAAAAGCAAGGCGGCGGACCCACGGTCCGCCGCCCTTTTGGAACCTTGTTTTATTCCTCGAACAGTTCCTCCACCTGCTCCCGGCCCGCTGTGTACCAGTCCGGCTCCTCCAACTTCTCAGTCTGGGACAGGTCGGCCCGGCTGTGGAGGAAACCGCTGCCGCCCCCGCTTCCGTCAGGGAATTTCACACCCTCGTACCAGCCATAGTCCTCCGGGGTTCCCCCCACGATGATATAGTGGAGACTCCCGTCCTCCAGCCACTGTGTCCAGATATAGGGGGTCGTCTCGTCCACCAGGTCGGTGACGTCTAGCCGCTCTCCCGTGGCCACGAACCACAGCCGCCCCTCCTCCAGGGCGATGATGGCAGAGTCCCCTGCCTCATTCAGACCGTCTGTCAGATCCACCGAGATCGAGCCCGCGGCTGGAGTTCCCCCAGCGGACAGAGTGGACCCAGATATGAACTGATAGACCCGCTCCCCCCAGGCCCAGCCCGCCAGGGCCAGACAGGCGGCCAGCGCGGCGGCCAAAAGGATCAGCTTTCTCCCTGTACGGCGTTTTCCCTTTACAATATTTGCAACTCCCTGTTTGATCTTGTCTGTGTTCACCGACATGTCCTCCTCCGGAAAAAATTCCGTGTCCTCATAGGCGTCCATGAGTTCCGAGATGTCAACCTTCCGCAAACTCATACCCCACCTCCCGCAAATACTCCTTCAGCCGCGCCCGGCCCCGGCGCAGTCTGGTCTTGGCGGTGGAGAGGTTGAGGCCCATCTCCTCCGCCGCACTTGCCACTGTCTGGCCGTAGTAGTAGTGCCGCACGAACAGCTCCCGGTCGGCCTGGTCCAGGCTGTTCAGGGCCCGGGAAAGCACCTCCCGCAGTTCCTCCTGTTCCACCTCCACGTGGGGAGAGTCGGGGGCCAGCGGCAGGGCGTCCTCCTCCAGGGGCAACTCCTCCCGCCGGTCCCGCCGGCGGTTGAAGGCCTTGTTTCGGGCCACCGTGGCCAGCCAGCCCCTCACCTGGCCGGCCCGGAGCTTTTTCCGGTTGTCCCAGGCCGCCAGGAACACGTCGGAGGCCACCTCCTCCCACTCCTGGGGCCGCCCCGGCAGGACCCGGGCCGCCACGGCGCACACCAGGGGGGCATAGCGGTCCATCAGGGCCTCCAGCCCCGCCGGGTCCCCCCGGCGGAGGCGGTCCAGCATCTCCTCCTCCCCTATGGCCGCTCCCTCCCCTCTTTTGTCTCTTTGAAAACGCGTTTCACCTATCATAACACGGACCAGGGCGATTTGGTTTCACCTCCCGGGAAATTTTCTCGGACAGGCATGGTCTGCCAAAATCCGCCATAGACTGGTTCCCAGGGGGTGACCGCTGTGGGGAAAATTCTGGGCAGACAGCATTATCGGGACGCCCTGCTGGGGCTGGGACTGCTGTGGGGGGCCTGCGCCCTGGTGCTGTGGCCGGAGCAGGCCATGGGGGCCATGGGGGACGGCCTGCGCCTGTGCGCCAACGTGATCCTCCCCTCCCTGTTCCCCTTCTTCGTGCTGTCCTCCCTGGTGGTGGAGCTGGGGCTGACCCGGTATCTGGGCCGGTTGTTGGAGCCCGTCATGGCCCCTCTGTTCCGGGTGAACGGGGCCTGCGCCGCCGCCCTGGCCCTGGGGGCGGTGGGGGGCTATCCGGTGGGGGCCCGCACCGCCATCCAGCTCTACCAGAGCGGCCAGTGCACCCGCACCGAGGCGGAGCGGCTGTTGGCCTTCTGCAACAACAGCGGCCCCGCCTTCATCCTGGGGGCGGTGGGTGCGGGGGTGTTTGGGAGCGGGGTGGCGGGCCTGCTCCTGTACCTGGCCCACCTGCTGGCCTCCCTGCTGGTGGGGGTGCTCTTCCGGTTCTACAAGCCGGATCAGGGCCCCCGCACCCGCCGGGCGGGCGGGCCGCAGTTCCAGGCGGTCCCCTTCCCCCGGGCCTTCACCCGGTCGGTGACCGGCTCCCTCCAGTCCCTATTGAACATCTGCGCCTTCGTGCTGTTCTTCACGGTCTTTTTGCGCATCCTCACCCGGGCGGGGGTGCTCGCCGCCCTGGCCCGGGGGCTGTCCGCCCTGCTCTCCCCCCTGGGCCTGTCCCAGCTCTGGGCCGAGCGCCTGCTCACCGGGCTGGTGGAGCTGTCCTCCGGGGTGACCTCTCTCACCGACGGGACCCTGTACGGCCGGCTGTCCATGGCGGCCTTCATGCTGGGGTGGGCGGGGGCGTCCGTCCACTGTCAGGTGCTGGCCTTTCTGGGGGACAGCGGCCTGTCCATGGGCACCTATGTGGCGGGAAAGCTGTTGCACGGGGGGCTGTCCGCCCTGCTGGTGGGGGCGCTGACCCGGCTGATCCCCCTGGACAGCCCCGTCTCCCTCTACCTGGCCCAACAGGCGGAGACCATCGCCCAGCTGGACTTCCACCGGGCCCTGACCATCTCCGCCGTGGCCGCCTGGGCGGTCTGGCTGGCCTTTCTGGCCCTGGCCGTCTCCATGGCCCGCGCCGGCCGGGGCCGGGAGAAAAAAACCAGTGGAAAAAACCGCCGCTCTGTATTATAATGTCCTTACCACCCACAAAGGAGAGATGGCAATGGGCCTGTTTCAAAAATCCATCGAGCCCCGCTGTGCCTACTGCGCCCACGGGCGGGCGCTGGACCAGGAGCAGATCCTCTGCGTGAAAAAGGGGGTCATGGCCGCCGGTTCCCACTGCCGGTCCTTCCGCTATGACCCGTTGAAGCGGGTCCCGCCCCGCCCCGCCAAGCTGCCCGGCGTGGGCCTGCCCGACGAGGATTTTAAGCTGTGACCCAGAGACGCGCCCGGGGACTCCCCGGGCGCGTCTCTCATTTGCCGCAAAAACTTTTCCCGCCCATTCTCCCCCCTGCGACGCGCTCCCCCACCGGTCGCCCCGGCGGTTGGCGAAGGGGGCCGAAGGGGCGGTTTTTCTGCGATATGTTTTCCTTTTCTCCCGCGCCGGGGCACTATATAATGTGGTCACGACCTGATTTTACAGAGGAGGACCACTACATCATGGAGATCAAAATTGCCACCAGAGCCTGTCGGGACCCGGAGGGGGCGGAGCGGACCTTTACCTATTACCTCACGGTGGACCAGGAGGTCACCCCCCGGTTCGCCTGTGAGAACTACGGGGTGCGCATCGCGGAGGAGGCCGGCCCCGGGGCCGCCATCCCCGCTATCACCACCAGCGCCGCCCGTATCGACGAGCTGTTGACCCTGCTGGTGGACAACCGGGTGGGGCCCGCCGGGCTGGCCGATGTGGTGGCCGACTGGCTATAGAAAAAGCGGGACCGGCATTTGCCGGTCCCGCATGCTGTTGGAGATGATTACTTTTTCTTCTTGCTCTCCAGCTTGCCCAGGCCCCACACAAACAGAGCGATGATGCCCAGCACCACAAAGATGCCGACCATACCCTGGGCCAACATTTCCAGAGCCTGCGTAATATTGTCCATATTCATGAGAGATTCCTCCTATCAGCCCAAGTTGGCAAAGTACTGCAGGACCACGCCGCCGGCCACCACAGAGGCGATCTGGCCGGACACGTTGGCGGCCACCGCGTGCATCAGCAGGTGGTTCTGGGGGTCGGCCTCCTGGCCCAGCTTCTCGATGACACGGGAGGACATGGGGAAGGCGGAGATGCCCGCCGCGCCCACCATGGGGTTGATCTTGTTCTTGGGGGTGAAGATGTTCAGCACCTTCACGAAGAGCACGCCCACCATGGAGTCCAGCACGAAGGCCACCAGGCCCAGGCCCATGATCATCAGGGTCTCCACCTGCACGAACTGGTCGGCCCGCATGGAGAAGGCGATGGTGATGCCCAGAAGCAAGGTGATCAGGTTGGCCAGATCGTTCTGGGCGGTCTTGGACAGGGACTCCAGCACGCCGCACTCCCGGATCAGGTTGCCGAACATCAGGAAGCCCACCAGAGCCACGGAGGAGGGGGCCACCAGACCGGCGATGACGGATACCACGATGGGGAACAGGATGCGCATCCGGCGGGTCACGCCCTGGGGCTTATAGGGCATCCGCATGGCCCGCTCCTTCTTGGTGGTGACCAGCTTGATGGCGAAGGGCTGGATGATGGGCACCAGGGCCATATAGGAGTAGGCGGCCACGGCGATGGCGCCCACGTACTTGGACTCCAGGGTCTGGGACACCAGGATGGAGGTGGGACCGTCAGCGGCGCCGATGATGCCGATGGAGGCCGCGTCCTTCAGGTCGAAGTTCATGGCGCAGGCGATGATGATGGTCAGGAAGATGCCGGCCTGGGCGGCGGCGCCGCACAGGAACAGCTTGGGGTTGGCCAGCAGGGGGCCAAAGTCGATCATGGCGCCGATGCCGATGAACAGCAGGATGGGCATGGCCTCGCTGGCCTCGATGCCCACTTCAAACAGCCACTGGATGATGCCGTGGGTCTCCCCCACGCCCTCGCTGAACTGGTTGATGACGCCGGACAGGGGCAGGTTGACCAGAATGGCGCCGAAGCCCATGGGCATCAGCAGAGAGGGCTCGAACCCCTTCTCGATGGCCAGGTAGATCAGCACCGCGCCCACCACATACATGACGGCCTGTTGCCATGTGATGGATAACAGACCACTGACTAGAAACTCAAATCCCACGTTCCTTGTCCTCCCTTTCTTTCTACAACGGTCTTTCCGGGGGCAGACATAGAAGAAAAGACCCGCGCCTCACCATGAGGACGCAGGTCTGGTCATTCCAGGCAGGACCAGGATCTTGCGACCCATGATGTTGGCCCTGCCACGCGCCGGAGCGCGCCGACTACTCCCCTTTGTCGGCGGAAATGGTATCATATCGAAGTAAATTTGTCAAGGTGAAATCCGATTCCTTTACGAAACCTTTCTACCCTCTCCCCTCGCTCAAAAATTTTGTCAAAAGTTCTTGACATTTTGGCCGCCCCGTGGTATGCTCAAAATGTCAAAAGAATTTGACACTTTAGATCAGAAAGGACGGATCGGTATGAACGACAACGGGATCGGGTTTTTGGGCTTGCTGGCCATGGGGTTCATCCTCTTCAGCGCCGCCTCCATCCTGTGGATGGGGGTCTCCATGGCCCGGAAAGGGGACGAGCGCCGCCGGGAGATCGTGGCCCGGGCCAGCTGTACCACCTTCTACATCACCCTGGGCTCCCTGGGGGCGGACATCCTGTGGGGGGTGTACAACTCGGTGGCCCACGGGCAGGCCATCGAGGGCAACAACCCCTTTGTCCAGCTGGCGGTGGCCTCCTTTACCTACGCCATCTGCCTGGCCTTCTACCGGCGGAAGTACGGAGGCTGACCATGGAGAACTGCATCCGGGACCTGCGCAAGGCGGCGGGGGTGTCCCAGGAGGAGCTGGCGAAGCAGTGCGGCGTCTCCCGCCAGACCATCAACGCCATCGAGAACAACAAGTACGACCCCACTCTCTCCCTGGCCTTCTCTCTGGCCAAAGCTCTGGGCACCACGGTGGACGCCCTCTTCTCCCCCACCTAGGACAGAGGACCGGCCCCGCCTGTCAAGGCGGGGCCGGTCCTCTGATTGCTGTCCTGTCTATCCTAGCGGAAGGGGTTCCCCTCCCCGTCCAGCACCTCCCGGCGGTGGAAGGTGACCAGATCGGGGGCGAACTGGGGGTAGCGCTGGCAGAAGGCGCCCCGGATCAGCTCCGGGTTCAGTCCGGGGTTCTGGGCGGCCACCACGATGTCCAGCGCCATGGCGTCGCTCTGGCACTCCAGGCTCCAGCTCCGGATCAGGGGGATCAGGTCCACCTGGGTAAAGCCGCTCTTGGCCTTGTTGGACCGCTTCTCCACCACCAGGCTGTCCTGGTGCAACAGCTCCAGCAGGGCGTGCTCCCCCGCCTGGGGGCGCCCCTCCGGGTACTCAAAGTTCACGATGTAGTTGACAAAGGCCAGCTCCTTCAGCTTCCGCTGGGCGGGGTAGCACTGGTGGACCAGGATACCCTCGGGCATGGCGGCGGTGAGCCGGGCGGGGACCTCCTCGTGGCTCGTTCCCTCCAGCAGGCCGAACTCCAGGATCTCGCACTGGCTGGAGTAGCCCACCGACAGGGGCAGGGCGATGGAGACGAAGGGGTGGGGGTGGAAGCCCTCGGTGTGCTTGATGGGGATGCCCGCCCGGGCGAAGGCCCGCTGGAAGGTGCGCATCAGGTCCAGGTGGGAGATGAAGCGCGCCCGCCCCACCTTGGAGAACAGCAGACGGTCAGCCATGGCACACCCCTCCCTTCAACAGCCGGTTGGCCCCGCAACCGGAGCACCGGGTGCGGCAGTCCGGGGTGGTCTGGGAGGCGTAGCACTGCTCCCGCTCCCGCCACAGGAAGGCGGGGGTGACCATGGGGTCGATGCGGCACCAGGGGAACACCTCGTCCCGGGGCCGCTCCCGGTGGGCATAGAAGTCCCCGTCCAGCCCGCAGGCGGCCAGGGCGTCCATCCACCGCTGGAAGTCGAAATACTCGCTCCAGGAATCCATCCTGGCCCCGTGCTCCCAGGCCCACTCCAGCACGTCGGCCAGCCGCCGGTCCCCCCGGGAGAAGATGGCCTCCAGGTAGCTGGTCTCCGGGTCGTGCCAGTTGTAGGTGATGGACTTGTCCCGCTTCAGCTCGTCCCGGAGCAGGTCCACCCGGCGCTGGTA
>CALWVW010000024.1 GCA_944385075.1 uncultured Oscillospiraceae bacterium | reverse complement strand
TCGTAGAACCGGTTGATCAGGTTGGTGATGGTGGTCTTGCCGGCGCCGGTGGCACCCACGAAGGCGATCTTCTGCCCCGGCTTGGCCCACAGGCTGATGTCGTGGAGGACCAGCTTCTTCTCGTCATAGCCGAAGTCCACGTGGTCGAAGACCACGCCCCCCTCCAGCTTGGTGTAGGTGACGGTGCCCTCCGCCCTGTGGGGGTGCTTCCAGGCCCACACGTTGGTGCGCTCGACGCACTCGTGCATCTTCCCTTCGGCGTCCTCCCGGGCGTTGACCAGCTCCACATAGCCCTCGTCCTTCTCGGGCTCCTGGTCCATCAGGTCGAAGACCCGCTGGGCGCCGGCGGCGGCGGTGACCACGAAGTTGATCTGCATGCTCACCTGGGCGATGGGGTTGGTGAAGCTCTTGTGCAGGCCCACGAAGGTGATGACGACGCCCAGGGTGACCCCGGCCAGGTCGTTGATGGCCAGGACGGCGCCCACAATGGCCACCAGGGTGTAGCTCAGCCAGCCGATGTTGGCGTTGATGGGCATGAGCAGGTTGGAGTACCGGTTGGCCAGATTGGCGCTCTGGCGCAGGGCCTCGTTCACCTTGCGGAAGTCGGCCTTGGCCTGCTCCTCGTGGCAGAAGACCTTGACCACCTTCTGGCCGTCCAGCATCTCCTCGATGAAGCCGTCCACCGCGCCCAGGTCCCGCTGTTGCTGGATGAAGTACTTGCCCGACAGGCGGGAGAAGTTCTTGGTGACGGTGAACATGGCCACGGCGGCCAGCACCGACACCACGGTGAGGGCGGGACTCATAATGAGCATGGTCACCAGCGTGGCCACCATGGAGAAGCTGGAGTTGATGATCTGGGGGATGGACTGGCTCAACAGTTGCCGCAGGGTGTCCACGTCGTTGGTGTACACCGACATGATGTCTCCGTGGGCGTGGGTGTCGAAGTACTTGATGGGCAGGGACTCCATCTTGTGGAACAGGTCGTCCCGCAGGTGGCACAGGGTACCCTGGCTCACGTTGACCATGATCCGGTTATAGGAGAAGGCGGCAATGACGCCCACCCCCATGATACAGGCCAGGTGCTTGATGTCCTGGGCCAGACCGCTGAAGTCCTGGGAGCCGCTCTCCAGCATGGGGACGATATAGTCGTCCACCAGCGTCTGGGGGAAGGTGGCCCCCACCACGGTGCACACGGCGGACACCAGGATGCACCCGATGACCAGGATGAACAGGTATTTGTAGTAGTGGAGCATATAGCCCAGGACCCGCTTCAGAACCGCCGGTCCGGACTGTCTTCTCTGTGTCGGATTCATAAACAGCCGTCCCTCCTTTACGCGGGCTGGTCGAAGTCGCCGCCGCCCTTGACCTGGGACTCGTAGATCTCCTGGTAGATGGGGTTGGACTTCAACAGATTCTCGTGGGTGTCGAAGGCGTTCACCCGGCCGTTGTCCAGCACCAGGATGCGGTCGGCGTCCTGGACGCTGGAGATGCGCTGGGCGATGATGATCTTGGTGGTGCCGGGGATCTGCTCGGCGAAGGCCCGGCGGATCTTGGCGTCAGTGGCGGTATCCACAGCGGAGGTGGAGTCGTCCAGGATGAGCACCTTGGGCTTTTTCAGCAGGGCCCTGGCGATGCACAGCCGCTGTTTCTGGCCGCCGGAGACGTTGTTGCCCCCCCGCTCGATGCGGGTGTGGTAGCCGTCGGGGAAGCGGTCGATAAACTCGTCGGCGCAGGCGGCCTTACAGGCCTCCACGCACTCCTGGTCGGTGGCGTCGGGGTTGCCCCAGCGGAGGTTTTCCAGAATGGTGCCAGAGAACAGGGTATTTTTCTGGAGCACCACGGACACCTGGTTCCGCAGGGCCTCCATGTCATACGCCCGCACGTCCAGGCCGCCCACCTTCACGTTCCCCTCGTCCACATCGTAGAGCCGGCAGATCAGGTTGACCAGACTGCTCTTGCCCGAGCCGGTGCCGCCGATGACCCCGATGGTCTCGCCGGACTTGATGTGCAGGTCGATGTCGGTGAGGGCGTTCTTGCCGGAGCCGTGCTTGTAGGAGAAGCTCACATGGTCAAAGTCGATGGAGCCGTCCTTCACCTCCATCACCGGGTTCTCCGGGTCGTGGAGGTCGGGGGTCTCCGCCAGCACCTCCCGGATGCGGCGGATGCTGGCCATGGACATGGAGATCATGACCACCACCATGGACAGCATCATCAGGCTCATGAGCAGGGACATGATGTAGCTGTACAGGCTGGTCAGGTCGGCGGTGGTGAGGGTGCCGTCCACCACGATGAAGTGGGCGCCCATCCAGGACACCATGATGATGCAGAAGTAGACGGCGATCATCATGGCCGGGGCGTTGAAGGCCAGCAGGCCCTCCGCCTTGACGGACAGGTCCCGGAGATTCTTGGAGGCCCTGGCGAACTTGCCGTCCTCATAGCGCTCCCGGACAAAGGCCTTCACCACCCGGATGGCGGACACGTTCTCCTGGACGCTGGCGTTCAGGTCGTCGTACTTCCGGAACACCCGGTTGAAGATGCGCAGGGTGGTGAACATGATGGCGCCGATGACCACCACCAAAAAGCCCAGAGCGATGAGGAAGGTCAGACTCAGCTCCACATTGATGTACATACACATGGCAAAGCTGAACACCAGGGTCAGAGGGGAGCGCACCGCGATGCGGATGATCATCATAAAGGCCTGTTGCACATTGGTGATGTCGGTGGTCATCCGGGTCACCAGACCGGGGACGCTGAACTTGTCGATGTTGGAGAAGGAGAAGGTCTGGATGTTGTCATAGATGGCCTCCCGGAGGGTGGCCGCCATGCCCGTGGAGGCGCTGGCGGCAAATTTTCCGGCCAGGGCGCCAAAGGTCAGGCTGAGCAGAGACAGGACCACCAGAATGGCCCCGTACCGGTACACGGCGGGCATGTGGCCCGCCTCCAGCCCCTCGGCCAGAAGCTTGGCGGTGATGAAGGGCAAGAGGATCTCCATGATCACCTCCAGGGTGGTCAGGCCGATGCACAGGAATGCGTCTCGCTTGTAGACCCCCAGCCGCGGCAAAATGTGTTTCACGTTTTGGGTACCTCCTTACCGTTGCAATGTCTCCATGCGGAGAGATTTTTCAGCATTTTCTTCTGGAGCCGGTCCAGCGTGGCCAGCTCCTCCTGGGAGAAGCCCTGGTACAGCTGGTCCTGGGCCCGCAGGATGGAGCGGTCCAGAAACTCCCGGACCTCCTCCCCCTTGCCGGTGCCGAAGAGGAGCTTGCGCCGGTCGTCCTGGGCGCAGGGCTCCACCCGCACATAGCCCTTCTCCCGGAGCCGCTTCACCAGCCCGGACAGGGCCGCCATGGAGTAGCCGAACTCCTGGTGGATATCTGTAAGGGACATTCCCTTGTCAGAGTGTGCCAGGATACACAGGAGCAGATGGCCCTGGATACCGGTCAGCCCCTTCTGGGCGATGGTCTGGGTGGCCGCCCGCTCCAGCTGGATGTTGATTTGGCGGTTGACCCGGATCATCTCGGTCCGATCCACGTCCATACCGGATTCACCTCCTCTTTGGGAAAGCTTCGCTTCGTTTTGTTGATTGTTTCTGTCCGAATGATTCGGACGTTTACTTTTATAGCACAAAACCTCTTGCGTGTGAAATTCAAATCTGTTATTATCTATAAAAAACTTTTATTGTATTTCACTATTATACAAAGTCACAAAAAGCAGACAGGAGGTTTTTTGTTTGAATACCACACAACTGGAGTGCTTCATGTCGGTGGCCAACTTTCTGAATTTTTCCCGGGCGGCGGAGCAGTTGCGGCTGACCCAGCCGGCGGTGAGCCACCAGATCAACACCCTGGAGGACGAGCTGGGGGCCAAGCTGTTCTACCGCACCAGCAAGCGGGTGCGGCTGACCCAGGAGGGGCACCTGTTCTCCCAGTACGCCCGGGAGATCCTGTCCCTCTCCCGGGCCTCCCGGGCCCGGCTGAAGGAGAGCCAGGAGACCTCTGTGGTCCGCTTTGGCATCGGGTGCCGGAGCTTTCTGGAGTTGCGCCTGCTCACCCCCGTCCTCCGGGCCCTGCGGGAGGAGATGCCCAATCTGCTCCCCGTCCTGCGGCTGGTCCCCTTCGACTCCCTGGAGAACCAGCTGGAGGACGGCGAGGTGCAGGTCATCTTCACCTTTCAGGAGTCCGCCCCCAAGCGGGCGGTCTACCGGGAGCTGACCCTGCGCCGGGCGGTCTGCCTGTGCGCGGCGGGCAGTCCCCTGGCCGCCCACGACCGCCTGACCGTCCAGCAACTGCGGGGGGCGGAGCTGTGCTTTGCCGCCCATCCGCCCCACAGCTCCCCGCCCTCCCTGTTGCCCGTCCAGGCCCAGATCATCACCGGCCGCAGTCCGGACCAGCTCTATTTCTCCGACAATCTGGAGACCCTGTACACCCTGGTGGAGACCGGCTACTCCTTTGCCGTGGCCGCCGAGCTCCCCCAAGTGCCCCTGCCCTCCCTCCGGGCGGTCCCGCTGGAGGGCGTGGCCCCCCTCTCCTACGGGCTGGCCTACCCCTCCGGGGACGTCAGCCCCACGCTCCGCCGGTTTCAGGCCCACATGGCGGAGCTGTTCGGCCGGGCCTGAGGCAACCTCTCCCTCAGGGCTGTGGTATTTTCCTGCGGGCGGGGCATACTGGGGGCAGAAACCGCAGAGGAGGCCCGCCCATGTGTACTGCGATCACCTACACCTCCGGGGAACACTACTTCGGCAGGAATCTGGATCTTGACCACTCCTATCAGGAGACCGTCACCATCACCCCGCGCCGCTATCCTCTCCCCTTCCGCCGCGTCCCGGCGCTCCGCGCCCACCACGCCATGATCGGCATGGCCTTTGTCACAGACGGCTATCCCCTCTACTACGACGCCACCAACGAGAGGGGGCTGAGCATGGCCGGGCTGAACTTCCCCGCCAGCGCCAGCTACAGGCCAGAGCAGGCGGGCTGTGACAACGTCGCCCCCTACGAGTTCATCCCCTGGCTCCTGGGCCGGTGCGCCGACCTGGCACAGGCCAGAGCGCTACTTGCCCGTATCAATCTGGTGGACATCCCCTTCAGCGCCCAGCTTCCCCTCGCCCCGCTCCACTGGCTCATCGCCGACCAGAGCGGCGCCATCGTGGTGGAGGCCATGCCGGAGGGATTGAGGATCCACGACGATCCGGCCGGCGTGCTGACCAACGAGCCGCCCTTTGACTACCAGATGTTCCACCTGTGCAACCATATGCAACTCACCCGGGAGGCGCCCCGCAATCGCTTTGCCCCGGAGCTGGATCTGAAGCCCTACTGCCTGGGCATGGGGGCCATGGGGTTGCCGGGGGACCTGTCCTCCCCCTCGCGCTTTGTGCGGGCGGCCTTCACCAGGCTCAACTCTGTCTCCGGCCCCTCGGAGGAGGAGCGCGTCAATCAGTTTTTCCACATCCTCGGCTCCGTGGCCCAGACCCGCGGCTGTGCCCGCGCGGCCGGCGGCCGCTATGAGATCACTGTCTACTCCTCCTGTTGCAACATGGACCGGGGCGTCTACTACTACACCACCTATGAAAACAGCCAGATCTCCGCGGTGGACCTGCACAGGGAGGATCTGGAGGGCGACGCCCTCATCTGTTACCCCCTGATCCGGGAGCAGAGGATCCACTTTCAGAATTAAACCAAAAAGAAGGACATGACCCATGTCATGTCCTTCTTTTTGGAAGATCGCAACACTATAGATGCTACGGCTTTCAGGTTTGTACCCAAAACCAAATCGAAGCCCAGCGTAGCGGGTTCGATTTGGAGAGGAGCCGCGACAAAATGAGCGAGAGGCGACTTTTACAAAAAAGTCGCCGCGAACGATATGGCGTCCGCGGCGACGTGTCCTGTGTTGATAAAAAAGATGCAAGTACCGCAGAAGGACAAAACCGGCCTTCTGGCCGGCGGCGCGAGTGCGCCGTAAATTCGGAGCCGCCAAAGGCGGCGGAGAATTGCGCAGGGGCGGCTTTGCCGACCCCGAGCATTGAAATACTGAAGGGTGGAGCGGGCCTTTGGCCCGCGAAACCCAAAAAGAAGGACATGACCCATTGGTCATGTCCTTCTTTTTGGTGACCCGTCGGAGATTCGAACTCCGGACACCCTGCTTAAAAGGCAGGTGCTCTGCCGGCTGAGCTAACGGGTCAGATCCGATTTTATCAGGGCGCAACTCCGGCGCCGGGTGAAGCAAAAAAAGTGGCAGGGATGGCTGGACTCGAACCAGCGAATGAGGGAGTCAAAGTCCCTTGCCTTACCACTTGGCTACACCCCTGTGTCCGGCAGAGAAAAGGCCAGGGCCGGAGCCGAAGCTCCGGCCCTTCCGCCTTTCGTGTGGGGTGGGTAAAGGGACTCGAACCCTCGACACCCGGAACCACAATCCGGTGCTCTAACCAACTGAGCTACACCCACCATATGGCTGACTGACCTGCCGGAGAAAGGGGCGGCGGGCGCCACGCCGGGCGCCCAGGGCAAATCCGGTTCCCCTTGACGATCTGGTACGCCTGAAGGGACTCGAACCCCCGGCCCACTGCTTAGAAGGCAGTTGCTCTATCCACCTGAGCTACAGGCGCATCTGGAGCGGGTGATGGGAATCGAACCCACGCGACCAGCTTGGAAGGCTGGGATTCTACCATTGAACTACACCCGCATGGACGGCGCGTTCCTCTCACGTCAGCCATGAAATGATAGCATACCTTGCGGGTGTTTGTCAATCCCTTTTCAAAATTTTCCTCTCTTCTTTGTGGCACAGTCCCCGGGCGCCCAGACGGGCACCCGGGGACTGAACTTATTCCTCTTCCGCGGGCTTCTCCGCCTCCGCGGGCTCCACCTTCCGCACCAGGGCGGACTGGATCCGGTGGTCCTCCACTACCTCCACCTGGATGTCCAGGCCGTTGACCGTGACCTGCGGGTGGGTGCCGTCCTCCGGGATGGTCCGCAGACAGCTGAGCACCATGCCGCCCAGGGTGTCGTAGTCCTCATTCTCCGGGATCTCGATCCCCAGCGCCTCGCCCAGGTCCTCCACATTCAGGGACCCGCTGGCCCGCCACACGCCCTCCTCCAGCTGTTCCAGCTCCGGGGGCTCGGCGGGGTCGTACTCGTCGTAGATGTTGCCCACGATCTCCTCCAGCAGGTCCTCCACGGTGATCACGCCGGCAAAGCCGCCGTACTCGTCCATGACCACCGCCAGGTGGATCTTCTTTCGCTGCATATCCTGCAACAGGTCGTCGGCGTCCAGGCTCTCGGGCACCAGATAGGCCGGGCGCATCAGGTCCTTGACGGACTTGTTGCCGTGGTCGGCCACGTCCAGCAGAAAGTCCCGGGCATAGAGGACGCCCACCACGTCGTTGGCGTCCTCCCCGCACACGGGGAAGCGGGACAGGCCGCTGGTACGGATGGTCTCCAGCACCTCGCCGCGCTCCTCGTCCTCCCAGAGGACGGTCACGTCGGCGGCGCGGGTCATCACATCTCCCACCGCCTGGTCCGTGAAGTCAAACACGTTGTGGAGCAGTTCCTTCTCCTCGGTGTCGATGGAGCCGCTCTCGTTGCCCCGGTCGATCATCATGCGGATCTCGTCCTCGGTGACCTGCTCCTCCTCCACGTTGACCTTCATGTGGAGCAGGCGCAACACCCCGTTGGTGGACAGGGCCAGCAACTTGACCACCGGCTTGGCCAGCACGGCGATGCCGGACACCACCCGGCAGGACAGCCGGGCCATCTCCAGGGGCTTCTGCATGGCGATCTTCTTGGGCACCAGCTCGCCGAAGATCAGGGTGAAGTAGGACAGGATCACAGTGACCAGCACCAGAGAGATGGTGTCCAGCACCGAGACGGGGATGGTCACCCCCAGCCCCACCAGCCAGTTGGTTAAGTACTCGGCAAAGGCGTCCCCGGCGAAGGCGGCGCCCAAAAAGCCGGACAGGGTGATGGCGATCTGGATGGTGGACAGGAAGCTGGAGCTATCCTCCACCATGTGGAGCAGTTTGGGGGCCAGTCTGTCCCCCTCCTCCTCCAGCTTGCGCAACTTGTTGGCGTTCAGCGAGATCACCGCGATCTCCGTGGCGGCGAAGAAGGCGTTGACCAGGATCAGGATCACCTGGACCAGTAGTTGCAGTAATATGGTTTGCACAGTTGTTTCCTCCTAAAATTTTCCTGAAAGCGCGCAAAAAGCACAGCCTACCCCACCGGCCACACCGGTGGGACAGACCATGCCTATTCGTTCTGTCTCATGTTCCGTATCTGGTTATCTTCGGCAGTACCGTCGCCGCTGTCGGAGTCCATAGACTGAGTGCTCCCTCTTTTCTTCCTATGGGGCCAAAGCCCTCTTAATGTGGAATCATAGCAGAAAATCCCCCGCCTGTCAAGTGGGGCCCGCCGGCGTCCCTCATAGGCCGGATCTCACCGCAGGGCGGCGTCGCAGAAGGCGCAACAGTCCACCCCGCCGTTCTGCTTCACCAGGGGGGGCAGATAGGGCTGGGTCTGGGTGATGCACCGGGGGTTGGTACACACGGGCTTTGTCCCGATCTCCACCGGCGGGGTCTGCTCCAGGCGGGGCTGGTTGGCCAGGTCGGACAGCAGGGCCATCCGGGCGAACATACCGTACCGGGCCTGCTGGAAGTAGACCGCCCGGGGGTCGTCGTCCACGTCCACGGCGATCTCGTCCACCCGGGGCAGGGGGTGCATGACCAGCATGTGCTCCTTGGCCCGCTCCAGCTTCCGCCGGGTGAGGATATAGATGCCCTTGTTCCGCTCGTACTCCAGGGGGTCCACAAACCGCTCCCGCTGGATACGGGTCATATACAGCACGTCCAGCTGGGGGATGACCGCCTCCAGGCCGGTGACCTCGGTGTAGGGCATCTCATGCTCCTGCAAAAAGGCCCGCATATAGTCCGGAATGGCCAGCTCCCGGGGGGAGATGAGGAAGAAGCGCACGTCCCGGAACTTGGCCATGGCCTTGATCAGGGAGTGGACGGTGCGGCCGTTCTTCAGGTCGCCGCACAGGCCGATGGACAGCCCGTCCACCTTGCCCAGCAGGCGGGTGATGGTGGTCAGGTCGGCCATGGTCTGGGTGGGGTGCATATGCCCCCCGTCCCCGGCGTTGACCACCGGCACATGGGAGTACAGGGAGGCCGCCTTGGCCGACCCCTCCCAGGGGGTGCGCATGATCACCACATCGGCGTAGCTGGACACCATCTTGACCGTGTCCTTCAGGGTCTCCCCCTTGGCCACCGAGGAGGAGTTGGGGTCGGCGAAGCCGAACACCGTCCCCCCCAGGCGCAACATCGCCGTCTGGAAGGAGAAGTTGGTGCGGGTGGAGGGCTCGTAGAACAGAGAGGCGGCCACCTTACCCCGGCACACATCCATAAATTGTTGGGGATCGTCGATGATCCGGCTGGCCCGGGCGTACAGCTCGTCCCACTCCTGTCGGGGGAGATCTCCAAAGTCGATCAGATGCCGCATATATGCTCTCTCCTTCTGTCTCTCTTCTTGTCTGTTATCCTACCACAAACCGCTCTGTTCCGCAAGGGAAGGGCGGGAATTTCTCCCCGTGATCTGTCCCGCCCCGGCCAACTCCCGGCCAAAATTTTTCGTCGCCCGTATGAAATCCGCCGTCCTCCGCACCCTATCAGAGTGAACAAGGAGGGGGGAGCTTTTCCTATTGGTCTGGTTCTGGACGTTTGTGCTGTACAGCTTCGGCGGCTTTCTGCTGGAGGGGGCCTACGCCCTTATGGTGGGCGGCTCCCCCGACCGGAGGGGGCTCCGGACCCTGCCGCTCTGCCCGGTCTACGGGGTGGGGGCCTGTCTGATCCTGGCTCTTCCGGCCGGGGTCGCCCGCAATCCCCCCGCCCTGTTGCTTCTGGGCGGGCTGGCGGCCACCGCCACCGAGTACCTGTCCGCCCTGTACCACGAGAAGGTGCTGGGCGTCACCTTTTGGAGCTACCAGGGGCTCCCGGGCAACGTGCAGGGGCGGGTGTGCCTTCTGTTCTCCTGCGCCTGGGGCGCCCTGGCCCAGGTGCTGGTCTACTGGGTCCACCCCATCCTGCTCCCCTGGCTTATGGCCATTCCCGCCCCCGTGGGCTGGACCTTTCTGGGGGCGGTGGCCCTGGACGGCCTGCTGTCCGCCCTGTTGCTCCGGCGGAGCGGGGACATCCGCTGTCTCCGCCGCGCCCCCTAGGGACAAGCAGGGCCGCCGGTCTTTCGACCGGCGGCCCTGCCGCTTACTCCTCGTAGTCGTCGTACTCCGAGATACAGGCGTTGCGCTTCAGCTTCCCCTTGGCGCTCTCGCACAGCTCCTCCAGCTTGCTCCAATAGGCGATCAGCGCGCAGACCGCGGCGGCGGTGGCCAGGGACAGCGCCACGATCTTCAACACAAAACGGGCGATTTTCATAACAGGTTCCTCCTTCTGTATGGAAGTCTTGTCTCTAGTTTACATGATTCCGGAGGAAATTACAATCCGTTTTGGGATTTTTCCCACTTAATTTTTTGCCGGCGGCGGACACCGGCGGCAGACGGCCCCGTCCTCCGGCTCCACCTGCCTCTGCTCCATCAGCTGTTCCACAGTGACAAAGCAGTACCCCCGGTTCAGTAGCGTGTCCACCACCCGGAGGGCCGCCTCCACCGAGGTGTGGTAGATGTCGTGCATCAGGATGATGTCTCCGTCCTCCACGTGCTCCACCACCGCCGCCACGATCCGGTCCACGTCCTGGTCCTTCCAGTCCTCCGGGTCCACCGACCACAGGACCAGCGGGCTTTCCGCCCACCGGGCCACCCCGTCGTCCGCGATCCCGTAGGGGGGCCGGAGCCAGAAGTCCCCCTCCCCCAGCACCTGGGTCAGGACGGCCCGGGTCTTCCCCACCTGCAGATCGAAGTCCCGCCGGGACAGGCCGGCGAGGATGGCGTGCTCATAGGTGTGGACCCCCACCTGGTGGCCCTCCCGGACCATCCGCCGGACCAGTTCCTCATTGCCGGGCACCCGGTTGCCCACCAGGAAAAAGGTGGCGGGCACCTCCCGCAGGGCCAGCCCGTCCAGCAGGGGGCCGGTGGTGGCCGCCCGGGGCCCGTCGTCAAAGGTGAGGGCCACCAGGGGCACCCCGCCCCCCTCCTCCCCGGTCTCCACCTCCATCTGGAGGGGCATGTCCGCCTCCCGCGCGGGGCCGGGGGCCGGGAGCGTCAGGAGCAGGGCCGCCACACAGGCAAAGGCCACCCGGTTTCGCCATCTCATCCCCTCGCCTCCTTTCCAAAAATCCTTCCCCTCCAGTATGCGCCGCCCGGGACAAAAACTTGTCATGAAAAAAATGTCTGCCGGGGGTTGACATGGAACATTTTTTGTGTAGAATATGAAGTGTCCTTCATGTGAAGTTTGCTTCATGTGCAGGACGTACCGCCGATTACAGATCGATCCTATCCTGCCCCCAGAGAAATTTTGCCGCCCATACGGATGGCGCGTCAAGGATGCCGCGCCCTACAGAGGGTGAGGCTTCGGCGGGGCCCAAAAAATTATCAATTTTCAATTCTCAATTAAAGTAAAAATTCCTAACTCCTAATTCCTCATTTCTAATTCTATCTCCTATCTCCACTCTCACCAAAGGGGTGTTGCCCATGAAAACCAAAGTACGGGAGCTCCGCACCGCCGCCGGGCTGACCCAGCAACAGCTGGCCGACCTGGTCCACGTGTCCTCCCGCACCATCATCTCCATTGAAAAAAAGCAGTACAGCCCCTCCCTGATGCTGGCCTACCGGCTGTCCCTGGCCCTGGGGGTCAGTTTGGAGGAGCTGTGCTGTCTGGAAGAAAACAAAGCTCTGGAGGATCAACAGTATGAAAATCTATAACAAAAAAGGACTCATCGCCGGCGTCCTGTGGACCGCCGCCGGGGCCTTCTGCCTGTATCAGGACGCGGTGGACGCCCACGACTTTCTGCCCCAGCAGATCAAGTCGGTGGTCCTGTCTCTGGTGATGCTGGCCGTGGGCCTGACCTGCCTGCTCCGGGCCCTCTCCAAATCGGCCATCCGGGAGGACAGGATCGAGGAGCTGGACGAGCGCAACCGGCTGGTATCTCTGAAAACCGACTCCCTCACCCGAAAGGTGATGGGCTGGGCCCGGGTGGCCGCCATGGTGGCGGGACTACTCGGCTATCTCTTCACCGAGAACCTGGTGTTCGGCTGTCTGTTCCTGTTTGCCGGGCTGTCCATCACCCTGGAGGCGGTGGTGTCCATCGCCGCCGCCATCCACTACGAAAAGCGCCTGTAAGGAGGACTTTCACCATGAATGAACAAAATCCCTGCCGCCCGGTGTACGACGAGCGGGACCGGGAGATCGACATCCTGTCCAAGGGCAAGGCCCTGGACCTGCTGGCCGGATGCGCCAAGCTGTTCACCATCCTGTGTATTCTGAAGGGCAATCCCGCCTGGATGGGCGGGCTGGCCCTGCTCCTGCTGGGGATGGCGGCCGGTTGCTGGTACCGGGGGGAGCAGTATGAGGAGCGGCCCTTCCGGTATGTGGCCCTGCTTCTGGGGGCCGCCGCGGCGGCTCTGCTCCTGTGGTTCGCCTTCGGCGGTCAGGGGGTGGCGTGATGGGCAGACTGGTAAGCGCCGTCGTCCTCTTCTACGCCCTGGAGAAGCTGGCCGTCCTGCTGGCCGTCCCCCTGCTGTTGGGGGCGGCGTGGCTGAAGTACAAAATTCACCGCATGGACGGGGACAAGTGGGACCGGTACTTCCGCGCCATGCCCAACAGGAAGTACGCCGCCCTGTTTTTCGTCTTCTACACCATCCCCCTGCTGGCCGTGGCGGGGGTGGCCTTTCTCATCTACCGGCATTTCCAGTTCCCCGAGCCCGCCCTCACCGCTCTGTTGCTGGTGGCGCTGGGGGAGCTCCGGGCCGTCCGAAAGCTGGACGACCACAAGGCGGAGCTGTGGGCCAAGCTCCGGAAGCTGGACCGGGCCACCGGGCGCTCGGAGGAGCCCGGCGGGGCGCAAAAACAGGGCCGGGAGTAAAATCGGGATTTGTCCGTTGCGCCCCCCGCCCCGCTGTGCTATAGTGGACACAGAACAACCGCGTCCGCCCGGCGGGCGGACGGGAGAGAGGGGTTATCATGGACACACTGCTGGAAAAATTCGCAAAGCTGGGCTGTGACAACGCCCCGGGCCAGGAGGGCCGCCAGAGGGCGGTGCCCCTGGAGTTGCGGGGGGAGAAGCTGGCGGGGACCCCGGTGGACTTCTCCCACGGGGACGTGGACGCCCACCCGCCCATCCCCGGCTCCCTGGCCGACTTCGTGGCCGGGGTGGACAAGGTGGGCGGCCATCAGGCCTATACCCAGTACCGGGGCGGCCGGGAGACCCGGGAGGATCTGGCCCGAAAGCTGTCCGCCTTCACCGGGACGGCCATCGACCCGGACCAGGAGATCATCCTCACCCCCGGCACCCAGGGGGCCCTGTTCCTGGCCATCGGGGCCAACATGGTCCCGGGGGACAAGGTGGCCATTGTGGAGCCCGACTACTTCGCCAACCGGAAGCTGGTGGAGTTTTTCGGCGGCCAGCTGGTCCCCGTCCGGATGGACTACTTCGGGGCCCAGGACCAGGGGCGGGCCGGGCTGGACCTGGAGGAGCTGGAGCGGGCCTTCCAGGGCGGGGCAAAGCTGTTCCTGTTCTCCAACCCCAACAACCCCACCGGGGTCATCTACTCCCGGGAGGAGATCGGGACTATCGCCGCCCTGGCCCGGAGGTACGGGGCCACCCTGATCGTGGACGAGCTCTACTCCCGGCAGGTGTTTGACGGCCGGAGCTACACCCACCTGTGCGCCCAGGGGGAGCGGCCGGACAATCTGATCACCATCATCGGCCCCTCCAAGACCGAGTCCCTGAGCGGCTACCGGCTGGGGGTGGCCTTCGGCTCCGCCCCCATCATCGACCGGATGGAGAAGCTCCAGGCCATCGTCTCCCTCCGGGCCCCCGGCTACTGCCAGGCGGTGTTCGCCTCCTGGTTCGCCGAGCCCGAGGGCTGGCTCCGTCAGCGGGTGGCGGAGCACCAGGCCATCCGGGACGAGTTGCTGGCCAGATTCCGCGCCTGTCCCGGGGTGGCCGCCCGCACCACCGAGGCGGGGAGCTACCTCTTCCCCCAGCTCCCTCCCCTGGCCGTGTCCGGCGGGGACTTTGTGAAGATCCTCCGGGTCCACGCCGGGGTCACTGTCACCCCGGGCACCGAGTTCGGCCCCCAGTTCACCAGCTCCTTCCGCATCAATTTCTCCCAGGACCGGCGGGCCGCCCTGGCGGCCGTGGACCGGATCACCACCATGATCGAGAGGTACCGCCTATGAGCCAGAATCCCATCCCCCAGGGCAACTACAGGCCCGCCGTCCGCTACGGCAATCTCATCTACACCGCCGGCATGACCCCCCGGAGGAACGGGGTGCTGATCCAATCCGGCAAGATCCGCCCCGACCGCCCCCTGGACGACTACCGGGAGGCTATCATCCAGGCCGCCTCCAACGCCCTCACCGCCGCCCGGAACACCCTGCGGGAGGGGGAGCGCATCGCCCAGATCCTGTCCCTCACCGTCTATCTCAACGCCACCCCCGACTACACCACCCACGCCAAGGTGGGGGATATCGCCTCCGACTGGCTGGTGGAACAGCTGGGGGAGGCGGGGGTCGGCGCCCGGGCCGCCATCGGGCTGGCCACCCTGCCGGGGGACGCCCCGGTGGAGATCCAGCTGGTGGCCGCGGCGGAGTGAGCTCCCATATGTCCCTGTTTCTTCATAAAAATACTCCGGCGCCCCAGAGGCGCCGGAGTATTTTTATAAGTACGCCCGGTACCGGTCCACCAGATCCCGGTAGCCCGGCTCCTCCCGGAGAAAGGCGCAGTCCGGGTCCCGCTCCATGCTGTCCAGAAGCACGGGAATCAGGGAGCGCTGGTCCTCCCCCACCGCGTCTTTGGTGGGCAGGTGGGGGTAGAGGGGGGAGGCGGCCAGGTCCCAGGGCACCGTCAGACTGTGAAGGAGCCGGTCCAGTAGCTCCAGGGCCCGGGGGCCGTCCCGATCCGCCGCCGCCAGCTGGAAGGGGGTGGTGAGCACCGCGTAGTCGGACAGGTCAAAGACCTTCCCGGATTGGACGGCGGTGTCCGCCAGGACGCGGGCCCGCTCCCGGTCCTCCTCCTTCAGCGCCCAGTCCAGCATGGACAGCAGGGTGGACTGGATGGCGTGGGCCTGGTTGAACAGCTCCCGCTCCACCAGCACCCAGGCCTCCTGCCGCCGCCCCTGGGCCCAGCGCAGGCGGGCCGTCAGCTCCTGTTTCTCCCGGTGGGTGTCGGACAGCTGGCCCAGCAGCGCCTCCGCCCGTTCCAGTTCCCCCGTGTTCACACAGCGGGAGGCCAGGGTATAGGTGGCCCACTCCCGCACCTGGGGGTCGGCACTGCGGACGCACCGCTCATAGAGGGCGGTGACCTCCGCCTCCTGCCCCTGGCGCTCCGGACCGTCCTCCTCCGGCTGGAGGGCCAGGATGCCCGCCAGTATACCGGCCACGCTGTAGGCCAGCTGGTCGCTGTTGGGGTACTCCCGCAGCTTGTCCTCCGCCAGGGCAAAGGCCGCCCCACTGCCGCCGGTCTGGCTCGCCTCATAGAGTCGGTTCAAAAATTCCCCGATCTCCCCCTCGGTCAGCTCCTCCTGAAAGGAGAGCAGGGTGTTCAGGTCCACCCCAAGAGTCCGGGCCAGGGCGGGGAGCAGGGTAATGTCCGGGTAGTTCAGATTCCGCTCCCACTTGTTCACCGCCGGGGCGGACACCCCCAGCTTCTGGGCCAGCTGTTCCTGGGTCAGGCCCAGGGCCTGCCGCCGGGCGCGGATCCTCTCGCCGAGCTTCACAAGCATCCCTCCTGTTCTGTCTCCATCCTATCAGAATCCGGCCTCCGGCGCAACGGAGCCGTGGGAAGGCTAACGCCAGATAGGGAAATAACTTGAGTGTCCTTTGAGAAGGAGAAAATTAAAAATAGCGGAAATTCTTATAAATCAAGGGCTTTCGCCGTTTTTTATACGATCTATCGCTTGTCTGTCGCTTAAATCCATAAACAGATACTAAAAGATACTTCAAAAAACGTAGAAATGTTCAAAGTCTGTGCCTTGAAAATACAGGAGTTGTCAGCTATAATATATGATGGATTTTTATACAAAGGCAAAGAAAAATATGATACAGTAGCGGTACCTGTCACTGCTTTTGGGAGATGATAGAGCATGACTAAAGAGAATAAGTACAAAGAAATATTGATTGACCCTATCCGGGAATGTGCGGGATATATGCCGAAGTTCGGACATGGACGGGACGGCGGCTTCACACTTTCGGAATTTCAGACCTTGTACGGTAATGATTTTTTTTACAAGTGGTTAGGGCTTGATAGTCCTTTGATGTACTCTGCACATAAGGCGGCGGGCGGAATTACAAGCGTTTACCGTCAAATTGGTATTGGCTGTGAACGTCTTGTCCGCGAAATATTCATGGATAATTTGGGCTTAACAGAAGATGGGGTAAAATGGTCATATCAAATAGATGGTGCAAACGGCAAAAAGAGAACGCTATCTTTAGATGGCCGGATAATTGTTGACGATATTACCGATGATTCAGCTAAAGAACGTGTTAAAGAATGGAAAGACAACGTTTGCAATCAGCTTGAATTGCCGGATAGAGTACGTGAAGCAATGACAGGGATTGTTTTTGAAGTCCGGCAGGGATATAAAAGCAAAGATTCAAAGCGCCAAAATGCGGATATTGCGAATGCGTCGAATGCATATGCTAACGGATATATTCCTTGCTTAATGGTTATGTCGTCACAAATTGATGATGATATTGTTACCCGCTATAACCAAGCTAAGTGGGTTATTTTACGTGGGTTTCTCGGTACATCAGCTTACACGTCAACATATGACTTTTACAAAGACGTTGTCGGGTATGATTTAGCTAATTTCATGCGTAAAAATCAGGAATATTTTCAAATAGAAATCCATAAAATCCTTGACGAACTAATGAAAGCGCGGTAACAATGGAAAAATCAAAGCAAAACGCACAATATACATTCAAATACAACAAATCATTAGGGCGGCATGGTTGGCTGCGACTTACTCCGGCTTATTCTGTTAAAATTGTTCAACAGATAATTGAAAACCTAGATTATAAGCCCCAAAATGTACTTGAACCTTTTTCCGGGTCAGGAACAACAGAATTAGTTTGCGCAAATTTAGGCATACCGTCGGTTGCATATGATATTAACCCTTTTTTAGCGTGGTTTGCCGAAACGAAAACAAAACAATATGTTGCGGAAATCACACAAGAATTTACAGATACAACTGAAAACATCATAGAGAATATTGGGGCTTTCAATCCTTGTGAATATCCCCCTATTTATCGTATCGAACGGTGGTGGGGAGCAAAACAGTTGGATTTTTTGGCGCGGTTAAAATCTGCTATTTTGGATATTGATAATGCTTCTGTCCGTGATTTGCATAAAATAGCTTTTTGCAGGACTTTAATTTCCCTGTCTAATGCTGCCTTTAACCATGTGTCAACGTCTTTTAAGGATAGCACAGAGAATTCATATTTCGATGATTCTATTGGAATAGAAATGTATGACTCCGTTTGTCATACAATTGCGGAAACAGCAAAAATTCAGCCCATAGTCGAACCCATAATAATTAATGCTAATTCAATGAATTTGGATTCATGCGGCGCTTGCTTTGATACAGTTATTACCTCGCCTCCATATCCTAATAGAATATCATATATACGTGAACTCAGACCTTATATGTATTGGCTTGATTATCTTTCTTCTTCAGACGCTGCAAGCGCTCTTGATTGGGAGACTATTGGCGGAACATGGGGAAGCGCTACAAGTAAATTATCGTCATGGAAATACAAATCAGGATTATTGCCGGAATACCTGTTAGATATTGCCGATAATATTTCAAAAGCAGATAATAAATCTGCGGAGTTAATGGCGCAATATGTGTTAAAATACTTTGATGATATAGCAAAACATTTGCGGTCTGTATACGAGTGTATGTGTGACGGGGGGACAGTTCATTATATTGTTGGAAATTCTAATTTTTATGGCAATACTGTTCCGTCGGAAAAAATATATTCAGACTTGTTAGTTGCTGCGGGCTTTCAGAATGCTTCTTACCAGATTGTGAGGAAACGTAACTGTAACAAGGAACTTTTTGAATTTCTGATTACGGCAAAGAAATAATAATACTCAAAAGAAAACTTTATACAAAACAGCGGCGGGATTATAATTCTCCGCCGCTTGCTTGTCATTCCGTCTTACACAGTACAAAACAAGTTCGCTTTTGTCACTCTCGAAAACATCAATATGGGTAATGTAAAATAACGATATAGAACACAGATAGACACTCATCCGGTCTGTGGAGATAATAGATTTTGAAGTGTCGTATACCATAACAAGCAGGGAAACTGTGCGGACAGTTTCCGAAATAATAAAAATATTGCAACATCTTTTTCTGATGTTGCAATATTTTTTTGTACAAAAACTTCCTTATCGGGCTGACGCGAAAGGACCGGCAGGGATTTTTTAACCGCCGGTTAAATCAGGGGGCCCGCACCCTGCGGTATTGCGCCACACGGAGACGGCGCGCCCACCCGACACCCGCCGCACCACGGGGGATCGACCGGGGAAGGCGCGTCCTAAGCGGGTAACACGGACAGCCCTCTGGTTTTGCCGCACAGTGGCAACGGGCGGGAGGATGGCGATGCGTCAGAGACTACCCAGCGCCGGTACATTTGCGTCGCGTTTCTGAACCAAGCTTTCCCGTAAATGGGGGTCCGGGGGCCGACTCCCCCTGTCAGGGGGCCGGCTCCCCCTGTCAGGGGGCCGGCTCCCCTTGTCAAGGGGAGATGTCGAGCGTAGCGAGACAGAGGGGATAGGGCTATGGCCGAAGGCCAGAGGGGGTAGGGAGGTCCATCATTGGCGGTCCATAAAGGCCGACGTGGCCACCCCCGACGATCTTTTCGCCCCTTTTGGATCGCTCTAAAAGGGGCTCGCCGCCGGGGCTGCGAAATGCTCCCAATCAAAAGGTGCGGTGCAAAACCGGCGGGAGGGGCAAGCCCCTCCCCTGCGCTAAGACCAGGAGTGGAAATACTCCGGGCGGCGCGTCAGAGATGCCGCGCCCTACAGGTTCACCGCATCCGACATCCCGCCGCAATGTGACCCGACGTGGCGATCCGTTTCCCCCACAAAAGAGGGCGGATTCCCACGGCCCCTCCGGGGCCTCAGAATGGCGGAGACGGCGGGGATGCGCGCCCGTCTGCCCCTATGTGGAGGACACGCCGGACCCAAAAACGCGCCGCCCGGGGCGGCCCCTGTCAGTGCGGGGCCCGTCCCGGGCGGCGAACAAGATATGGAAGCTCAGGGGTTGGGCACGACCTCCACGGTGTAGCCCAGGTCCTTCAGGCCCTGGACGATGCCGGTGTCCCCCACCATGTGGCCGGCGCCCACCACCAGCAGGCCGGTGTGGGAGCCCTCCTGGCTCAGGTAGTCGGCGGCATACTGGATCATGCCGGGGTCCCGGTCGGTGAACAGCTTGGCGTTCAGTTCGTCGTCGCTGGCCAGGATGGCGTCCTTGCCGTAGACCTGGTCGAACGCCTCCGGGTCCCGGACCTTCCAGGTGTCCATCATGGCGCCGATCTGGTCCAGCTGGGCCTGGATGTAGTCCTGGGTGGCGGGCTCCAGGGCCTCCTCCCCCAGCACGGCCACCAGGGCGTCCCTGGTCTCCTGGTCCATGGTGTCCACGTCCAGCATCATCAGCAGGCCGCCGGCCAGATAGGTCTCCTGGTACTCGGGGGACAGGCCGTCGAAGATGCCCCCCTGGAAGGCGTAGGTCTCCACCGCGTCGATGGGGATGCCGGCGTTGGCCGCCTTGGCGTTCAC
>CALWVW010000023.1 GCA_944385075.1 uncultured Oscillospiraceae bacterium | reverse complement strand
GGGCATGGACTTGTTCTGCCAGTGCCCGCCGCCGGTGGAGGAGCGGGCGTACCGGCCGGCGTTGCGCTTCCAGCCCGTGTGGGAGCGGGGGGTGCTCCAGATGGCCTGGGGGTCCGGGCGGACCAGCAACTGGTCCCCCCACCGCTCCAGCTTCTCCCCCCGGGAGCAGTCGATGAGCTCATAATCCTTCCATTGGTCAGAGCACCACATGGCGCCTCTCCTCCCCGGCCGCTTGGGCCCACAGTAGAATGTTCGAAACTAAGTCAGTATATCATCCCCGGCATTTTCCGTCAATGAAATGTGAGAAACTTCCCCCGATTTTCCTGGAAAATGGAGAAGTGGATTGTATTTGTCCGCAAGTTATGATAAGATACAAAAGAAACCGACAAGAAGAGCGGCCCTTCGGGGCCGTAGAGAGGTGCAAGAGCATGGACCACCCTTTTCGAAACGCGGCCTTTGGGGGCTTTAACCGGCAGGACGTGATGACCTACCTGGAGGAGCAGGCCAAACAGAACCAGCAACAGCGGGAGGAGCTGGAGCGGCAACGGGACGAGGCCAACGGCCAGTGTGAGAGCCTGCGGCAGGCCCAGGAGGACCTCCGCCGCCAGCTGGAGGAGAGCCGCCGGGAGCTGGAGGACCTGCGGCAGGAGCGGGACGGGCTGACCACCCGCCTGGAGGAGGCCAACCGGGAGCTGTCCACCAGCCGGACCCGGTGCAGTCAGACCGAGCAGGAGCTGGGGGTTACCCGCCAGGAGCGGGAGGATCTGCGGGGGGAGCTGGAGCGGCTCCGCCCGGACGCCCAGGCCTATCTCCAGCTGAAGGAGCGCACCGCCGGGGTGGAGCTGGAGGCCCACCGCCGGGCCCAGGTCATCCAGGAGAAGGCGGAACAGGACGCCCAGCGGCTCCGCCGGCAGGTGGAGCAGTGGGTCCAGCGGATGGAGCGGGAGTACGACTCTCTCCGCAGTCAGGTGGAGGCCACTGTGGCCCACGCCGCCAGCCAGCTGGAGCAGGCGGACGCCCAGCTTCAGCAGGTGGGCCGCCTGATGGGGGAGCAGGCGGATGCCCTGGAGGGGCTGTCCCGGGCCTATGACGAGACCGACCCCGCCCGGGTGGAGGCCCCCATGCCCATCCCGGAGGGGGAGTGAGCCCCACTACCGGCGGAAGCGCCGTAACAGAAGGAGAGAAACGCCCCGGCGGACCACAGGTCCGCCGGGGCATTTGCTCGCTTGGGGTTGCATTTGGTCAGTTGCCTGCGGAGGCGCTGGCGCGACCCGGTTGCCGGAAAAGCAGGAGCGGCGCCGTTTTACGGCGCCGCTCCTGCTTCAACCAATTCAACCAAATAGTAAGAGACGAAATTCCGGTAGTGGAGAAGATCAGGCCTCCACGTTGTCGGGGTAGGCCTCGCTCCAGCCGTTGAAGCCGTCCTGGAGGGTGAAGACCTTCTCCATGTCGTAGCCGATCTGGGCCAGGGCGTTGGTGGAGGCCTGGGCGTACTTCTTGCCGGAGTAGCAGACCAGTACGATGGTGTCGTCCACGCCCTCGGTGGCGGCGGTCATGGTCTCGATGCCCGCCTCGGTGTCGCCGTTGACGGCGGCGTCCATGTCGGCGGAGACGGCGCCGGGGATGTGAGAGGTCTCATAGTCGGCGGCCTTGCGGACGTCCAGGACCAGATAGCCCTCCTGGCCCAGGACCTCGGAGAGCTCCTCGCCGGTCATGTACTTCATCTCCACGTCGCCGGTGGGGGCGGTGCTGGTGCTACCGCTGGGAGTACTGTTACTGGGGGTGCTACCATCGGTGCTCCCGTCGGACTGGGCCTGATTGCAGGCGGCCATGGGAATGACCATCATGGCGGCCAGCAGAAGCGCAAGAATCTTTTTCATGTTCTACCTCCAAAATGTCTTGAAAAATCTCCAGTCCCGACAGCGCTCCGTCAGGACTGGTTGCATTGTATAGCAGGGCATCCCAAAAGTCAAAATGGAAAAAACAATAGGGGACGGTGCTATATATAGAAATTATCAATGTACCTGATATATAGAAAACCTATTTGACAAGGCGGAACACCTCCGGTAGGATAAATAAGAATGATTTCTGGTATTGGCCTAAAAGATGGAGCTTGCCGTTCAGGTGATGGTGTGAAAAAGCGGAAGGGACTTGTTGCGGCCGCGGCGCTGGTGGCCGCAGGGATCTTGTTATACTGGTTGCTGTTCTCCCGGATCACAGCCCAGGACCTGCGGGAGCTGTTGCTCTCCTGCGGCTCCTGGGCTCCGTTGGGCTATATCCTGCTGTTCACCCTGTTGCCGGCGGCCTTTTTCCCGGTGGCGGTGCTGGCCCTGGCGGGCGGGCTGATGTTCGGCCTTGTGGCCGGGAGCCTCTACACCTTTGTGGGGGCCCTCCTCAACTGCTCGCTGATGTTCCTGCTGTCCCGCCATGTGGGCCGGGCGCGGGTGCGCCGGTATGTGGAGCGCAGGTTCTCCCCCCGGTGGCGGGGCCGGTTGCGCCGGGCGGGGGGCCGGGAGGGGTTTTGGCTGTTGGTCCTCCTGCGGCTGATCCCGGCGGTCCCCTATAACCTGATCAACTACACCTTCGGGCTGACCGACATGGCCCTGGGCTCCTACCTGCTGGCCTCCGCCATCGGGATCATCCCCGGGACGCTGGTGTTCATCAACATCGGGGACAAGGCGGTGGACTGGACCGCGCCCTCCTTCTGGGTGGCCGTCGGGCTGTTGGTCCTGCTGTTGCTGGTCACCGGGTTGCTGGGAAGGCGGCTGTTCCCCCCGGAGGGACAAGAGATTGGAGAAGGAGAAGGAAGACAATGAAGCGAAAGTATTTGAAGTGGTATGTGCTGGCGGCGCTGGTGGCGCTGGCGGCGGTCTATCTGGCGGTCCCGCAGGTCCGGGACTATGTGGGGCAGATCGCGTCGGTGCTGGGCTCGGCCAACGTGGACGCGGTGGTGGAGTTCATCCGCTCCTACGGGGGCTGGGCGGCGGCGGTCTCCTTCTTTTTAATGGTATTCTCCTCGGTGGCGGCCCCGTTGCCCGCCTTTTTGATCACCTTTGCCAACGCGGCTATCTTCGGCTGGTGGCAGGGGGCCATCCTGTCCTGGTCCAGCGCCATGGCGGGGGCGGCCCTGTGCTTCTTTCTGGCCCGGGCCCTGGGCCGGGACGTGGTGGAGAAGTACGCCGGCCGGGGCGCTCTGGCCAGTGTGGAGCACTACTTTGAAAAGTACGGCCGGAACACCATCCTGGTGTGCCGCCTGTTGCCCTTCGTCTCCTTTGACGCGGTGAGCTACTTTGCCGGACTGACCCCCGTGGGTTTCTGGGCCTTCTTCTTCGCCACCGGCGTGGGCCAGTTGCCCGCCACCATCGTCTACTCCTATGTGGGCGGGATGCTGACCGGGGGCGTGCGGTACTTTGTCACCGCCCTGCTGTGTATCTTCGCCCTGAGCATCGTCGGCGTGATCGCCAAGGGGATCTACAACGACCGGCAGGCGCGGAAAGATGCCGCCGCCCGGGGGAGCGACAGCGGTGAATAAGTCGGGCGGGCTGGGGATGCGGTTCCATCAGGCGGTCTCCTTCAGCGGGCCGCTCATGGGGGTGGACCGCTGTCGGGCGGTCTTCTGGCCCGGCTGTGCCCTGATGAACATGGACCCCGCCCTTCTGGAGCGGACGCTGGACGTCCTCCGGCGGGAGGAGCCTGGGATGGGGCTGTCCACCTGCTGTTGCGGACAGCCCACCCGGTATCTGGAGCCGGAAAAATTCCACCGGCGGCGGGACAGGCTGGTCCGTCTGCTGGAGGGGTGCGGGGTGAAGCGGGTGTATGCCGCCTGTCCCAACTGCATGGTCCAGTTGCGGGAGTTGCCGGGGCTTCAGGTGCGCCCCATCTGGTCCGTCCTGGCCGCCCGGCTCCGGGAGGGGGATATCGTCCCTCGGGAGGGGGCGGTGGTCCTCCACGACCCCTGTCCCATGCGGCAAGAGGCCGGGGAGCAGGAGGCGGTCCGGGCGCTGTTGCGCCGGACCGGCCTGACGGTGGTGGAGCCGGAGCACACCCGGGAGCACACCCTGTGTTGCGGGAATTTCCATATGTTGCGGGCCACCGACCCGGAGAAGAGCGCCCGGATCCGCCAGGGGCGGGTCGCGGAATTCCCCGGGGAGTTCCCGGTGACCAGCTACTGCGAGGGCTGTCTGGACGCCTTTCGGAGCGAGGGGCGAAAGACCGCCCACGTGCTGGAACTCCTCTTTGGAACATCAGATACCAGAGGGTGGGGCAACCGGATCGCCTTTACAAGACGGGCGAAGGCGCGGCGCACTCGCCCGGAGGAAGATGAGGGGTGGGGAGATGGCCGAGATGCTTCCTCTGATCTATGACTGCGACAACACCCTGGGCATCCCGGACTGCGACGTGGACGACGGGCTGACCCTCCTGTACCTGCTGGGGAGCCCTGGGGTCAAACTGCTGGCGGTGACCTGCTCCTTTG
Organism: uncultured Oscillospiraceae bacterium; assembly: GCA_944385075.1. Classification (GTDB taxonomy): domain Bacteria; phylum Bacillota; class Clostridia; order Oscillospirales; family Oscillospiraceae; genus Lawsonibacter. Next base: position 15,858 of record CALWVW010000023.1, on the reverse strand, counting down.
GAAACAGCACCCAGGAGAAGGTCTTTCACAACACGGTGCGCCTGTTGCGGGAGTGGGGGCGGGAGGACATCCTGGTCCTGCGGGGCGGGGCCAATCCCGCCAACCGCCGGTCCCCGGCGGCGGAGTTCCTGGCCGATGCCGCCCGGCGCTACCCGGACAGGCTGGCGGTGCTGGCAACCGGGTCGCTGACCAACCTGCTGGGGGCGGAGAGCTATGACCCGGAATTTTTCTCCCGGGTGGGCCGGATCTCCCTGATGGGGGGAGTCACCGGCCCTCTGACCGTCGGGGGGATCCCCATGGCCGAACTCAATTTCTCAGTGGACGCAGAGGCGGCCTGTGCGGTCCTGACCCGGGGCCGTCGGGTACTGGTGGCTACGGCCCAGAACTGTCTGGCCTCCTTCTTCGCCCAGGAGGAGTATCTGGGCCAGCTGGCCTGTAACCGCGCCCCCCTGGCCCGGTATCTGGAGGAGGTGCTGACGGACTGGTTTGCCCTGAACCGGGAACGGTGGGGACTGTCCGGCTTTGTAAACTGGGATGTGATGGCCGCCGCTCAGCTTTTGCGCCCGGATCTCTTCGAGCTCCACAGGGCGGAGATCTCTCCCACTGTCCAGTCGTTGAAAAAGGGAATGCTCTACGGGGGCGGCGCCCCCTGCCACATCACCCTGCCCCAGATTCGGGACCGGGCTACCTATCTCCACCACGTCTATCAGACCATTTTGTCTGCTCAGGTCCGGCTGTCCGACCGGTAGACAGCGCGGGCACAGTCCGGTATAATAATCAAGATCGATCGAAGGAGAATCACAATGTGGAAATTCAAGCGTGTATCAGCACTGGCTCTGGCTCTTGCTCTCTCCATCTCCCTGACGGGATGCGGCGGGAATACGGACTCCAGTGGCCCGGGAAGCAGCAGGAGCAATGGGGACGCCACCTCCGGCCAGAGCGGGGGGCAGCCGGATCTGGCCACCGCCAGCTGGGACGAGATCGTGGAGACCGCCCGGGGCACCACCGTCACCTTCTACGGCTGGGGCGGGGATGAGAACCGGAACAACTGGCTGAACTCCGATGTGGCCGACTATGTGCGGGAGAAATACGACATCACCCTGGAGGTGGTGGGGATGAACATCGAGGACATCCTGGCCAAGCTGGCGGGGGAGAAGGAGGCCGGCACCGAGAGCGGAAGCATCGACATGATCTGGATCAACGGCGAAAACTTCTACTCCGCCAAGGAGAACGGCCTGCTCTACGGCCCGTTCACCGACCAGCTCCCCAACATGGAGGCCTATATCGACCTGGAGGACCCGGAGACCCTCAACGACTTCTGTATGCCCATCGAGGGGTACGAGGCCCCCTACGCCAAGGCCCAGCTGGTGATGTACCACGACAGCGCGGTGACCTCCGACCCGCCCGCCTCCGCCCAGGAGCTCCTGGCCTTCTGCCAGGCCAACCCGGGGAAGGTCACCTACCCCGCGCCCCCCGATTTCACCGGGAGCGCCTTTGTCCGCAACATCATCTATGAGCTGTGCGGCTGGGAGCAGTTCCAGGATATGGAGGCCGACTACGACACCGTCAAGGCGGCCATCGAGCCCGCCCTGGACTACCTGCGGGAGCTGAATCCCTATCTGTGGAACCAGGGGACCACCTTCCCGGATGCCTCCACCACCGTGGACTCCATGTTCGCCGACGGGGAGCTGGTCATGAGCATAAGCTACGCCCCCTACACCGTGGCCATCGGCATCGACCAGGGGACCTACGCCGGGACCACCCAGACCTTTGTCTTTGACAACGGGACCATCGGCAACACCAACTATATGGCCATCGCCTTTGACTCCCCCAACAAAGCCGGGGCCATGGTGGTCATCGACGCCATCCTGTCCGCCGAGCTTCAGCTGTCCCAGTATGCCACCCTGCGGGAGTTGCCCGTGGTGACCTCCGACAAGCTGAGCACGGAGGAGCAGGCGGCCTTTGACCAGGTGGACATGGGCCAGGGCGTGCTGACCCAGGAGGAGCTTCTGAGCCACCGCCTGCCCGAGATGCCGGCCGACCTGGTCCCGGTGATCGAGGAGATCTGGCTCAACGAAGTGGTGGGCCAGTACAACGGCTGATACAATCCGAACAAAAACAGCGCGGGAAAACGGCGCGGCTCTGCCGCACCGTTTTCCCGCGTGCTGGGGGGAAACCATGAGAGGGAAATGGAAGATCCTGATACTGCTGGCCCCGCTGGCGGGGGTGACGGCGCTGGTGCTGGCGGCCTGTGGCACCGTCCTGCTCCAGAGCCTGGGCTATGTGCCCGCCTTCGGCCTGGATACCCTCACCCTGTCCTACTATCGGGCGGTGCTGGGCGACCCGGCGTTTTTGCAGTCCCTGGGGGTCAGCCTGCGGATCGCCGCCACCTCGGCCCTCCTGGCGGCGGCGGCGGGGACGGCCATCTGCGCGGCGCTGGTGGGTACGGGGCGGACCAGGGGGGCGCTGACCTATCTGGTGCGCCTGCCCATTCTGGTGCCCCACGCGGTGACCGCCCTGTTTGCCGTGTTGCTCTTTGCCCAGACCGGCCTGCTGGCCCGGCTGGCCTTCGCCCTGGGCCTCATCGGGGATTTCAGCCAGTTTCCCCAGCTCCTCCACACCGCCGGGTACCAGGGGGCGGTCCTGTCCTATCTCTGGAAGGAGGCGCCCTTTGTGGCCTACTTTGTGCTGGCCCTGATGGCGGGCATCAGCGGGACCCTGGGGGAGGCGGCGGAGAACCTGGGCGCCTCGCCCCTGCGGAGCTTTTTCACCGTCACCCTGCCCCTGAGTATGCCCGCCATCGCAAAGGCGTTTCTGATCATTTTCATCTTTGCTTTCGGAGGCTATGAGTTGCCCATGCTCCTGGGGCCTACGGTGCCCAAGGCCCTGCCGGTCCAGGCCTATCTGGCCTATATGAGCCCGGAGTTGCGGGACCGGCCCTACGCCATGGTGATGTACGGGGTCATCCTGCTCCTGTCCGTGGCCATGGCGGCGCTGTACGGGCTGTTGACCCGGGCCCTGTGGCGCAAATTGGGAGGTGAGCGGCCATGAATCGCCACTGGTGCCTGAAGCTGGTGCTGGCCACCGCGGCGGCGTGCATCCTGATCCCCGTGGCGCTGATCCTGGTGTGGAGCGTCACCGCCCGGTGGCCCTGGCCCGATCTGCTCCCGGTCCGCCTCACCCTGCGCACGGTGCGGGAGCTGTTTCTGGGCTCGGCCCAGCTCCCCCGGCTCCTGTTCAGCAGTGTGGCCCTGGCCGTGGCCACGGCGGTGCTGGGGACGGCGGTGGGGGTGCTGACCGCCCGGGCCACCGAGCTGTACGCCTTCCCGGGGAAGGGGCTGGTGCGGCTGTGCGGCCTGCTCCCCCTGCTGATCCCGGGGACGGTGTTCGCCATCGGTATCCACCTGACCCTGTTGCGGCTGGGGCTGGCGGATACCCTGGCCGGGGTGTTGCTGGTCCATGTGACGGTGGCGCTCCCGTACTGTATCGCCATCATGGGGGATGTGACCCGGGCGGTGGGGGCCGGTCTGGAGGAGCAGGCCGCCGTCCTGGGGGCCGGGCCCCTGCGGGCCTTCTGGCTGGCCACGTTGCCAGGCCTGATGCCCGGGGTGCTCTCCTCCATGAGCATGGCCTTCATCCTGTCCTACAGCCAGTATTTCACCACCCTCATCGTGGGAGGCGGACGGGTCCGGACCCTGGCCCTGGTGCTGGTCCCCTATATCCAGAGCGGTGACCGGCCGCTGGCCTCCGTCTACGCGGTGGTCTTCGTGGGGTCGGCACTTTTGATCTTTTTCCTGCTGGAGAGCGCCATCCACCGAATGGAGAGGGGAGGGAAGTCCAAGTGAAGCTGTCGGTAAAGGAGGTGTCCGTCTCCATTGGGCGGGCCCCCATCCTGCGCAACGTGTCTCTGGAGGTGGAGAGCGGAGAGCTCCTCTCCCTGCTGGGCCCCTCCGGCTGTGGCAAGAGCACCCTGCTCAAGACCGTGGCGGGCATCCTGCCCCCGGAGCGGGGGGAGGTCTGGCTGGGGGAGCGGGACATCTCCCGCTGTCCCCCCCACCGGCGCAATACGGTCATCGTGTTCCAGGACCTGCGGCTGTTCCCCCATATGACGGTGGCGGACAACGTGGCCTTCCCCCTGAAGATGCGGGGGGTGGGCCGGGAGGAGCGCCTGGGGCGGGCGGCGGAGCTGTTGCGAAAGGTCCATCTGGAGGGCTATGACCGGCGGGCGGTGTCCTCCCTGTCCGGGGGACAGCAACAGCGGGTGGCCCTGGCCCGGGCCCTGGCGGCCCAGCCCGACCTGTTGTTGCTGGACGAGCCCTTCTCCTCCCTGGACGAGGAGCTCCGGGAGGAGATGCGCCGGCTGGTGCTGGAGCTCCACCGGGAGTTCCACACCACCACCGTCCTGGTGACCCACGACCAGCAGGAGGCCCTCTCCATGGCCGACCGGGTGGCGGTGATGGCCGGGGGCCGCATCCTCCAGTGCGGGTCCCCCCGGGAGGTCTATGACCGCCCCGCCCTCCGCCAGGTGGCCGACTACTTCGGCGGGTGCGTCTATCTGCCCGGCCGGGTGGAGGGGGGCCGGTTCTGCTCCCCCTGCCTCTCCGGCCCGGTCCAGGCGCCCGACGGCCCGTACGACCTGATGTTGCGGGGGAGCGCCCTGCAGCTGGACCGGCCGGGCCCCCTGGCCCTCCGGCTGGAGGAGTGCCGCTTCCGGGGGGCGGACGCCCTCACCCGCTGGTCTCTGGAGGACGGGGCGGTGCTGGAGCGGGCCCTGCCCCTGCCCATCCCCTGGGCGGTGGGGGAGTCCGTCACCTGTCAGGTGGACTGGGACCGGACCGCCCTGTTCCCGGCGGCCGGGGGAGAGGGGGTGGCGCCATGAGGCGGGTCATCATCTGCTTCACCCGGGCGCCCATCCCCGGGCAGACCAAGACCCGGCTGATGCCACGGCTCACCGGGGAGCAGTGCGCCGGGCTCCACCGGGCCTTTCTCCGGGACCTGTCCCGCGCCTTTGCCCAGGTGGACGCCGACCTGTACATCGCCTACACCCCGGAGGGGGGCGAGGCGGCCCTGCGGGAGCTCTTCCCCGCCGCCCGGGCCCTGTTCCCCCAGCGGGGGGAGGACCTGGGGAGCCGGATGGAGGGGGCCCTGGACCGGGTGCTGGCCCTGGGCTACGGGGCCTGCGTCCTGGTGGGGGCCGACCTGCCCCTGCTGTCGCCGGGGCACCTGGAGGCCGCTTTCGCCGCCCTGGAGCGGGCGGAGGTCACCCTGGGCCCCACCCCGGACGGGGGGTATTATCTGGTGGGCCTGCGGAGGCCCTGTCCCAGCCTGTTTGCCGGACAGGTCTACGGTGTGGGCACGGTCTATGAGCAGGCGCTGTCCGCCCTGCGCCGGGCGGGGGCGTCCTTCGCCCCGTCGCCCCCCTGCGCCGACGTGGACACGCCGGAGGATCTGGCGGCCCTGTGGTGGGCCCTCCGGGGGAGGGACACCGCCACCGCCCGCTTTTTGGAGAAATTGGTACAAGGAGGGGGAGCGCCCCGTGGATCAGACGCTGTTTCAGAAGTATGTGACCAGTGAGGACTTCCTGTCCCGTCTGGACCTGCCCGCGGGCACCCCGCTGGCCTTCTCCCCGCTGGGGCAGGGGGAGTACAACCTGAACTACCGCTTCCGCCACCCGCGCACCGGGCGGGAGCTGGTCCTCCGGATCAACATGGGCAGTCAGATGCACCTGGAGCACCAGATCGCCTATGAGTTTTCCGCCCTCCGGGATCTGGCCCCCAGCGGCCGGACGCCCCGGCCCCTGTTTTATGACGACAGCCGGGCCATCCTGCCCCACGGCGTGCTGGTGATGGAGTGGCTCCCGGGCCGCCCCCTGCGCTACGGGACCGACCTGCCCCAGGCGGCGGCCATCCTGGCGGACATCCACGCCCTGCCCGTGCCCGGGGACTCCCAGCTCCTGCGGCCCGCCCACCCGGCCCGGAGCATCTATGAGGAGTGCCTGTCCATGGTGGAGCACTACCTGACCTGGGAGGAGGCGGACGGGCGGGTGTGCCGCCTGCTGGACGCCCTGGTGGAGGAGATTGGCCGCCTGCCCCTGGACGCCCCCTCCGGGGCGCCCCCCTGCATGGTGAACACCGAGCTCAACTCCGGGAACTTCCTCATCCGGGAGGGGGCCCCCGGCTATCTGGTGGACTGGGAGAAGCCCCTGATCTCCGAGCCCGCCCAGGATCTGGGCCACTTCCTGGCCCCCACCACCACCTTCTGGAAAACCGACGTCATCCTCACCCCAGGGGAGATCGGCGGCTTTGTCCGCTCCTATCTGGCCGCCGTGGCCGGGCGGTTCGACACCGCCACCCTCCGGGAGCGGCTCCCCCTGTTCTTCACGGTGACCTGCCTGCGGGGGGTGACCTGGTGCGCCATGGCCCTGCGGGAGTACGCCCGGCCGGGCCGCCCCCTCACCAACGGGGACACCCTGGTCAAGCTCCGGCAGTACCTCTCCGAGGACTTTCTCCAGCACATCCTGGAGCGCTATGTGCGCCGGGACTTTTTGGGAGGGGCCGGCCTGTGAAGCTCTCTCTCATCATCCCCATCTACAACGAGCGCTCCACCATCGATGCCTGTCTGGACAACCTGGACCGGCTGGAGGGAGAGGTGGAGGTCCTCTTCGCCGACGGGGGGAGCACCGACGGCACCCGGGAGCGCATCGGGGACCGCTACCCGGTGCTCTCCTGCCCCAAGGGGCGGGCCGACCAGATGAACGCGGCGGCCCGGGCGGCCGGGGGGGAGGTGCTGTGGTTTGCCCACTGCGACTGCCTGCTCCCCCCGGACGGCCCGGCCCAGATCGGGCGGGCGGTGGCCGGGGGGGCGCGGTTCGGGTGCTTCCACATCGCCTTTGACTACCGCGGCCCCTTCATGGGGTGCAACACCTATTTCTCCAACCGGCGGGCCCGGCGGGGCCGCATCGCCTTCGGCGACCAGGGGATCTTTGTGGAGCGGGCCCTCTTCTGGGAGGTGGGGGGATTTCCCCCGCTCCCCATCATGGAGGACTACGAGCTCTCCCGCCGGATGAAGCGGCGGGGAGAGCCCCTGGCGGTGTTGCCCGGCACCATCCTCACCTCCGGGCGGCGGTACCGGGGGGAGTTCCCCCTGTGGACCATGGCCCGGATGTTCTACCTCCGGTGCCTCTACCGGGCCGGGGTGGACATCGACACCATCGCCAGAAAGTACCGGGACATCCGCTGAGACGACAGCGCCCCCGGCGGACCTTCGGTCCGCCGGGGGCGCGTCTCCGTTTATGGGTCATGTGGCTGGAGCCTTGGGCTCAGAATACAACTGCCGTAGAAGTGCAGGCCGATATCGATCAAAAAGCCGATGTAGATAAAGAGATCCGGGTCAAAGCGGTACACAAGGAATCTGCCTTGGTCGATAAAGGTCGTCATGACCAGTACGACGAACAGGGTGCGGTTGAACCAGACGGTCCACTGCCTAAACTTCTTCATCTGCGGGTCATCTGAGTCCCAGCGGCCCCATTTGCGAGCGTAGAAAAGGGGGATCACCAGGGCCAGGACAAGGGGGAACAGGAGGTAGGAGTATTGCGGCGGGATCTCCACCCAGAGCAGACAGATCAGGCCTATGTCGGCGGCCAGACTGAGCAGGCACAGCAACGCGCAACGCAGGACAAAGGGCTTGCGCTCGTTTTGTTCCATAAGGATTCACCTCCTTTCCTCTGAGAGCGGAGGATGGGAAAGCTCCTTTACCCGTCCTGTGAATTAAAACGGGCAAAGGAGGCAAAATGGGACACTAAAAATTTTAGTTTTCCAATTTTCGGCTATTTGACCAAATTTATACTCTCTGCTATATGCAACATAACGTCGAGATTGAAGGGCGCATTAAGTTGAAACAGGATGAGATCCTCTTCATCGAACCAGATCAGGTTGTTTGTCTCACTGGGATCCTGCGACAAATAAAAATGAGCGAGATGACCATGAATCTGAAGGGTCTGACATTCGTATGATTTTTCGTTCCAAAGCAGTTGAAACTCTGTGTCACTGGAATAGAACATATACCCAAAGATAAACTGGTCGGTGCTATCGTCACCCCTCTGATATAGGATAGAAGTGGAAGTATCGTCTGATACGGTATCGACCTCCCGATACCCCTCTGGCACCCAGGTGGGCCGGAAGGTGGGGATCACGCTTGTGGGAGAGGGGGAAAAGAAGCGGTAGAGCACGCTGTCCCCGCAGATCTCCCGAACCCAGCCGACAAAGGCGGCCCGGGCGTCCGAGTCTGTGGCGAGCCACGCCCCGGTCCCCAGTACCAGGGCCAGCGCCGCGGCCACCGCCCGCCGGGTCCACCGGCGGGCCACCTCCATCCGCCGGGCCCTGGCAAACAGGGGCTCCATCCTCCGCCGGAAGCCGGGGGAGGGGACATAGTCCGCCGGGGCGTCGGACAGGGACGCCAGCATGGACTGCCGGACCAGCTCCGCCGCCTGCCGGAGCTCGCTGTCGCGGAAGGGGTACTGATTTGTCAGATCGTTGTGATTCATACGGTGATGCCCTCCACTTCCAGCTCCTCCTTCAGCCGCTGTTTGGCCCGCCAGATGCTCTTGCGCACCGCCCCGGGGGTGGTGTCCAGAATGGCGGCGATCTCTTTTACCGAGTAGCCCTGGTCAAAGCGCAACAACAGCGCCTCCCGGTACTGGGCGGGGAGGCGGGCCATGGCGTCCGCCAGCCCGTGGTCCCCCGGCGGGGGGACGTCCAGCCCGGGCAGGCTGTCCGGGTCGTCCACCAAAATAGTGTGTTGCCGGGCGCGCAGGATGTCAAGTGCCTTGTGCTCCACCGTCACGGCCAGATAGGCACGGGTGGCGGGGGAGTCCACGTCCCGGATGTGGTCCAGGTGCTGGATCAGGGCGAGAAAGGACTGGTGGACCGCGTCCTCGGCGTCCGAGTCGCTGGCCAGGATCCGGCGGGCCACCGCGAACAGAAAGGGGAGGTGGGCGTCATAGATTCGGGAGAATTTGGTCCGCTCCTCCTCCCCCTCGATCATCTGCAGGTAGATCAGCATGGGGTCAGCTCCTTGTTTCTATGGGGCCATTGTACCGGGCGGGGAGGGAAAAAGCAAGGCTCCATTTCCCGGGACATGGGGGCGGCCTCCCGCCCCTGGAGAGAAGGGGAGGGGCCGGAGGGGAAAAGAAAGCCCCCTGTGCCGGGCACAGGGGGCTTTGGCTTGCCGTATTCCAAAATCACACAGCGCGGGTGACCTTACCGGAACGGAGGCATCTGGTGCAGACGTACACATGAGTGGGAGTTCCATTCACGATCGCCTTCACGCGCTTCACGTTAGGCTTCCAGGTGCGGTTGGAGCGGCGGTGGGAGTGGGACACCCGAATGCCGAAGGTGACGCCCTTGTCGCAGAATTCGCATTTGGCCATGTTGCTTACCTCCTCGCTATGAGAGTACGCTTTTATGAAGCATCGACTGATATGATACCAGAAACGGCGGAGAAATGCAAGAACTTTTTTTCAAAAAAAGACACAAATTCCGCCCGCCCGCCCCGCGCTTTTTCTTGCCTAATTCGGGATTATCGTTTATACTGGTCACAGGATCCATCCAGACACAGAAGGGGGGATATCCCATGGAGGAAAACAACAACAGCGTCCGCCTGGGCGAGATCATCCGGGAGTTCAATCTGGAGGTGCTCCGCAAGGGGCCCGAGTACGAGGACACCCTGCTCCACACGGTGGACGTGAACCGGCCGGGCCTGCCCCTGGCGGGGTTCTTCGAGCATTTCGACACCCGGCGGCTCCTGCTCATCGGCCTGACGGAGAGCACCTATCTGGACGGCCTGACCCCGCAACAGCGGGCCGAGCGGTTCGACCGCCTGCTGTCCTATCCGGTGCCCGCCCTGATCCTCACCCGGGGGCTGGAGCCCTGCCCGGAGTGCATGGAGATGGCGGACAAGCACGACCGGACCGTTCTGCGCACCAAGGTGCAGACCTCGGCGTTCATGAGCACCCTGATCGGGAGCCTCTATAACCACCTGGCCCCCCAGATCACCCGCTCCGGGGTGATGATGGAGATCTATGGCGAGGGGGTGCTGTTCCAGGGGGAGTCCGGCGTGGGCAAGAGCGAGGTGGCCATCGAGCTCATCAAGCGCGGGCACCGGCTCATCGCCGACGACGCGGTGGTCATCAAAGAGACCAACCACCAGACCCTCCAGGCCTCCGCCCCCGAGCTCATCCAGGGCTATATGGAGTTGCGGGGCATCGGGGTCATCGACGTCAGCCGCCTCATGGGCATGGGGGCCATCAAGCTCAGCCAGCAGATCGACCTGGTCATCAATCTGGAGCCCTGGGACGACAACGCCATCTACGACCGGTTCGGCCTGGAGTCGGCCTTTACGGAGATTTTGGGGATCAAGGTCCCCGCCGTCACCATCCCGGTGAAGCCCGGCCGGAATCTGGCCAGCATCGTGGAGGTGGCCGCCATGAACAACCGCAACCGGCGCATGGGACACAACGCCGCCCTGGAGCTGACGCACCGGATGGACGCGCACTTCCAGGCGGAGGAAGCAAAAAGGGAGGGCAAGGAGTAATGTATTATATCGGTATCGACGTGGGGGGCACCAATCTGGTGTCCGGTCTGGTCAACGAGAAGGGCCGCATCCTGGACAAGGTGAGCCACCCGGTGGACAAGGCCATGACGGCGGAGGAGCTGTGCGTGGAGCTGGCCCGGCTGGCCAAAAAGGTGTGCGAGATGGGCGCCCTGGACTACAGCCAGATCGAGGCGGTGGGCGTGGGCCTGCCCGGCGTGGTGGACAACGGGACCGGCATGGTGGTCCAGACCCCAAATATGGCCTTCAGCAATACCCCCTTCCGGACCCTGTTCCAGAAGGAGTGGAACGTCCCCGTCTTCCTGGCCAACGACGCCAACTGCGCCGCCGTGGGCGAGTACTGGGCCGGCGCGGCCAAGGGCTGTGACCCGGCGGTGGTGGTCACCCTGGGCACCGGCATCGGCGGCGGCCTGGTGGTGGGCGGAAAGCTGTTCACCGGCTTTGCCAACTCCGGCATGGAGGTGGGCCATATGATCATCCAGCCCAACGGCGTCCTGTGCGGCTGCGGCAACCGGGGGTGCTGGGAGCAGTACGGCTCCGCCACCGCCCTGATCCGGCTGACCCAGCTGGAGATGGAGCGCACCAAGGACAGCGTCCTGTGGGATCTGTGCGAGGGGGACCGGTTCAAGGTCCAGGGCCGCACCGCCTTCCAGGGGGCCCGGCTGGACGACCCGGCGGCCAAGCGGGTGTTGCACACCTATCTCCAGGGCCTGTCCATCGGGATCATCAACCTGATCAACATCCTGCAACCGGAGATCATCTGTCTGGGCGGCGGGATCAGCAACGCGGAGGACGACCTGCTGTTGGAGCCTCTGCGGGACCTGGTGCTCCAGGGGACCTTTGACAAGAGCCGGCCCACCCGGCTGGAGAAGGCCTCCCTGGGCAACGACGCCGGGGTGGTGGGGGCCGCCCTGCTGTGCCACATGGTGTGACCCCAGAGGAAGAGAGTAAGCGGGCCCGGGCGCGAACGCCCGGGCCCGTTTTTTCCGGTTCCCTATTCTAATTTGCAACGAACTTTGCTATAATGTGTCCAGGAAAAAACGAGACGGAGACCAGGAGGCACTATGGAGCGACAGAGACAACTGGAACAACTGCGGGACGCCCTGCGGAGTGCCTGTCCCGATATGGAGCTTCGGGAGGGGGAGCCCATGGCCAACCACACCACCTTTCGGGTGGGGGGGCCGGCGGCCCTGATGGCCCTGCCCCGGACGGTGGGGGAGGCCCGGACGGCCCTCAAGACGGCCCGGGAGCTGGAGGTGGACCCCTTCTTTCTGGGCAACGGCTCCAACCTGCTGGTCCCGGACGAGGGGTACAAGGGCTTTGTGCTGAAGCTGACGGGGGAGATGAACCAGACCCGGGAGGTGAACCGCCGCCTGGAGGCGGGGAGCGCGGTACTCCTCTCCCGGCTGGCGCGGGCCGCCCTGGGCCGGGGGCTGGCCGGGCTGGAGTTCGCCCACGGTATTCCCGGCAGTCTGGGCGGCGCCATCACCATGAACGCGGGTGCTTACGGCGGCGAGATGGCCCAGGTGGTGACGGCCGTCACCTGTCTCACCCGGGCCGGTGAGCTGGAGACCGTCCCCGCGGACCGGTGCGCGTTTTCCTACCGGCATAGCGCCTTCTCCGACGGGAGCCGGCTGATCCTGCGGGTGGAGTTCTCCCTGCCCCTGGGGGACCCGGAGGAGATCCGGGCCAAAATAGAGGACCTGGCCCGGCAACGGAAAGCCAAACAGCCCCTGGAGTACCCCAGCGCCGGCTCCATGTTCAAGCGGCCCCCGGGGCACTTCGCCGCCGCCCTCATCGACCAGTGCGGCCTGAAGGGGCTGACGGTGGGGGGCGCCCAGGTGTCGGAGAAACACGCGGGCTTTGTCATCAACCGGGGGGGCGCCACCTGCGCCGACATCCTGTCCCTGGTGGACAAAGTGAGGGAGGAGGTGCTCCGCCAGACCGGGGTGGAGCTGGAGATGGAGGTCCGTATCCTCCGTTAAGTAGATTTCCTTTCCAGGAGATGAGAGAGATGGAATTTGTCATTATTTCCGGCCTGTCTGGGGCGGGGAAGAGCAAGGCGGCCTCCTTCATGGAGGACATGGACTTCTTCTGTGTGGACAACCTGCCCGCCCCGCTGATCCCCAAGTTCGCCGAGCTGGGCATGGCCGGGTCCGGGGAGTACGACCGGGTGGTGCTGGTCACCGACATCCGGGGGGGCACGAATTTCGACAGCCTGTTTCGCGCTCTGGACGACCTGGAGCAGATGAAATGCCCCTACCGCATCCTCTTTATCGAGGCCTCTGACGAGACCATCATCAAGCGGTACAAGGAGACCCGGCGGAGCCACCCCCTTGGGGAGGAGTGCGACAGTCTGGAGCAGGCCATCCGCCTGGAGCGGGAGATGCTCGCCCCCCTCCGGGCGCGGGCGGACCACATCATCGATACCAGCAACCTGTCCACCGCCAAGCTGAAGGGGGAGCTCCGGCGGCTGTTCGCCCGGGGGACCGTGGAGGGGCGGATGGATGTGCGGGTTACCTCCTTCGGCTTCAAGCACGGGATCCCCATGGAGGCCGACCTGGTCTTTGACGTGCGGTTCCTGCCCAACCCCTACTATGTGTCCGACCTGCGGCCGCTGACCGGCCTGGACCAGGGGGTGCGGGACTATGTGTTCGCCGGGGGACAGGCGGACGAGTTCATGGAGCGCCTGTGGGGGCTGGTGGGCTGGCTCCTGCCCCGGTACGAGGAGGAGGGCAAGACCGCCCTGGTGGTCTCCATCGGCTGTACCGGGGGACACCACCGGTCGGTGGCCATCGCCCACACCCTGGCGGAGAGGATCCGGACCCAGGGCTGGCCGGTGTCGGAGAGCCACCGGGATCTGGGGCGCAACTGAGCGCCCGGCTGTGTGCGAGAGGGAGGAACGGGCCGGAAAGGAGCCGCTCAAATGCAAGAGACCATTCCCAACCTCCAGCAGTGGGAGCGGGGGCCCAAGATCGTCGCCGTGGGCGGCGGGACGGGCCTTTCCACCATGCTCCGGGGGTTGAAGCGATACACGAAAAATCTGACCGCCATCGTCACCGTGGCCGACGACGGGGGCGGGTCGGGAGTACTCCGGCAGGATCTGGGGATGTTGCCGCCGGGGGACGTCCGCCACTGCATGGAGGCCCTGGCCAACACCGAGCCCATTATGGAGAAGCTGTTGGCGTACCGCTTCCCGGAGGGGATGCTGGCGGGGCAGTCCTTTGGCAATCTGCTCCTGGCCGCCCTCAACGGGGTGACCGGCTCCTTTGAGGAGGCGGTCTCCCAGATGAGCCACGTGCTGGCCATCACCGGGCGGGTGATCCCGGTGACCGGGGCCGACGTCCAGCTGGAGGCCGTCTTTGAAAACGGGGCCAGCGTGGTGGGGGAGTCCAAGATCTACGCCTGCAAAAAGGAGCAGGACTGCCGCATCCGCTGTGTCCGGCTCATCCCGGAGCACCCCGCCCCTCTGCCCACCGCCCTGGAGGCTATCGGGGAGGCGGACCTGATCCTGCTGGGGCCGGGGAGCCTGTACACCAGCATCATCCCCAATCTGCTGGTGGACGGGGTGGTCCGGGCCATTGTGGAGGCGGACGCCCCCAAGATCTATGTCTGTAACATCATGACCCAGGACGGGGAGACCGAGGGCTATACCGCCGCCGACCACCTGGAGGCCCTGATGGCCCACGGGGCCCCGGGGCTGGTGGACCTGTGTCTGGCCAACTCCTCCCCCGTCCAGTCCGGCCTGGTGGAGCGCTACCGGCGGGAGGACGCGGCTCCCCTGGTGGTGGACCGGGAGCGGATCCTGGCCATGGGGCTGGAGCTGGTGGAGCGCCCCATCGCCATGGAGGGGGGCGACTTCGCCCGCCACGACCCGGACAAACTGGCCCAGGCGATCCTGGAGGTCTACCGCCAGCGGGCGGTCCGGATCTTCCGGGGCACGCGCCGCTATATTTTGGAGGAGTAGCCATGTCCTTTTCCGGAGATGTCAAACAGGAGCTGTGCCGCGCGCCACTGAGCCGCAGGTGCTGTGCCCAGGCGGAGGCCTACGGGGTTTTGCTCTACGCCAACACCTTCTCCGCCGGGGAGGCCCGCATCGTCACCGAGCACGCGGCCTTTGCCAAGCGGCTCCCCGCCCTGTTCAAAAAGGCCTTCCGCCTGACCTTCGACCAGTTGCCCGAGAGGGAGGGGAAGGCGGTGCTGGCCATCACCGACCCGGGCAAGCTGGCGGTGCTCCACCAGACCTTCGGGAGCGATCCAGGGAGCCTGGCCCTCCACGTGAACTTCGGGGTGCTGGAGGAGGATTGCTGTCAGACCGCCTTCCTCCGGGGGGCCTTTCTGGCGGGGGGATCGGTGACCGACCCCCGCAAGAGCTACCACCTGGAGCTGTCCACCTCCCACCAGAGCGTCAGCCGGGAGGTGCTGGCCCTCATGCGGGAGCTGTCCCTGGAGCCCAAATTTGCCCTGCGGAAGGGGAACGCGGTGATCTATTTTAAGCAGAGCGACCGGATCGAGGACTTTCTCACCAGTGTGGGCGCCCCCCTGGCGGCCATGGAGGTGATGAACGCCAAGCTGGAGCGGGACCTGCGGGGGAGCGTCAACCGGCGGGTGAACTGTGACGCGGCCAACCTGGACAAGGCGGTGGAGGCTGCCATGGCGCAGGTGGAGGCCATCCGCCGCCTGGAGGGGGCCGGCACGCTGGCCACCCTGCCGGACAAGCTCCGGGAGGCGGCCGCCCTGCGGCTGGCCCACCCGGAAGACACCCTGGCCCAGCTGGCGGAGCAGTGCGACCCGCCCATCACCAAGTCGGCCCTGAACCACCGGCTCCGGAAGCTGGTGGAGCTGGGAAAAGAGGAGAGGTAGCGGCGGGTCGCACGCGAGCGGAAGCGAGCCGCGCCCAGTGGCGCGCAAATTCGAAGCCGCATGGCGGCGGAGAATTCCGCAGGGCGGGCTTTGCCCGCCCGAGGATTCAAATCCCGAAGGGCCCCCACAAGGCCAAAGGCCTTGTGGGCTGACCCGCCCATCACCAAGTCCGCCCTGAACCACCGGCTCCGAAAGCTGGTGGAGCTGGGAAAAGAGGAGAGGTAGCGGCGGGTCGCACGCGAGCAGGAGCGAGCCGCCCTGCGTGCACTTTAGCAATATCAAAGATTAGACAGTGATAATACTTTACAGGTAAAAAGGAGGGACGTCCCATGTCCTTTGTCCATCTACATCTCCATACAGAGTTCTCCCTGCTGGACGGGGCCTGCC
>CALWVW010000022.1 GCA_944385075.1 uncultured Oscillospiraceae bacterium | reverse complement strand
CTGGACGGCGCCAATGTGGAGATGCATCAACAGCTGGGGGACGAGAACATCTTCCTCTTCGGCCTCACCGCCGACCAGGTCAGCCAGCGCCAGCGGGAGGGCTACCGCTCCCTGGACTGCTACCAGCAGGACCCCGCCCTCAAGCGGGTCATCGACCAGATCGCCGCCGGTTTCAGCGACGGGGTCTCCTACCAGAGCCTCACCAACCGCCTGCTCTTCGGCGCGGGCGGGAGCCCCGCCGACGAGTATATGCTCCTGGCCGACTTCGCCAGCTACTGCGCCGCCCACCGCCGCTCTCTGGAGGTGTACGCCGACCGCCGCCGCTGGGATCAGATCTCCCTCATCAACATCGCCCGCTCCGGCATCTTCGCCGCCGACCGCTCCATCCGGGACTACGCCCGGGAGATCTGGCACGTCCCCACCCGCCTGTAATTTTCCTCCCATGCTATACGCCCGGAACATGGCCGCATGTTCCGGGCGTCTTTTTCATATAGATGGGACAGATCAAGCAGATGGGAGTGGTCCAGTATGGCCAGAGCGCAGGAACAGATCCGGATTTTTCTCATTCGCCGCCGGTGGTGGACAGCGGCCCTCTGTCTGGTCCTGTCGGCCGCCATCTTCTACCTGGTCAACTACCCCGCCGCTGTGGGGGCCTCCGCCACCGCCCGGCAGTTGCCCATCTACTGCGTCCAGCGGGACCAGAAGCTGATCTCCATCAGCTTTGACGCCGCCTGGGGGAACGAGGACACCCAGACCCTCATCGACATCCTCGGCCAGTATGACGTCCCCGCCACCTTTTTCGTGGTGGGCGAGTGGGTGGATAAGTACCCCGAGTCCGTCCTGGCCCTCCATCAGGCGGGTCACGAGATCATGAACCACTCCAACACCCACGCCCACTACCCCCAGCTGTCCGCCGACCAGGTGGTGGCCGATCTCAACGCCTGTAACGACAAGATCGAGGCGGTCACCGGCGTCCGCCCCACCCTGGTGCGCCTGCCCTACGGGGACTACGACGACAACTCCATCAGCGCCGTCCGCTCCATCGGTATGGAGCCCATCCAGTGGGACGTGGACAGCCTGGACTGGAAGGACCTGTCCGCCCAGGAGATCACCCGGCGGGTCACGGGCAAGGTGGGGCCCGGCTCCATCGTGCTGTTCCACAACGCCGCCCTCCACACCCCGGAGGCCCTGCCCACCATCCTCCAGACCCTGCTCCAGGAGGGCTATACCTTTGTCCCCATCTCCCAGCTCCTGCTCACCGGGGAGTACACCATCGACCACACCGGCCGCCAGTGCCCCGCCTGACCGTTTCGCCGCCCGTTGCCACTGTGCGGCAAGGCCAGAGAAATTCTCCCGCTAACCGCTTAGACGCGCCTACCCGGTCGCTCCCCCGTGGTGCGGTGGAGATCGGGTCGGCGTAGCCCTGTAGGGCGCGGCACCCGTAGGGGCGCCCTTCGGGCGCCCGGCAGGACAGGCAACAAAGATCATTTGCGTGGGGCGCGACGACTGGGCGCGCCGTTCCCGTAAGGTGTAGCAATGTAGGGCGGGGGCTTGCCCCCGCCGTTGGTTCTACATTGCGCTCTCGTTGTTTTTGTAGGGGCGGCCCCATGTGGCCGCCTGACCCGTCATTCCGAGGCCCCGAAGGGGCCGTGGGAATCCGTTCTCTTTGGACGGGATTACGGATTGCCACGTCGGGCCTGCGGCCCTCCTCGCAATGACGGAAACCGGATCAAATATCGCCGTAGGGGCAACCCCGTACGGCCGCCCGTCTTGTCTTGTTGGGCGCGCCCAGGTGGCCCCGATCTGCATGAACTTCCTGGAGATCGTGGCCACGCAGGCCCGGTAATCCATTAAAAACCAGAGCGGGGCGCCCCAATGGGGCGCCCCGCTCTCCTGTTGTCTCCTCTTTTATAGGGGGATCTCCGGCATCAGCTCGCTGGAGATCACCTCCAGCATCTCCTCCAGCCGCTTCACATCCTGCTCCGGAAAGCGCGTCTTGATGCGCTCCATCACGGTGTTGAGATAGCGGTAGCTGATATCATAGTAGTCCCGGTACTTCTGGGTGACCACCAGGTGGTACTCCCGCTTGTCCTGCTGGGACTGCCGCTTTTCCACATAGCCCTTCTGGACCAGATTGTTGATCTTATAGGCCGCGTTGGGCGGCGAGATCCCCACGAAGCTGGAGAATTCGTTGACCGTGGGCTCCCCCAGGGCGGCGATGGTCTCCATGCAGAAGGTCTCCACCGTGGTCAACGTCGCCTCTCTGGCCTGGAACCGGCCGAAAACAGCCCGATAGAAATGCAACTTGAATTTGGTGTACACTTTACTGAACGCAGTTTCCAACATGCACGATCCCTCCCTTTCTCCCGTAGAATCCGGTTCTCTCAGGGATCCACGATGGCAAAGGTGAGCTCCGCCTGGGCGGCGATCTTGCCGTCCACCCGGGCCACCGCCGTCCCAAAGCCCACCGGCCCCACCTGCCGGGTCAGCTCACAGCGGAGCTGTAGCACATCCCCCGGCACCACCTGCTTTTTGAACCGGGCGCTCTTGACTCCGCCGAACAGGGCCAGCTTGCCCCGGTTCTCCGGCAACGAAAGGATGGCCACCGCCCCCGTCTGGGCCAGCGCCTCCAGGATCAGCACCCCCGGCATGATGGGCTTTCCCGGGAAATGTCCCTGGAAGAAAGGCTCGTTGGCGGTCACGCACTTGATCCCCTCGCACCACGCCCCCGCCTCGCCGCCGGTGATGCGGTCCACCAGCAAAAAGGGGTAGCGGTGAGGCAGGATCTGCTGGATCTCCTCGTTGGTAAATTCCATCTCTCAGCCCTCCCAGCGGCGCAACAGAATACTGGCGTTGTGGCCCCCGAAGCCCAGGGAGTTGGACATGGCGTATCGGATCTCCGCCCTGCGCCCCACATTGGGCACAATATCCAGGTCACAGTCCGGGTCGGGCACCTGATAACCCACCGTGGGCGGCAGGAATCCCTCCTGGAGCGCCAACAGGGTGAAGATGGCCTCCACGCCCCCCGCGGCCCCCAGCAGGTGGCCGGTCATGGACTTGGTGGAGCTCATGGCCAGTTTGTCCGCCTGCGGGCCGAAGGCCGCGCGGACCGCCATGGTCTCGCACTTGTCGTTCATGGGGGTGGAGGTGCCGTGGGCATTGATGTAGCCCACCTCCTCCGGGGCCACTCCCCCGTCCTCCAGGGCCAGCTCCATGGCCCGGGCCCCCGGCGCGCCGTCCGGGGCGGGGGCCGTCATGTGGTAGGCGTCGCAGGTGGCGCCATAGCCCACCACTTCGCCCAGGATCCCGGCCCCCCGGGCCCTGGCGTGCTCTAGCTCCTCCAGCACCAGGATGCCGGCCCCCTCTCCCATGACAAAGCCGTTGCGCTCCCGGTCAAAGGGGATGGAGGCCCGCTTGGGGTCCTCGGACACACTCAGCGCCTGCATGGAGGTGAACCCCCCCATGCCCAGAGTGGTGATACAGGACTCCGCCCCGCCGCACACCATCACCTCGGCGTACCCGTCCCGAATGGACCGGAAGGCGTCGCCAATGGCGTTGGTCCCCCCGGCACAGGCGGTGGTGGGGCAGGTGGCCATCCCTCTCAGGCCATAGCGGATGGCGATCTGGGCGCCCGCCATATTGCCGATGATCATGGGGATGAAATAGGGGGACACCTTGTCATAGCCCCGCTCCTCCCCCTTCAGGCACCCCAGCTGGAGGGTGGGCAGACCGCCGATCCCGGACGAGACCGACACCCCGCACCGATAGGGGTCTACCTGCTCCGCCCCCAGGCCGCTCTGCTCCATGGCCTGGCGGGCGGCGGCCAGAGCCAGCTGGCTGAACCGGTCCAGCTTGCGGACCTCCCGCTTTTCGATGTACTGCTCCGGCTGGAAGCCCTTGACCTCCGCGGCCAGCTTGACCTTCATATCGGCGGTGTCATAGGCGGTGATGGGGGCGATCCCGCACACCCCCGCCTTCGCGCTCTCCCAGCTCTGGGACACGTCCAGCCCGATGGGCGTCACACAGCCCATGCCGGTGACCACAACACGTCGTCTTTCCACTGTCGTCTCCTCCTCTTCGGCCTAGACGGCCATCCCGCCATCCACACAGAGCACCTGCCCCGTGAGATAGGCGCTCTCCTCCCCGGCAAAGAAGGCCACCGCCCGGGCCACGTCCTCGGGGGCGCCCAGCCGCTTCATAGGGATGGTGGCCAACAGGGCCTCCTGGGCCGCCTGGGGCAGGGCGGCGGTCATGTCGGTGGTGATGAATCCGGGGGCGACCACATTCACGGTGACGCCCCGGCTGGCCAGCTCCTTGGCCATGGACTTGCTCATCCCGATCAGCCCCGCCTTGCTGGCGGAGTAGTTGGCCTGCCCGGCGTTGCCCCGCAGGCCCACCACACTGCTGATGTTGATGATCCTGCCGTAGCGGCGGCGCATCATCCCCTGATACACCCCCCGCATACAGTGGAAGGCCCCCTTCAGGTTGGTGTCCAGCACCGCGTCCCAGTCGGCGTCCTTCATCCGGAGCATCAGCCCGTCCCGGGTGATCCCGGCGTTGTTCACCAGAATGTCGATCCGGCCCAGCCGCTCCTCCACGGCGGCGAGCATGGCGGCCACCGCCTGCTCCTCCGCCACATCGGCCTGAATGGCAAAGGCGTCGGGAGCGCCCAGCTCCAGGCACCGCTCCACCGTCTCCCGGGCGGCCTCCTCGCTCCCGGCGTAGTTGACCGCCACACTGGCCCCGCCCCGGGCCAGCTCCAGACAGACGGCCCGGCCGATCCCCCGGCCGCCGCCGGTGACCAGGGCGCACTTTCCCCTCACTTCCATCACTCCGCTCCTTTCAAGGCAACGCAAAGTTGCTCCACGTCCTCCGCCGTCTCCACGGCGTAGGTCCTGATGCCCTTCTCCGTCTTTTTCACAAAGGCGGACAGGGCCTTCCCCGGACCGATCTCCACAATGGTGTCCACCCCTTGGGCCGCCATGGCCCGGATGGTGTCCTCCAGATAGACACTGCTCTGCACCTGGCGCACCAGAAGCTCGGGGATGGTCTCCCCCGGCTCCATGGGGCCGCCCTTGCAGTTGAAGAACACGGGGATCTCCATCTCGCCAAAGGCGGTCTGGCAAAACCGCGCCCGGAGCGCCTCCCCCGCCGGGGCCATCAGGGAGGTGTGGAAGGGCCCGCTCACCTTCAGGGGTACCACCCGCTTGGCCCCCGCCTCCAGGGCCAGTTCCCCAGCCCGGGCCACGGCGGCCTCGTCCCCGGCGATGACCAGCTGGGTGGGGCAGTTGTAGTTGGCGATCTCCACCACCCCCAGTGCAGAGGCCTCCCGGCAACACCGGGCCAGCTCCTCCCGGCCCAGCATCAGGATGGCGGCCATCCCGCAGGGCCGCCCCTGGACCGCCTGGGCCATGGCCTTCCCCCGGAACGCCACCAGCTCCACCGCGGTGGCCGGGGAAAAGACGCCCGCGCACTGGAGGGCGGAATACTCCCCCAGGCTGAGCCCGGCCACGATCTCCGGCCGGATCCCCTTCTCGGCCAGCACCTCGGTCATACCGGCGGCAAAAGCCACCATACAGGGTTGCGTGTATTCCGTCTGATTCAGTTGCTCCTCCGGCCCCTCAAAGCAGAGCTTTTTCAGGTCGAAGGGGAGGGACAGGCCGTCCAGCACCGCCCGAAAGCGGGGGTAGGTCTCATAGAGGTCCTTTCCCATCCCGGGGTGTTGGGTCCCCTGCCCGGCATACAGAAAAGCCAGCTTCATCCCGTCTCCCCCTATCTCTCGCCGGCCAGCTGGGCCAGCTCGGCCATGCGCCGCTGGCCGCCCTGATAGAGCTCCTCCAAGATCGCCCGGAGCGGCCGGATCTCGTGGAGCATCCCCGCCACCTGGCCGGCCATCAGGCTCCCGGTGTTCACGTCCCCGTCAAATACCGCCCGGCGCAGGCTCCCCAGAGTGAACTGCTCCAGCTCCATCAGATCGGCCCCCGCCTTTTCCCGTGAGAGATAGTTGCGGGCCATCTGGTTTTTCAGAATCCGCACCGGGGCCCCGATGATCCGGCCGGTGACAGTGGTGCTACTGTCCTTGGCCTTCAGCAGGGCCGCCTTGTAATTGGGGTGGATGGGGCACTCCTCGCTCACCAGCAGGCAGGTGCCCAGCTGGGCGCCGCAGGCGCCCAGGGCATAGGCAGCGGCCAGTTGCCGCCCGTCGGCGATGCCGCCGGCGGCCACCACCGGGATGTCCACGCTGTCGCACACCTGGGGCACCAGCGCCATGGTGGTCAGCTCGCCCACGTGTCCCCCGGATTCCGTCCCCTCGGCGATCACCGCGTCCGCTCCCGCTCTCTGGGCCACCTTGGCCACCGCCACCGCGGGGACCACGGGGAGTACCTTGGCCCCGTACTCCTTCCAGATGGGGATATACTCCCCCGGGTTGCCCGCCCCGGTGGTCACCACCATCACCCGCTCCTGGGCGATCACCTGGGCCATCTCCTTGGCCTGGGGGTGCATCAGCATCAGATTCACCCCGAAGGGCTTGTCTGTCAGCTCCCGGCAACGGCGAATATTCTCCCGCAGGGAGTCGGGGTTCATCCCCCCCGCGCCGATCAGGCCCAGGGCCCCCGCATTGGACACGGCGGCGGCGAACTCGCCGGTGGCGATGTTGGCCATCCCGCCCTGAATAAAGGGGAACTCCGTCCCCAGCATCTCATTGAGCTTCATCACTTGTCCTCCTTCTGTGGGCCCCACTGGAACAGTAGCCCGGCCCAGGTCAACCCCGCGCCGAACCCCAGGCACATGACCCACTGCCCCTCCCGGAGCATCCCTCCCCGGACCATCTCATCCAGGGCGATGGGGATGGACGCCGCGGACGTGTTTCCATAGCGGTCCATATTCTCGTAAAATCGCTCCAGGGGCACCTTCAACCGGCGGGCGATCCCGTCCACGATCCGGTGGTTCGCCTGGTGGGGCAGGAACCAGTCCACCTGGTCCGCGGACATCCCCGCCCGGTCCAACAGCGTCTGGGCCGCCCGGGGCACCGTCTCCAAAGCAAAGCGAAAGACCCCCTGCCCGTCCATCCGCAGGTGGGGGGGCTCCCGCCCGGGCCCCTCGGCCCACAGGATCTCCCCGTCCCCCCGGGTGTGGAGGGCGCAGTACCAGGGCGCGTCGGCGCTCCGGACCACCACGGCCCCCGCCCCGTCGCCAAACAGGATACAGGTGTTCCGGTCCTCCATGTCCACGATCCGGGTGAGGATCTCCCCCCCGATCACCAGGGCATAGGGCCGCTCCATCCTGGGGAGCAGGGCCGCCACCGTCTCCATGGCGTAGAGAAAGCCGGTACACCCCGCGCTCAGGTCAAAGGCGGGGCAGTCCTCCGCCAGCCCCAGCTCCCGGTGGACCAGACAGGACTGGGCGGGGGTCAGCTTGTCCGGGGTGACCGTGGCCATGACGCACAGGCCCACCTGTTCCGGCCCCACCCCGGCGGCCTCCATGGCCCGCCGGGCCGCGGCACAGGCCAGGGCGGTCAGGTCCTCGCCCTCTCCGGCAAATCTCCGCTCCCGGATCCCGGTGCGGCTGACGATCCACTCGTCGCTGGTGTCCACCCGGCGGGCCATGTCGCTGTTGGTCACCGCCTGCCGGGGCACACTGCTCCCCGTCCCCACAATACAAAGTCCCTTCATACCTACTCCTTTTCCGGGGCGCAGGTTCCCATTTTTCTGAATTTCTCCCATCTCCGGGCGGCAAAATCCCCCTCCCGGGCCACCTGGGCCAGGGCGGCGGACAGGGCGGCGTCCACTGCGTCAAATACCGTCTGCGGGTCCTCCTGGGCCCCGCCCGCGGGCTCGGGGATCACCTGGTCGGCCACCCCCAGCTCCTTCAGGTCGGCGGCGGTGAGCTTCATCAGCTCCGCCGCCTCTCCGCTCCGCCCCGCGTCCTTCCAGAGGATAGAGGCGAACCCCTCGGGGGACAGGATGGAGTACACCGCGTTCTCCAAAATCAATACCCGGTTGGCCACGGCCAGGGCGAGGGCGCCGCCACTCCCCCCCTCTCCGATGACCACGGTGACCACCGGCACATTCAGCGTGCTCATCCGGGCGATGGCGGAGGCGATGGCCTCCCCCTGGCCGTGGGCCTCGGCCTCCAGACCGGGGTACGCCCCCGGGGTGTCCACAAAGGTGATGACCGGGCGGCGGAATTTTTCCGCCTGCTCCATCAGCCGGATCGCCTTGCGGTAGCCCTCCGGCCCCGGCATACCGAAGTTATAGGTCAGATTTTCCTCCAGGGTCCTGCCCTTCCGGTGTCCGATCACCGTGACGGGCCGCCCGTGATAGAGGGCGATCCCCCCCAGGATGCTGGGGTCCTCCCGGCCCTGCCGGTCGCCCCGCTGTTGAAAGAAATCGGTGAACAGGGCGGCGATATAGTCCGCCGTCCCCGGCCGCGTAGTCTGCCGGGAGAGGGCCACCCGCTGGGCCGCGGTCAGCTGGTCACTCACGGGGCAACTCCCCCTTTCCGTGGAGCCGGAGCAACCGGATCAGCGTCTCCCGCATGGCGGTCCGGGGGACGATCTGGTCCACAAAGCCGTGCTCCACCAGATATTCCGCCCGCTGGAACCCCTCGGGCAGGGTCTGGCCGATGGTCTGCTGGATCACCCGCGGGCCCGCAAAGCCGATCAGCGCCCCGGGCTCCGCCAAGGTGATGTCCCCCAGGGAGGCAAACGAGGCGGTCACCCCCCCGGTGGTGGGGTGGGTGAAGAAGGAGATGTACAGTCCCCCCGCCTCCTGGAACCGCCGGACGGCGGCGGCGGTCTTGGCCATCTGCATCAGGGAGAGGATCCCCTCCTGCATCCGGGCCCCGCCGCTGGCGGAAAAAATGATCAGCGGGAGCCTGTGGCGCTGGGCGTACTCCACACACCGGGTTATCTTCTCCCCCACTGCGACCCCCATGCTCCCCATGAAAAAGTGACTGTCCAGCACAGCGGCCGCCACCGGCACTCCGCCGATCCGCCCCCGGGCCGTTACCACCGCCTCGGACAGGCCGGTGGCGTCCCGGGCGGACTCCAGCTTCTCCTCATAGCCCGGGAACTGCAGGGCGTTGGGGGCCACCATCCCCTCGTTCAGCTCCCGGAAGCTCTTGGCGTCCAGCACCATGGCCAGCCGGAGGTAGGCCCCGATGGGGTGGTGGTAACCGCAGTTGGGGCAGACATACAGGCTCCGGGCCAGCTCTGCCTTGGCGGCCACCGCCCCGCATCGCGAGCACTTGTCAAATACCGGCGGCGCCACCAGCCGTCTGGGCTGTTCCACGCCTTTTCGCCGCACTTTCATCTCCATCAACCGCTCTCTGCGGTTGGCAAAAATAGGATTCATGGCGCTCCTTTCCCATTCTGAACGGGCTCGCCGTCACCGGGCTCAGGACAGCTCTCCCCGCTCCCAGCCCAACAGCTCCTCCAGGTGGTCGGGGAGAAAGCCCGTGTCGTACTCCCCCCGCACAAAGTTGCTCTGATACAGGATCAGGTGGCACAGGTCGGCGGTGGTGACCACCCCCTGGATCACCAGCTCCGCCAGCGCCCGGCGCATCTTCCGGATGGCCTCCAACCGGGTGGGGGCATGGACGATCACCTTGGCGCACAGGGAGTCGTAGTAGGGCGGGAACTCATAGCCGGAAAACAGGGCAGTGTCCACCCGCACCCCCGGCCCCCCGGGCAGGTGGAGAAACTCCACCGTCCCCGGCCGGGGCTTGAACCCGTGGGCCGGATCCTCCGCGTTGATCCGGCACTCCATGGCCCACCCGGACAGGGCCACCTGCTCCTGGCGGAGGGACAGGGGGAGGCCGGCGGCGATGCGCAGTTGCTCCCGCACCAGGTCCAGCCCGGAGACAAATTCCGTCACCGGGTGCTCCACCTGGATCCGGGTATTCATCTCGATAAAGTAAAACCGGCTGTCCCGGTCCAGCACGAACTCCACCGTCCCGGCGTTCTCATAGCCGGCGGCCCTGGCCGCGGCGACGGCGGCGCGGCCCATCCGCTCCCGGAGCTCCGGCGTCAGCGCGCAGGAGGGGGACTCCTCCACCAGCTTCTGGTTCTTCCGCTGGACCGAGCAGTCCCGCTCCCCCAGGTGGATCACATTCCCCTCCCGGTCGGCCAGGATCTGGAACTCAATATGCCTGGGGCGGAGGATCAGCTTCTCCACATACAGCGCCCCGTTGCCGAAACAGGCCTGGGCCTCCGCCCGGGCGGCCTGGAACAGGGCGGGCAGGTCCTCCGCCCGGTCCACTCTCCGCATCCCGCGGCCGCCGCCTCCGGCGCTGGCCTTGATGAGGACGGGATAGCCGATCTCATCGGCCACCCGCTGTGCCTCCTCCAGCTCCACCGTCCCGTCCGATCCGGGCACCACCGGCACGCCCGCCTGTTGCATCAGGGCCCGGGCCGCCGCCTTGTCCCCCATCTTCCGGATCACATCGCCGGAGGGGCCGATGTACGTCAGCCCGCACTTGGCGCACAGGTCGGCGAACTCCGGATTTTCCGACAAAAAACCATAGCCCGGATGGACAGCGTCACATCCGGTCTCTATGGCGGCGGTGAGGATCGCCACCGGATTCAGATAGCTCTCCCCCGCCTTGGCCGGCCCGATGCACACCGCATGGGTGGACAGATGGACATGGAGGGCGTCCCGATCCGCAGTGGAATAGACGGCCACCGTCTCGATATTCATCTCCTGACAGGTGCGGATCACCCGAAGGGCGATCTCGCCCCGGTTGGCGATCAGGATCCTATGAAACATATCAGTCCTCCCGATAGCGCATCAGGGGCTGGTCAAATCCCACCAGCTCCCCATTTTCCACCAGGATCTCCTCGATCACGCCGTCCGCGGGGGCGGGGACCTCGCTCATCATCTTCATGGCCTCCAGCACGCACACGGTCTGCCCCTTGGTCACCCGGCTCCCCGCCGTCACAAAGGGGGGGCGGTCCGGCGCGGGGGCGGCGTAGAAGGTCCCCACCAGCGGCGCGTTCAGGGTCTTCGCCTCCGCCTGGGGGGGCTGTTGCGCCTGCCCGCTCTGGGGCGCGGCCACAGGGGCCGGGGCGGCCTGGGGAAGGCCACAGGGCTTCTCCAGCCGCAGGTGGCAGTCCCCCAGCTCCAGCTCCAGCCTGCTACAGGAGGAGGCGTCAAACCGCTCCAGCAATGCGGAGATCTGCTCCAGCTCCATGGCTTACTCCCGCTCCTCCAGCAGGCGGACGATGTCCCCCACGGTGACCACCTTCTTGAGCTCCTCGTCCGTCAGGGCAAAGCCCAGCTGGTCCTCCAGGGCGATGTTCAGCTCCACGGCGTCCAGGGAGTCGATCTCCAGATCCTCTACCAGCTTGGCGTCCATGGTGATCTGGTCGGCGTCACAGCTCAGGGCATCCAGCATAACAGCTTTCACTTTTTCAAACATGGTAAAAACTCCTTCAATTTTTTTAATTAAAATTATTTAGTTAAATAATTCGCACTTATTGTACCAGCTACTCCTCAAAAGTCAAGGGGAAATTTCTCCTCCCCCTGATTTTCAGTCGATTTGCCCATTTCCCCGCCCCTCCTCCCCGCTACTCTGGTCGTTCCCCTCTAAAAATAGCCGCCGTGGGCCGGGCCTCACCGGCCCCCGCCGCTCCGTATTTTCCCCTCTCCGCCCTTGACTTCACCAGTAAAATGTGTTAAAGTATGGCCCATACCACGCGGGACGGAGTGATTTCCATGAGCAGACATATCGTCATCGTCGGCCTGGGCCTGATCGGGGGCTCCCTGGCCAAGGCGCTGAGAGGATTTGAGGGGTTCGACCTGATCGGTCTGGACGTCAGCCAGCCCACCCTGCGCTACGCCGTGGAGCAGGACATCGTGGACCGGGTGGAGACCGACCCGGCCCACGCCCTGGCCCAGGGGGACCTGGTCCTCCTCTGCCTCCACCCCCAGGGGATCGTGGACTTCATGGCCCAGCACCGGGACCACTTCAAGCCCGGCGCCATGGTCTCCGATGTGTGCGGCGTCAAGGGGGCCATTCTGGAGGGGGCCCGGGTCCTGCCGGACACCGTCTCCTTTGTCGGGGGGCACCCCATGGCGGGTACGGAGTTTTCCGGCATCCAGCACGCCCTTTCCAATATGTTCCACGGGGCCCACTATATTCTGACGCCCAATGACCAGTCCTCCCCCGAGCACCTGGCCCTCATGCACCGGCTCGCCCGCCACATCGGCTGTGCCAACGTGGTGGAGACCACCCCGGAACAGCACGACGCCATCATCGCCTATACCAGCCAGATGATGCATATCATCGCGGTCTCCGTCTGCGACGACCCCTGCCTCTTCCAGTATCAGGGCTTCGAGGGGGACTCCTTCCGGAGCTGTACCCGGGTGGCGGCGCTGGACGTCCCCCTCTGGACCCAGCTGTTCTCCATGAACGCCGGCGCCCTCTGCCGGGCTCTGGAGCAACTGGAGCAACACATCCATCAGTACCGTCTCACCATCCAGTCCGGCGACCGGGAGGCCCTGTCCGCCCGTCTGGCCACCTCCGCGGCCCGCAAGCGGAAGATGAACCACCTGGAGGAGCTGTCCGGCGCCGTGGGCCGGGACCGGGCCTGACCGCCCCGCCCGCCATACCAGAAAACAGCAAGACGCCCTGGCCAAGCGGTCAGGGCGTCTTGCCTGTGTGTGTTGTAAAAGGAGAGGGAGAAATGGGAGATACATTGTGTAGCTTCTTGCTACGATGTTAGCATAAAATATAAATACGGCTATTTCATGACCTTCCCGTGAACTTTTTGTAAACTGTCATTTTCTCCCCCCCCCCGGGCGGCTCACGCCCCCTGTCCGGTCACCAGGGCCAGCACCAGCCGGGCCGTGTTCTCCAGGTTCCGGACCTCCAGCTCCTCCTCCACCGTGTGGACCTTCGCCATCCCGGTGCTCAACACCAGGGCCTTGATCCCGTGGGCGTTCATATTGTTGGCGTCGCTCCCCCCGCCGGTGACATCCAGCTGGGGCTCCAGCCCCGCCCTGTGGCAAGCCGCCACCACTTCCCGGACAAAGGGGTCGTCCTCCCCGTAGGAGAAGGCGTCATACGCCCTGGTCAGGCTGACGTCCAGCTTGGCGCCGTACTTCTCACAGGCGCTCCGGAGGCAGTCCACCATGTGCCCGCTCTGCCGGTCCAGCTTCCCGCTGTCCCGGCTCCTGGCCTCCGCCGCCAGGGTCAGCACCTCGGGCACGATATTGGTGGCGTACTGGGCGGAGATGGCGCCCACATTGGCCGTGGTCTCCCCGTCGATGCGCAACAGCTTCATCCGGGAGATGGCCTCCGCCGCCACCTGGATCGCGCTGATCCCCTCCTCCGGCGCCACCCCGGCGTGGGCCCGGCGGCCGGTGATGGTGGCCTCCAGCTTGTCCTGGCCGGGCGCCCCGATGATGATCCGTCCGGCATCCCCGTCTCCGTCCAGCACCGCCGCCTTTTTCGCGGTGATCCGGCCGTAGTCCAGATTCTGGGAGCCCAGCAGGCCGATCTCCTCACAGACGGTGAAGACCGCCTCGATGGTGGGGTGGGGAAGCCCCTCCTCCACCACGGTGCGCAACACCTCCACGATGGCGGCCACGCCGGACTTGTCGTCCCCGCCCAGCACCGTGTCGCCGCCACTGCGGATGATCCCGTCCTGAAGCACGGGCTTCACCCCCGCCCCGGGGACCACCGTGTCCATGTGGGCGGCCAGCAGGATCGGCTCCCCCGGCGCGTTCCCGGGCAACGTACAGTACAGGTTGCCCGTCTCGCTCCCGGTCCGCGCCCCGCTCTCGTCCACCGATACCTGGCACCCCGCCGCTCTCAGGTCCTCCGCGATCCGGGCCGCCACCGCCCCCTCATGGGTGCTCTCACTCCCGATCTGCGCATAGCTCAAAAATGTGTTCAGCAACCGCTCTGTCTGCATGGGAACAACCTCCTCCGCCGCCCGGATCTCCTCGCCCCGGGCATCTCCCCGGGCACCGGGCGGCATTTTTGCTTATTTTACCACTTCCCCTCCCCCGGGGCAAGTCAAATCCCCCCGCTCCCGTTTTTCTCGTCCCCGGAGGTCCAACGGCTTGACACAGCCTTTCCCTCTATGGGATAATAGGGAAGATCGATTTTTCATAAGGTGTTGATTTTCTTGCGCTATCTCATCGGACTGTGCCTCAGGGGGCAGGACCCCCACTCCCCCCAGACCCGCCTGCGTTGCGGCACCATTGCGGGCGGGCTGGGCATCCTGCTCAACCTGTTGCTCTCCTGCGGAAAATTGCTGGCCGGCTTCCTGACCGGCTCGGTGGCCATGATGGCCGACGGCGTCAACAACCTGTCCGACGCCGCCTCCTCCGTGGTCACTCTGGTGGGCTTCCGCCTGGCCGGGCAGGAGGCGGACGCGGAACACCCCTTTGGCCACGGCCGGATCGAATATGTCTCCGGCCTGATCGTCTCCCTGGCCATCCTGCTCATGGGGATCGAGGTGGCCCGCTCCTCCCTGGACTCCCTGTTCCACGGGGCGCAGGTCCAGTCCTCCCCCCTGGCCGTGGCCATCCTCTGCGCGGCCATCCTGGTGAAGCTCTGGATGTTCTGGTTCAACCGGACCCTGGGGCGGACCATCGGCTCCGCCGCCATCGAGGCCACCGCCGCCGACTCCCTGTCCGACACCGCCTCCACCGCCGTCGTCCTGCTCTCCACCCTGGTCAGCCCCTACCTGAACTTCCCTCTGGACGGCCTGGCCGGCCTGCTGGTGGCCGCCTTCATCCTGAAGACCGGGTGGGACGCCGCCCGGGACACTCTGGACCCCCTTCTGGGGCGCCCCATGGACCCGGAGCTGGCCGCGGACATCGACCGCATCGTCCTGTCCCACGACAAGATCCTGGGCATCCACGATCTGGTCTACCACGACTACGGCCCCGGCCGGGCCATGATGTCCTTCCACGCGGAGGTCCCCGCCGACGGAGATTTTCTGGAGTACCACGACCTGATCGACCACATCGAGCGGGAGCTGAAGGAGACCCACCACATCGACACCGTCATCCACATGGACCCCATCGTCTCGGACGAGCGCACCAATACCCTGCGCCGGCAGGTGGCCGACATCGCCTCTTCCATCGACCCCGCGCTCACCATCCACGACTTTCGGATCACCCCCGGCCCCTGCCACACCAATCTGATCTTCGATGTGGTCATCCCCTACGGGTCCTCCCTGACGGACAAACAGGTGTGCGCACAGCTGGAGCAACAGATCAAGGCCCTCTCCCCCAACTACTACCCCGTGATCCAGGTGGACCACTCCTATGTGGACCTCCGCCAGCGCTGAGCTACCCCTAATTCACAAATTATTCACCCAAGCCCCGGGATTTTTATTATAATAAAATCAGAATACACATCAGAAACGGCAAATCGGGAAAGCGAGGGATCACCTATGCCGACAAAAGTCCTGATCGTGGAGGACGACGGCAACATCGCCGAACTGCTCCACCTCTATTTGGAAAAAGAGGGGTTCGAGACCCAGGTGGCCAAGGACGGGGGAAAGGGCGTGGAGCTGTTTCGCTCCTTCCAGCCCGACCTGGTCCTTCTGGACATCATGCTCCCCGTCATGGACGGCTGGACCGTCCTGAAAAAGATCCGCGAGACGGACAAGACCCCGGTCATCATGCTCACCGCCAAGGGGGAGACCGAGGACAAGGTCTCCGGCCTGGAGCAGGGGGCGGACGATTACATCGTCAAGCCCTTCGAGATGAAGGAGGTCCTGGCCCGCATCCACGCGGTGCTCCGCCGGACCGGCGGCGAGGAGGAGCCCCAGGAGAAAAAGCTCTCCTTTGACAAGCTGGTCATCAATCTGGACTCCTACGAGCTCCTGGTGAACGGCCAGCGGGTGGACACCCCGCCCAAGGAGCTGGAGCTTCTCTACCACCTGGCCTCGTCCCCCAACCGGGTCTTCACCCGCAACCAGCTTCTGGACGAGGTGTGGGGCTTTGACTACTTTGGCGACAGCCGCACGGTGGACGTCCACATCAAGCGCCTGCGGGAGAAGCTGGAGGGGGTCAGCGACCAGTGGCGGCTCAAGACCGTCTGGGGCGTGGGCTACAAATTCGAGCTCGGCCCCTCCGCCTGACCCCTCTCCACTCTCCACTCTCCACTCTCCACTCTTCACTCTCCACTCTTCACTCTCCACTCTTCACTCTCCACTCTTCACTCTCCACTCTTCACTTTTCACTCTTCACTCTCCACTCTTCACTTTTCACTCTAACTTATCCACCCCCGGGGAGGTGAATCCCGTTGCGTTCGCTCTATAAGCGCCAGCTGGCCATGATGCTGGGGATCGTGGTGATCTCCTTCACCCTGCTGTCCGCCGCCTTCATGTTGCTGTCCTACCGCTATATCATCGGTGCCACCCGGGACTCCGTGGAGCGCAATGCGGGGTATATCTCCACGTTTACCGCCTCCTATTACCGCCAGTATCTCACTCTGGATGTCCAGGACGACTTCTACAACAGCTATGTGGCCTCCATCGCCCGCATCTCCGACTCCTACATCATCGTAGCCCGGACGGACGGGGAGATTCTCTGCGCCACAGACGGTTCCCACTTCTACACCTATGAGAACAACTACCTTCCGGAGGGGGTGGTCCGCACGGTCCTGGATCAGGGGCAGTACAGCGGCATGACCAACCTGGGGGGGATCTACCCCGAGCGGCGGTACATGGTGGCCCTTCCGGTCACCACCACTCTGGG
Source organism: uncultured Oscillospiraceae bacterium (assembly GCA_944385075.1). GTDB lineage: Bacteria > Bacillota > Clostridia > Oscillospirales > Oscillospiraceae > Lawsonibacter. The sequence continues at coordinate 4,654 of CALWVW010000022.1, read as the reverse complement.
GCAACTGTCCGTGGCCCAGGGGATGGTCCTGGTGGCGGGGGATGCCTCCAGCCTGTCCGAGATGTGGTCGGCCACCGCCACCATTTTCTTCTTCTCGGCGGTGGTGGTGCTCCTCATCTCGGTGGTGGCCAGCACCCTCACCTCCGCCTATCAGGCCCGCCCTCTCAACGAGATGGCCGAGGCCGCCCGGAAGTTCGGCCAGGGGGACTTCGATGTGCGGGTCACCGGCTATGAGGGCCGGTGCGACGAGATCAGCACCCTGGCCGAGGCCTTCAACGCCATGGCCAGCTCCCTGGAGAAGGTGGAGAGCCAGCGCTCCGAGTTCATCGCCAACGTCTCCCACGAGCTCAAGACCCCCATGACCACCATCGCCGGCTTTGCCGAGGGCATCCTGGACGGGACCATCCCCCCCGAGCGGCAGAAGGAGTCCCTGGAGATCATCGTCTCCGAGACCCGCCGTCTCTCCCGCCTGGTGCGCCGGATGCTGGATCTCTCCCGGCTCAAGGCCCTGTCCGAGACGGCGGTGACCGCCCAGGAGACCTTTGACCTCACCGAGGTCATGTCCCGGGTCATCGCCAGCCTGGAGAGCAAGATCACCAGCCGCAAGCTGGATGTGGACGTGCAGATGCCCGACGAGAAGCTCCTGGTCTGGGGGGACCCGGACTCTGTCACCCAGGTCTGCTATAACCTGCTGGACAACGCGGCCAAGTTCGCCGCCCCCGACAGCACCATCACCATCCATATCGCCAAGAAGGACGGCAAGGCGGTCACCAGCATCCGCAACCTGGGGGCCACCATCCCGTCCGACGAGTTGCCCCTCCTCTTTGACCGGTTCCACAAGGCGGACTCCTCCCGCTCCATGGACCGGGAGGGCGTGGGCCTGGGGCTGTATATCGTCAAGACCATCCTGGGCAACCTAAAGGAGAATATCTCCGTCACCAGCGAGGACGGTGTCACCCAGTTCACATTCACTCTGACTCTGGCATAGCGCCGGCGTCCAATCTGTGCTGTAAGGAGGCGATCCGATGGAACGACCCAACGACCTGTGGCGGGGCGGCCCGTGGGAACAGCCCGCGCCCTCCCCCGCCGATCTCCCCCGGGTCTCTGTCCCCTCCTCGCCGCGCCCCCCGGTGCTCCGGACCCGCCGGCGCCGCAACCGGTGGCCCTGGTTCGCCGGGGTGCTCGCCCTGGTCGCCGTCCTCTGCCTGTCCACCGCGCTGTTGAACCTCTTTCTGACCCTGCACCCCCCCGGGGGCTCCGCCCCCGGCGGCGCCCCCTCCGACGTCCAGGAGATGGCGCAGAGCACCACGCCCCCCTCCATCCCCCAGGTAGAGGGTGATCCGGGGGCGGAGATCACCCTGTTGCCCCCGGGGACCGCTCCCCTCTCCTATACCCAGATCTACGAGCGGACCGCCCCCTCCTTTGTCTCCATCTCCGCCGCCAGCGCCAGCGGATACAACACCGGGAGCGGCCTGATCCTCTCCCGGGACGGGTATCTCATCACCAACGCCCACGTGGTGGCCGGCGCCCAGGAGGTGCTGGTCCAGCTCTCCGACTCCCGGGTCTTCTCCGCCGGCCTGGTGGGGTTCGACGCGGATGAGGACCTGGCCGTCCTGAAGATCGAAGCGGACGGCCTCACCCCCGCCCAGTTCGGCAACTCCGACGACCTGCGCTGTGGGGACCCGGTGGCCGCCCTGGGCGACTCCCTGGGCTATCGGGCCACCTTTACCGACGGGATCGTCTCCGCCCTGGACCGGGAGGTGGAGCTGGACGACGGCACCACCATGACCCTGATCCAGACCAGCGCCGCCATCAACTTCGGCAACTCCGGCGGCCCCCTGCTCAACCAGTATGGACAGGTGGTGGGGATCACCACCATCAAGATCATCTCGGACGACGGCTCCGCCGAGTCCATGGGCTTCGCTATCCCCTCCACCCGGGTGCGCTATGTGGTGCAACAGCTCCTGGCGGGGGAGGAGGTCCGGAACAGCGTCTTCGGCTTCACCGTCAACCTCGTCCTGGTGGACGGCTCCGGCCTGGAGCTGATCTCCGTCTCCCCCGAGAGCGACGCCTGGGCCAAGGGGCTCCGCCCCGGCGATATCATCACCGCCGTCAACGGCCAGGCGGTCACCGGCATCCGGGAGCTGACCCGGGCGCGGCAGGGCAACGGCCCCGGTACCCTGGTGTCCATCACCTACCTGCGGGACGGCGCCACCTATGTGGCGGAGGTCGCCCTGGTGGACGCCGAGCAGATCCCCTGACCCTCCTCCCCGGTCCAGGCGGCCAGATCAGCCGCCCGGACCGGGGATTTTTTCGTTGCCCCCGCCCCCGGCCCGTGCTATAATGGGGGCGGACCGGCCCCGCGCCGGAAAGGAGGTCCGCCATGATCAACACCACCCTGTGCTATCTCCAGCAGGGGGACAGCTATCTGATGCTCCACCGCGTCAAAAAAGAAAACGACCTGAACCAGGACAAGTGGATCGGGGTCGGCGGAAAGTTCGAGGACCGGGAGAGCCCCGAGGACTGCCTCCTGCGGGAGGTCCGGGAGGAGACCGGCCTGACCCTCACCCGCTACCGCTACCGGGGGATCGTCACCTTCGTCTCCGACCGCTGGCCCACGGAGTATATGCACCTGTTCACGGCGGACCGCTGGACCGGGACACTGAAGGAGTGCGACGAGGGGGTGCTGGAGTGGCTCCCCCGGAGTCAGTTGCTCCAGATCCCCCACTGGGAGGGGGACGCCATCTTTCTGGATCTGATCGCCCGGGACGTCCCCTTCTTCTCCCTGAAGGTCTGCTACCAGGGGGACAAGCTGGTCCGGGCCGTCCTCAACGGCGAGACCATCCCCACCGGGACGCCGGCCGCGCCGCCATCCAACACTGTTGAAAGGAGCTCTGATTCCCATGAAGCCTGAATACGCCAATTCCTTCGGTGTCCGCAAGGTGTCCGGCAAGGACGGGGAGGTGCTGGAGGTCACCCTGGACATCGCCTACAAGTATATGGAGACCGCCGTCACCGTCACCGCCAAGGGCGGGCTGGAAAATGTGTCCACCCCCGCCTCCGAGCCGGTGGCCTCCATCGTCATGAACCGGCAGAGCGCGCTCTCCCTGCGCAATCTGCTCATCCAGACCCTGGGCGTGGAATGACCCACACGACAACGGGGCCCCGCAGTCTGATGACTGCGGGGCCCCGTCATGTTTTCCGTCCGCCGGTTGTCCTCTAGTAGTCGAAATAGTAGCTGTCCGCCCTGAGGATGTCCATGTCCTCCAGGGTCAGATCCCGGGTGTAGGGGTTGATGAGCCGGTTGACCGTCTCCACCGCCTTGTCCGGGTCCAGCTCGAAGCACCAGGACTGTCCCTGGTAATAGGCGTCCCCCCGGCCCTCCAGGGTCTGGGTCTCCACGGCGGCGGAGGGGTCCAGCCCCAGGGCCTTCTGGGCAAACCACAGCATCTCGTTGAGGGTCAGGTCGGTCTCCACGTTCTCGTTGAAGATCTCCACAAAGCCGGTGAGCTTGGTCAGGCTGTCCCAGGAGAGCACCTTCTTGGCCAGATTGGTCAAAAGCTGTTGCTGGAGCTGGGTGCGCTGTACGTCGCTGTACCACTGGTTGGCGTCGTAGTTGGGGCTGTCCTTGTTGTCGTGGCGGTAGCGCACCGCCTCCATGGCCTCCTCCCCGTTGAGCAGGTGGGTCCCCTTGGTGAAGTGGATGTGCAGGTCCTGCCCCGGGGTGGGGTCGTCGTAGTTCATGTCCAGGGGGATGTCCAGCTCCACGCCCCCCAGATAGTCCACCAGAGTGATGAAGCCCTGAAGATTGACCTGGATATATTTGTCGATGGGGATGCCCAGCATCCGGGAGATATCCTCCACCCGTTGCTCCACGCCGCCCTTCCCGTAGACCAGCTTCACATTGCCGCTGTCCCGGCGGGTGATGGTGTCCCGGGGGACGGAGACCACCCCCACGGTCTGCTCCGCCGTGTCATAGCACAGCACCATCATCACATCGGTGCGGTAGCCCTCCGCGTCGGTGCCCGCCAGCAGGATGTTGTACACGCCGTCCCGGCGCTCCAGGGGGGCCGGCCCCTCCTCCTGGGAGCTGTCCCCCACGGGGACTGTCGTCCCCTGGTGGCCCTGGGAGGGGGTCCAGTCCGGCGGCGCCACCTGTTCCGGCGCCCGGGCCATCAGCTGGACCCCAATATACACCGCCACGATGATCGCCGACAGCACCACCAGCACCTTGTACAGCCCCACCGCCACCGACACCGCCGGGGAGCGCCGGCTCCGCGCCGGCCTCCGGCCTGCCGCCTTTCTCCGGGCGCGGGCGGGGGGAGCCTGCCGGGAGGGGGCCGCCTGCCGGGGCGGCGCCTCCCGCCGGCCGGCCTGCCTCCGGGGCACTTGAATATATCTCTCTTCCAGGGCAACTCCCTCCCACACGTTCAGTCTGTTTCAGTATAGCCGCTTCGACCACCTTCGGCAAGAGGGAACCCGCCCAATTCATAAAAATTTAAGAATTATGTCGCCCTGTCTCACAGGGTGTCCTCCACCATGGCCCACACCTGGTCCACAGTGAGCCCCTCGCAACTGTACTCCACCACCGCCCCCTCCGGGTGGAGGACGGCGAAGTCGATGACCCAGGCGTCGGGCTCCCCCCGCTCGGTCT
>CALWVW010000021.1 GCA_944385075.1 uncultured Oscillospiraceae bacterium | reverse complement strand
TACAAGGCCACCTGGCCGGAGGAGAAGGTGGTCCACTGCACGGTGGGTACCCTGGCCCGGGCGGGGGAGGAGCACCGGATTTCCCGGACCGCCCTGGTGCTGGTGGGGGAGTTTTTGCGGGAGGGCCCCGCGGAGCGGAGCCGGCTGTACCACCCGGCCTTCTCCACCGGCTACCGGGAGGCGGAGCAGTGATTGTAAGGCTGATTTCCTTTACGGATAAGGGGGAGGCCCTGGCCCGGAAGCTGGCGGACCTGCTCCCCGGCGCGGCCGACCGGTGCAACGCCCCGGAGCCCCTGACCCCCTGGACGGCCCGCTGGTTTGCCGGGGCGGACGCCCTGGTCTTTGTGGGGGCGGCGGGCATCGCCGTGCGGGCCATCGCCCCCCACGTCAGCTCCAAGGCAACCGACCCCGCCGTGGTGGTGGTGGACGAGGGGGGGCGGTTCGCGGTGCCCATCCTCTCGGGCCACCTGGGGGGCGCCAACGACCTGGCCCGGCGGATCGGGGCCCTGTTGGGGGCGGAGCCGGTGGTGACCACCGCCACCGACCTGCGGGGCCTGTTCCCCGTGGACCAGTGGGCCCGGGTCCAGCACTGCGTCATCCCCGAGCCGGAGAGGATCAAGGGGGTGTCCGCCCGGCTTCTGGCCGGGGAGACGGTGGCCCTGCGGAGCGACTGGCCCATCTCCGGCCCGCCGCCGGAGGGGGTCCGGGTGGTCCGGGAGGGCCGCTGGGACGTGGCTCTCACCCTCACGCGGCCGGAGGAGGAGGGGCTGTGCCTGGTGCCCCGGATCGCGACGCTGGGGGTGGGGTGCCGGCGGGGGACGGAGCGGGCCGCCCTGGAGGGGGCCCTCCAGACCCTGCTGGACCGGAGCCGCGTCTTCGCCCAGGCGATCTGTAAAGTGTGTACCATTGACATCAAACAGGGAGAGCCGGGGCTGGCGGAGTTCTGCCGGGCCCGGGGCCTGCCCCTGGAGACCTTCTCCGCTGGAGCCCTGGCGGGGGCGGAGGGGGAATTTTCCGCCTCCCCCTTTGTGGAGCGGACGGTGGGAGTGGACAACGTGTGCGAGCGGGCGGCGGTCCTGGGGAGCGGCGGCGCGCTGGTATGGAAAAAAACGGCGGGCAACGGGGTGACCATGGCGCTGGCGCTGGCCCCCTTTGCCCCGGATTGGCGGTGGAAGGATGAATAAGCTCTATGTGGTGGGGCTGGGCCCCGGAGGGGCGGAGGGCATGACGGCCGCCGCCCGGGCGGCGCTGGACCGGGCGGACCTGCTGTGCGGCTACACCCGGTATCTGGATCTGGTGCGACCCCTCTACCCGGACAAGGCGTGGTACGCCACCCCCATGACCGGGGAGCTGGACCGGTGCCGCTACGCCCTGGAGGCGGCCCGGGGGGGAAAGACGGTGGCCATGGTCTGTGGCGGCGACCCGGGGGTGTACGGCATGGCGGGCCCCCTGCTGGAGCTGGCCGGGCCGGACGCCCGGGACGTGGAGGTGGTCCCCGGGGTGACCGCCGCCCTGTCCGGCGGGGCGGTGCTGGGTGCCCCCCTGATGCACGACTTCTGCCTCATCTCCCTGTCCGACCGGCTGACCCCCTGGGAGCGGATCGAGGGGCGGCTCCGGGCGGCGGCGATGGGAGATTTTGTGATCTGCCTGTACAACCCGGCCAGCCACGGCCGGCCCGGCCACCTGCGGCGGGCCTGCGGGGTGCTGTTGGAGGCGGGGCTGGCCCCCGGGACCCCCTGCGGCTGGGTCCGGAACATCGGGCGGCCGGGGGAGGAGGCCCGGGTGCTGACCCTGGCGGAGCTCCGGGATGAGCCGGTGGATATGTTCACCACCGTCTTCATCGGCAACTCCCAGACCGAGATCCGGGAGGGGCGGCTGGTGACCCCCCGGGGCTACCGGGAGGAGACATGAGACTGCTGATCTTCGGGGGGACCACCGAGGGCCGCCTGCTGGCCGGGCGGGCGGCGGAGCTGGGGGCCAGATGCACCGTCAGCGTGGCCACCCCCCTGGGCCGGGAGGAGCTGGCCGGCCTCCGGGATATTCAAGTGGTAGTGGGCCGCCGGGACGGGGCCCAGATCGCCCGGTTGGCGGAGGGCTTCGATCTGTGTGTGGACGCCACCCACCCCTATGCCCGGCTGGCCTCCGCCCACATCCGGGCGGGGTGCGGCGCGGCGGGGGTGCCCCTGGTCCGCCTGCTCCGGGCCCCCGGCGGCGGTGACTGCGGGGAGACGGTCCCCGACTGCCCCGCCGCCGCCCGGCGGCTGGCGGGTACGGAGGGGAACATCCTGCTGGCCACCGGGGCCAAGGAGCTGGCCGCCTTCGCGGCCCTGCCGCCGGAGCGGCTGTACGCCCGGGTGCTCCCCACCCACCGGGCCCTGGAGGCCTGTGAGGCCCTGGGCCTGCCCCACAGCCACATCCTGGCCCTTCAGGGGCCCTTTACCCAAAAGATGAACGAGGCCATGCTGGAGCAGTACCACATCGCCTGGCTGGTGACCAAGGACGGGGGCGGCCCCGGCGGGTTTGCCGAGAAGGCGGCCGCCGCCCGGGCCGCCGGGGCCCGTCTGCTGGTGGTGGGCCGGCCGGAGGAGACCGGGGAGCCCCTGGAGAGGGTGGTGGCGCTGATCCGGGACAGACTGGAGGAGGAGACGAGATGAAGGTCACACTGCTGGGGCTGGGCGGCGGCACCGCCGCCACCCTGACGGAACAGGGCCGCCGGGCCCTGGAGGGGGCGGAGCTGGTGGTGGGGGCCGGGCGGCTCCTGGAGGGCCTGCCCCCCGGGGTGACCGGGCGGCGGGTCCGGGCGGACCGGGCCCGGGAGGTCCGGGAGGCGCTGGACCGGGCGGAGGCGGACCGGGTCTGCGTGGTCTACAGCGGGGACACCGGCTTCCACTCCGGGGCCCGGACCCTGCTCCCCCTGCTGGAGGGGCTGGAGGTGGAGGTCCTGCCCGGCATCTCCTGTGTCCAGACCATGGCCGCCGCCCTGGGCCGCCCCTGGCAGGACTGGCGGCTGGTCTCCGCCCACGGGGTGGACTGTGACCCGGTCTATGAGGTGACCCAGGGGGCCGAGACCCTCTTTCTCACCGATGGAAAAAACGGCCCCGCCCGGCTGTGCCGGGCGCTGGTCCAGGCGGGTCTGGAAGAGTTGCCGGTGGCGGTGGGGGAGGACCTGACCTATCCGGCCCAGCGGGTCCGGCGGGGGACCGCCGGGGAGTGTGCGGGACAGACCTTCTCCCCGCTCAGTGTCCTCCTGGTGGAGCCCGCGCCTTCCATGCCCCGGCGGACCCCGGGCTGGCCGGACGGGGAGTTTGTCCGGGGCGAGGGGGTCCCCATGACCAAGCAGGAGGTCCGGGCCGCCCTGCTGTCCAAGCTGGCGGTGGGGCCGGAGGACGTCTTCTGGGACATCGGCGCCGGGACGGGGAGCGTCAGCGTGGAGCTGGCCGCCCTGTGCCGGGGGGTGTGGGCGGTGGAGCGGGACCGCCGGGCCCTGGCCCTGTTGCGACAGAACCGGGAGAAATTCCACGCCTACCGCCTCCGTGTGGTGGAGGGGGAGGCGCCGGAGGCGCTGGCCGGCCTGCCCGCCCCCGACGGGGTCTTCGTCGGGGGGAGCAGTGGCCGGCTCCCGGACATCCTGTGCGCGGCCTGCCGGGCCAATCCGGCGGTCCGGATCTGCGTCTCCGCCGTGGCCCTGGAGACCCTCCACGTTGCCTGCCGGACCCTGGAGGAGCTGGGGCGGCGGGCGGAGGTGACCCAGCTGGCGGTGAGCCGGAGCCGGCCGGCGGGCCAGCTCCACCTGCTCCTGGCCAACAACCCGGTGTTTCTGGTGACGGGGGTGGAGGGATGAGGCGGCTGATGCTGTCCGCCCTGCACAGCGGCGCGGGGAAGACGGCAATGACCTGCGCCCTGCTGGCGGCCCTCCGGCGGCGGGGGGTGGAGGTCCGGGCCTTCAAGTGCGGGCCTGACTATATCGACCCCATGTTCCACACCCGGGTGCTGGGGGTGCCCAGCCGGAACCTGGACCTGTTTTTACAGGGGGAGGCGGGGGTGCGGGCCACCCTGGCCCGGGGCGGCGGGGCCTTCGCCCTGCTGGAGGGGGCCATGGGCTTCTACGACGGGGTGGGGGGCACCGACCGGGCCAGCGCCTGGGCGGTGGCCGAGGCCACCGGGACCCCGGCGGTGCTGGTTCTGCGGCCGGAGGGGGCCGCCCTGACCCTGGCGGCCCAGGTCCGGGGGATCCAGACCTTCCGGCCCCACAGCCATCTGGCGGGACTGTTGCTCAACGACTGCCGCCCCGCCCTGGCCGACCGGTTGCGGCCCATGCTGGAGGGGGAGACCGGCCTGCCGGTGCTGGGGGCCCTCCCCCCCATGGGGGAGGCCCGGTTCCCCAGCCGCCACCTGGGCCTGTGGACGGCGGAGGAGATCGGCGACTGGGCGGCCCGCTGTGCCGCCCTGGCCGTGGCCCTGGAGGAGCACGCGGACCTGGACGGACTGCTGGCCCTGGCCGCGGAGGGGCCGGACGCCGGGCCGGAGGGGGCCCCGCCGCCCCGATGCCGCATCGCGGTGGCCCGGGACGAGGCCTTCTGTTTTTACTACGCGGACAATCTGGACGCCCTGCGGGCCGCCGGGGCGGAGCCGGTCTTTTTCAGCCCCCTGCGGGACGGGGGACTGCCCCGGGGCGTGGGCGGGCTGTACCTGGGGGGCGGCTACCCGGAGCGGTACGCCCGGGCCCTGTCGGACAACCGGGGGATGCGGGAGCAGATCGCCCGGGCGGTGGCCGGCGGCCTGCCCACGGTGGCCGAGTGCGGGGGGTTCCTCTACCTGCAACAGGCCCTGGAGGACGAGGGCGGGCGCTCCTGGCCCATGGCGGGGGCCCTGCCGGGGCGGGGGTTCGCCACCGGGCGGCTCCAGCGCTTCGGCTATCTGACCCTGACGGCGGAGGGGGACAGTCTGCTCCTCCGGGCGGGGGAGCGCTGTCCCGCCCATGAGTTCCACTACTGGGACGCTACCGAAAACGGAGATGCCCTCCGGGCGGACAAGGCCGGGCGGGGGGAGAGCTGGCGCTGTGGCTATGCCGGGCCCAATCTGTACGCCGCCTTTCCCCATCTGCACTTCGGCGGCCCGTTGCCCCTGGCCCGGCGCTTCGCGGACGCCGCCCGGCGGACACAGAGGGAGGGAAAAGGATGGAGCTGAGAGATTGGATCGCCCAGATCACGCCCCCGGATGAGGGGGCGGCGGCCGCCGCCCGGGCCCACTGGGACCGGGTGGCCAAGCCCCTGGGCAGTCTGGGCCTTCTGGAGGAGGTCCTGGTGCGGGTGGCCGCCCTCACCGGGGAGGAGGAGCTACAGCTCTCCCCCCGGGCCCTGCTGGTGTTCTGCGCCGACAACGGGGTGTTGGTCCGGGGGGTGACCCAGTGCGGGCCGGAGGTCACCGCCTCGGTGGCCCGGGCCCTGGGGGCGGGGGAGAGCACCGTCTGCCGGATGGCGGCGGTGGCCCGGTGCGCGGTCCTGCCGGTGGACATGGGGATGCTGGACTTCCCCGGGGCCCCCGGGGTGCGGGACTGCCGGGTGGCCAACGGGACCGGGGACTGCGCCGCAGGACCCGCCATGACCCGGGAGCAGTGTAGAAAGGCCGTCCTCACCGGGGCGGAGCTGGTCCGGGAGCAGGCGGAGCGGGGGGCGCGGCTCATCTGCACCGGCGAGATGGGGATCGGCAACACCACCACCTCGGCGGCGGTGGCCTGCGCCCTGCTGGGCCGGCCGGCCGCCGAACTGACCGGCCGGGGGGCGGGGCTGTCCGATGCGGGTCTGGCCCGCAAGGTGGCCGCGGTGGAGGCCGCCCTGGCAATCAACCGCCCCGACCCCGCCGACCCCCTGGACGTACTGGCCAAGGTGGGGGGGCTGGATCTGGCCGCCCTGTGCGGCGCCTTTCTGGGCGGGGCCGCCTGCCGGGTGCCGGTGGTGGTGGACGGGCTCATCAGCGGGGTGGCCGCCCTGTGCGCCCTGCGGCTGTGCCCCGGGGCCCAAAAGGCCATGCTGGCCAGCCACGTCTCCGCCGAGCCGGCGGGGGCGCTGGTGCTGAGGGAGCTGGGGCTTCGCCCCCCCATCACCGCCGGGATGCGCCTGGGGGAGGGGAGCGGGGCGGTGGCCCTGTTGCCCCTGCTGGACATGGCCCTGGCGGTCTACCGGACGGGGAGCACCTTCGGGCGGCTGGGGATCGCCCCCTACACCCCCCAGAGCTAGGAGGCGGCCATGCTGTACCTGATCACCGGCGGCGCCGGAAGCGGAAAGAGCGCCTGGGCGGAGGAGCTGGTGTGCCGCCTGCCCGGGCAACGGATCTATCTGGCCACCATGCGCCCCTGGGACGGGGAGTGCCGGGCGCGGATCGCCCGGCACCGGGCCCAGCGGGCGGGCCGGGACTTTATAACTCTGGAGCGGTACACCGACCTGGCGGGGGTAGCCCCCCAGATACCGGAGGGGGCCAACGTGTTGCTGGAGTGCATGGGCAACCTGGTGGCCAACGAGCTCTACAGCCCCGAGGGGGGCGGCGAGGGGGCCGTGCTGGCCGGGGTGGAGGCCCTGGAGCGGCGCTGTGCCCACCTGACCGTGGTCACCAACCAGGTGTTCAGCGGCGGGGCGGACTACAGCTGGGAGACCCTGGACTACCTCCGGGCGCTGGCCCGGATCGACCGGGCCCTGGCCGCCCGGGCCGGCTGTGTGGTGGAGGTGGTCTGCGGACTGCCCAATGTGTGGAAGGGGGCGTGCCCATGACTGTTTTACAGACCGTGGCGGTGGCCTTCTCCATGTTCTCCGCCCTGCCCATGCCCCGGGTGGAGTGGAGCGAGAGCAACCTGCGCTACGCCCTGTGCGCCTTCCCCCTGATCGGGCTGGTGCTGGGGGGAGGGTGCTGGCTCTGGTGGGCCCTGTGCGGGGCGCTGGAGCTCCCCGCCCTTCTGCGGGGGGGCGGGCTGTGCCTGATCCCGGTGGCGGTGACCGGGGGGATCCACCTGGACGGCTACGCGGACACCTGGGACGCCCGGGCCAGCCACGGGGACCCGGCCCGGCGGCAGGAGATTTTGAAGGACCCCCACTTGGGGGCCTTCGCCGCCATCCGGCTGTGCGGCTGGTTCGTGGCCGACTTCGCCCTGTGGACCGCCCTGCTCCGGCTGGACGGGGCGGTGGTGGCCGCCGGGTTCTGCCTGAGCCGGGCCCTGTCCGGGCTGGCGGTGGCCACGTTCCCCCTGGCCCGGGACACCGGGCTGGCCCACACCTTTGCCTCCCGGGCCCACCGCCGCCGGGTGAAGGTGACGCTGGGGGCGGTTTCCGCCGCCCTGTGCGCCCTGCTGGTGTGGCGGGGCGGGGGGCTGATGGCCCTGGCCGCTCTGGGAGTGTTTCTCCGGTATCGCCGGATGGCGCGGGTGGAGTTCGGCGGCCTGTCCGGGGATCTGGCGGGCTGGTTCGTCCAGACCGCCGAGCTGTGGATGCTGGCCGCCCTGGTGCTGACCCAGTATGGAGGGAGATTGCTGTGATCTTTGTGACAGGCCCGTTGTACGCGGGCAAGCGGGAGTGGGTCCGGCGGGCCCTGGGCCTGAGCGGGGAAGAGCTGACCGCCCGGGCGGTGTGGGACGTGCAGGAGCTGGCCGCCCGGTGCGAGGACCTGCCCGCCCTGGCCCGGGAGCTGGAACAGAAGGAGATCGTCATCGCCACCGAGGTGGGGGGCGGCGTGGTGCCGGTGGACCCGGCGGAGCGGCTGGCCCGGGAGCGGGCGGGGCGGCTGTCCTGTCTGCTGGCCCAGCGGGCCCGGGTGGTGGTGCGGGTGTGTTGCGGTCTGCCCCAGGTGCTGAAGGGGGAGTTGCCGTGCGCATCGACCTGATCCGCCACGGGGAGACCGCCTACACCGCCCAGAGCCGCTATCAAGGGGCGTCGGACCTCCCCCTCTCCCCCCGGGGGCGGGCTACCCTGAGGCCCGCCGGCTTCTGCCCCCCGGTGGTCTATGCCTCCCCCATGGCCCGGGCGGTGGAGACCGCCCGGCTCCTGTTCCCCGCCGCCCGGGTGGTGGCGGTCCCCGGCCTGGAGGAGCTGTCCTTCGGGCGCTTTGAGGGGCGCGCCTTCCGGGAGCTGGCGGAGGACCGGGACTACCGGGCCTGGGTGGACGGGGGGTGCCGGGGCCGCTGTCCCGGGGGGGCGGAGGACCGGGAGACCTTTGTCCGCCGGACCTGCGGGGCCTTCCTGCCCCTGGTGGAGGGGGCCCTGTGCCGGGGGGAGGAGCGGCTGGTAGTGGTGGCCCACGGGGGCACCCAGATGGCGGTGCTGTCCCGGCTGGCCCTCCCCCGGCGGGACTTCTACCACTGGCACGCCGCCCCGGGGGTGGGCTTCCGCCTGCGGACCGACCCCCGGCGGGGGTTGCCCGGACTGCGGGTGCTGGGCCGGATCGACTACACCAAGGAGAGCTAGATGGACATTGTGTTGGCCGCCCTGGGCGGCTTTGTGCTGGATGTGTTGCTGGGGGACCCGCCGTGGTTGCCCTGGCCCCACCCGGTGGTGGTCATGGGCCGGGGGATCGCCTGGCTGGAGCCCCGGCTACGGGCCGCCTTTCCGGCCACAGACCGGGGGGAGCTGGCGGCGGGGGGCGTGCTGGCCGCCCTGTTGCCCCTGGGGACCCTGCTGGCGGCGGGGGGCGGGCTGTGGCTGGCGGGGCTGGTCCACCCGGCCCTGAAATTTGGACTGGAGGTCCTGCTGTGCTGGCAGGCGCTGGCCCTCCGGGATCTGACAAAGGAGAGCCGGTTGGTCTACCAGGCTCTGACCGCCGGGACCCTGGACCGGGCCCGGGCGGCTGTGGGCCGCATTGTGGGCCGGGATACCGCCGCTCTGTCCGCTGACGGGGTGGCCCGGGCGGCGGTGGAGACGGTGGCGGAAAACTTCTCCGACGGGGTGGTGGCCCCCCTATGCTATATGCTGTTGGGGGGCGCGCCCCTGGCCCTGTGCTACAAGGCGGTGAACACCATGGACAGCATGGTGGGCTACCGGAATGAGCGCTACCTGTACTTCGGCCGGGCGGCCGCCCGGCTGGACGACGGGGCCAACTATCTGCCCGCCCGGCTGGCCGCCCTGTTGCTGGTGGCCTCCGCCACCCTCACCGGGGGGGACGCCCGGGGGGCGTGGCGCATCTGGCGCCGGGACCGGCGGCAACACCCCAGCCCCAACTCCGCCCAGTGCGAGGCGGCGGTGGCCGGGGCCCTGGGGGTCCGGCTGGCCGGCCCCGCCTTCTACTTCGGCCGGCTGTGTGAGAAGCCCACCATCGGGGACGACACCCGGCCCATCGCGCCGGCGGACATCCTCCGGGCCAACCGGATGGCGTGGGTGGCGGGGGTGCTCTGCCTGGCCCTGCTGTGCGCGGCGCGGGCGGCGCTGGCGGGCCTGCTATGACCCTGCGGGAAGGAGAGAACACCATGCTACCCTGGAACCACGGCGGCGACTGGGCCGCATATGAGCTGGAATACGGCGGCGCGCCCCTGGACTTCTCCGCCAACGTCAGTCCCCTGGGGCTCCCGGAGGGGGTGCGGGAGGCGGTCCGCGCCAGTCTGGACCGGGCGGACCGCTACCCGGACCCCTTCTGCCGGGAGCTGTGCCGCCGGCTGGGGGAGTACCACCGCCTGCCCCCCCAGTGGGTGCTGTGCGGCAACGGGGCGGCGGACCTGATCGACCGGCTGGCCCTGGCCCTGCGGCCCCGGCGGGCCCTGGTCACCGCCCCCACCTTCTCCGAGTACCAGCGGGCGCTGGAGCTGGCCGGGTGCCGGGTGGAGCGGTTCCCCCTGGAGGAGGGGGAGGGCTTCCGCCTGACGGAGCGGGTGCTGGAGAGGATCGAGCCGGGACTGGACCTGCTGGTCCTGTGCGAGCCCAACAACCCCACCGGCCTGACCACCTCCCGGCCCCTGCTGGGGGAGATCCTCCGGGCCTGCGCCCGGGCGGGGACCGTGCTGGCGGTGGACGAGTGCTTCGCCCCCTTTCTGGAGGACCAGGAGGACCACTCCCTGGTGGGGGAGCTGGCCGGCCACCCCGATCTGGTGGTCCTGCGGGCCTTCACCAAGGAGTACGCCATGGCGGGCCTGCGGCTGGGCTACGCCCTGTGTTCCGACACGGCCCTGCTGGAGAAAATGGGCCGGAGCGGCCCCCCCTGGGCGGTGTCCACCCCGGCCCAGGCGGCGGGGGTGGCGGCCCTGGAGGCGGAGGACTACCGCCGGGCCCTCCGGGCCCTGGTGGCGGAGGAGCGCCCCCGCCTGCAGAGGGGGCTGGAGACACTGGGGTGCCGGGTGGTGCCGGGGCAGGCCAACTACCTGCTCTTCTTCCACCCGGACCCGGATCTGTGCCCCAAGCTCCGGGCCCGGGGGGTGCTCCTGCGGGACTGCGGCGACTACGCCGGACTGGGGCGGGGCTGGTACCGGGCGGCGGTCCGGACCGGCCGGGAGAACGGGATTTTTTTACACATTCTGGGGGAGGTGCTGAGTGGTGGCTAAGTGTATCATGGTCCAGGGGACCATGTCCGGGGCGGGGAAGAGCCTGCTGGTGACGGCCCTGTGCCGGATCTTCCGGCAGGACGGCCTGCGGGTGGCCCCCTTCAAGAGCCAGAACATGGCCCTGAACAGCTATATCACCCGGGACGGGCTGGAGATGGGCCGGGCCCAGGTGGCCCAGGCGGAGGCGGCGGGGCTGGAGCCCGACGTGCGGATGAACCCCATCCTCCTCAAGCCCACCAGCGACACCGGGAGCCAGCTGATCGTCCACGGGGAGGTCCGGGGCACCTATCGGGCGGCGGACTACTTCGCCATGAAGCCCGCCCTGATCCCCCAGGTGCTGGCCGACTACCGCAGTCTGGCCGCGGAGCAGGACGTGGTGGTCATCGAGGGGGCGGGGAGCCCGGCGGAGATCAACCTGCGGGCGGACGATATTGTGAACATGGGGCTGGCCGCCCGGGTCGACGCCCCGGTCCTGCTGGTGGGGGACGTGGACCGGGGGGGCGTGTTCGCCCAGCTGTACGGCACCGTGGCCCTGCTGGCCCCGGAGGAGCGGGCCCGGGTGGTAGGCACCGTCATCAACAAGTTCCGGGGGGACCCCTCCCTGTTGGAGCCCGGGGTGCGCCAGCTGGAGCAGCTGACCGGGGTGCCCAACCTGGGGGTCATCCCCTACGCCCCGGTGGAGATCGACGACGAGGACAGCCTGGCCCCCGCCCTGGGCCGCACCCGGGCGGAGCGGTTACTGGATGTGGCGGTGGTGCGCCTGCCCCGGATCTCCAACTTCACCGACTTCCCCCCGCTGGAGGCCCACCCGGCCCTGGGGGTCCGGTATGTGGACGCCCCCGCCGCCCTGGGCCGCCCCGATCTGGTGGTCCTGCCCGGCACCAAGAACACCATGGCCGACCTGCTGTGGATGCGGCAGAGCGGCCTGGAGGCGGCGGTCCAAAAGCTGGCCGCGGGGGGAACTCCGGTGCTGGGCATCTGCGGCGGCTATCAGATGCTGGGCGAGACCCTCCGGGACCCGGAGGGGGTGGAGTTCGGCGGGGAGCTGAGGGGGATGGGCCTTCTGCCCGTCCACACGGAGTTCTCCCCCCGGAAGGCCCGCACCCGCCGGACCGCCGTGGCCTGCGCCCCCTTCGCCGGGGCGGCGCTGGAGGGCTATGAGATCCACATGGGCCGGACCTGGAGAGAGGAGGGGACGGCCCCCTTCTGCCTGCTGGAGGGTGGGACCCCGGACGGAGCGGTCCGGGGGGCGGTGTTCGGCACCTACCTCCACGGGCTGTTCGACACCGGGGCGCTGACCGGCCGCCTGGCGGAGTATCTGGCCGCCCGCCGGGGGCTGACCCTGGGGGAGGCGCCGGTGGAGGGGCGGGCGGCCTTCAAGGAGCGGCAGTACGACCTGCTGGCGGACACGGTGCGGGCCCACCTGGACCTGGACGCGGTCTACCGGGCGATGGAGGAATTTTCCCATGGAGCAGATTAGACACACCCTTCCGGGGGACATCGAGCGCACCAGCATGGCCATCATCCGGGGGGAGCTGTCCGCCCGGGGGATCGCCCTGCCGCCGGAGGCGGCCCCCGTGGTCCTGCGGGTGATCCACACCACAGCGGACTTCGACTACGCGGACAATCTGGCCTTCACACCGGGGGCGGTGGAGGTGGGGGTGGCCGCCCTGGGCCGGGGCACCCCCATCCTCACCGACACCAACATGGCCCTGGCGGGGGTGAGCAAGCCCACTCTGGAGCGGCTGGGGGGCGCGGCCCACTGCTTCATGGCCGACCCCCTGGTGGCCCAGCGGGCCCGGACCGGGGGGACCACCCGGGCGGCGGCGGCGGTGGCCTATGGGGCGGAGCGGTTCCCCGGGGCGGTGTTCGCGGTGGGCAACGCCCCCACCGCCCTGCTGGCCCTGGCGGACCTGCTGGAGGGCGGCCTGCGCCCCGCCCTGGTGATCGGGGTGCCGGTGGGCTTTGTCAACGTGGTGGAGAGCAAGCGGGCCCTGTGGGCGGCCTGTGAGCGGGCGGGGGTGCCCGCCATCGTCGCCTTCGGCCGAAAGGGGGGGAGCAACGTGGCGGCCGCCATCTGCAACGCCCTGCTCTACACCGCCGCCGGGGCCCTGGACCCCGCCGCCCGGGGGTGGCGGGGGTAGGACCGGCCAGAGCTCCCTCCCCAAGACCGGGGCTTCGGCCCCGGTTTTTTGCGGAGGCGGGTGGCCCTTTCCCTTGCCTCCCGGCCCGCCGGGTGGTACAATGGGCGGGCGGATATTTCCCCAGCGACAGAAAAAGGAGCGTGGCCCGGTGATCAAAGTGCTGTTTGTGTGCTATGGCAACATCTGCCGAAGCCCCATGGCCGAATTCGTCATGAAGGACCTGGTGGGACAGGCGGGGCGGGAGAGAGAATTTCTCATTGCGTCAGCCGCCACCAGTAGCGAGGAGATTGGCAACCCGGTCTATCCCCCCGCCCGGCGCAAGCTGGCCGAGCACGGGATCGACTGCGCCGGAAAGCGGGCCCGGCAACTGGTCCCCGGGGACTACGGGACCTACGACCTGCTCATCGGCATGGACCGGGGCAACCTGCGGGCCATGGAGCGGCTTTTCGGCGGGGACCGGGAGGGGAAGCTCCATCCCCTTCTGGAGTATGCGGGCCGGCCGGACCGGGAGATCGCCGACCCCTGGTACACCGGGGACTTCGAGGCCACCTGGCGGGATGTGCTGGCCGGGTGCCGGGGCCTGCTGACCACCCTGACCGGGGGCGGGGGGCGGCCCTGAGCCCGCCCCCTTCGTTGACAGGGGCGGGGTGGACATGCTATAATGCCAAGATGGATTTTCCCCTCTGACAGGCGGAAAAGGAGGGTGCGCGATGTTGCAGACAAACGTGCTGGAGTACCTGGAGGCCTCCGCGGCCCGGGTGCCGGACAAGGTGGCCTTTGCCGACAAGGAGAATAGCTTTACCTTCTCTCAGCTCCAGCGGGCGGCACAGGGGCTGGGGACGGCCCTGGCGGAGCTGACCCCCCGGCACAACGCCCCGGTGTGCGTGCTGGTGGAGCGGACCGCCGCCACCCTGGCCGCCTTTCAGGGGGTGCTGTACGCCGGGAACTTCTATGTCCCCATCGACAGCCAGATGCCCCTGGCCCGGATGGAGCGGATCTTCGAGACCCTGTCTCCGGCGGCCCTGGTCTACCCCGCCGCCCTGGAGGGGGCCGCCCGGGCCCTGTCCCGGTTCTGCCCGGCCCTGGAGCTGGAGGCGGGGCTGGCCCACCCGGCGGACGGGGAGGAGCTGGCCCGGCGGCGGGCCATGGTGCTGGACACCGACCCGGTGTACGTGATCTTCACCTCCGGGTCCACCGGCACCCCCAAGGGCATCGTCATCTGCCACCGGAGCGTCATCGACTTTGTGGAGTGGCTGGCCCAGGCGGGGGAGTTCTCCGACCGGGACGTGCTGGGCAATCAGGCCCCCTTCTACTTCGACCTATCTGTAAAGGATATTTACCTGACACTAAAATGTGGGGCTACCACCCACATCATCCCCCAAAATCTGTTCCTCTTCCCCCTGCCGCTGGTGCGGTTTCTGGAGGAGAAGGGGGTCACCGCCCTGGTGTGGGCCACCTCCGCTTTCCACCTGCTGGCCGCCTCCGGGGCGCTGGAGAAGGAGGCCCCCACCCACCTGCGCACCGCCATCCTGGGCGGGGAGGCCCTCCAGGCCAAGCACCTGAACCGCTGGCGGCGGGCCCTGCCCCAGGTGCGCTATATCAACCTGTACGGCCCCACCGAGGTGACGGTGGACTGCACCTGGTACCCCATCGACCGGGAGTTCGCCGACACGGAGATGGTCCCCATCGGCCGGGCCTGCGCCAATAAGGAGGTCTTTCTCCTGGACGGGGAGGGCAAGCCCGTCCCCCCGGGACAGCCGGGGGAGATCTGCGTGCGGGGGATGGGGCTGGCCAAGGGCTACTACGGCCAGTGGGACAAGACCCGGGAGTCCTTTGTCCAGGACCCCCGGAACCCCTGGTACCCCGACCTCATCTACCGCACCGGGGATCTGGCGGTGATGGACGAGACGGGCCTGCTCACCTTCCTGTCCCGGGCGGACGGGCAGATCAAGCACATGGGCTACCGCATCGAGCTGGGGGAGATCGAGGCCACCCTCAGCGGCATCCCCTCCATCCGGGAGGTGGCCTGCCTCTTCGACCGGGAGCGGGACAAGATCCTGTGCATCTACACCGGCGGAGAGGAGACGGGGGAGGTGGCCAAGGCGGCCCGGGCCATGTTGCCCCGGTACATGGTGCCCAACGTGTACCACCGCCGGGAGGAGATGCCCCACAACCCCAACGGAAAGATCCACCGGGTCCAGCTGAAGGAGGAGTATCTCCATGAAGACAGTCAGCCAGTATGAGGAGCTCGCCCCCCTGATCTCCGCCCAGTTCCGCCGGGGAGTGCGCACCAACGCCTTCTTTTCCCGGCAGGAGCTGGAGGGGCTCATCGCCCGGGAGGAGCTGTCCGTCCAGGAGACGGGAGCCGGGCTGTTGCTTCTGGTGGAGCGGCCCTGGTTCGACCGGCTCCACTTCTATCTCAACGACCTGTCCGCCCCCCTGGGGGCTACCCTGCCCGACCCCACGGTGACCGAGGTCGCCTTTCGCCCGCAGGACACGGGTTTGCGGGAGGCGGTGGACTATCTGCGGGGGCAGGGGTTTGCGCCCCTCCTCTCCCGGGTGCGGCTGAGCCGCCCGGCGGGGGAGGCGGAGCGGCCCTGCCCGCCCCAGTATGCCGGGGAGGAGGAGGAGAGAGACACCCTGGCCCTGCTGTGGGACAGCTTTCCCCGGCTGACGGGCTGTCTGCCCTCCCGGAAGGAGTGGTCGGAGGAGGTGGCCGCCGGCCGCTGTCTGGTGGAGCGGGACGGGACCGGCGTGGCCGGACTGCTCCACTTCTCCCTGGACCGGCGGGGCGGCGAGATTTGCCACCTGGCCGTCCGGCCGGATGCGCGGGGTTGCGGCCTGTCCACCCGGCTGATCTCCGCCTACCTGTCCGCCGCCGGGGGTGCGGCCACCTCCGTCTGGACGGGGGCGGACAACCTGCCCGCTCTCCGGGCCTATGCCAAACTGGGCTTCCAGCCCGACGGCTGGGAGAGCATCGTACTTTGCAATCAAGAGAAGAGAGGAAGCTGACCATGGAAAAGCTGATGCAGATTTTGACCGAGGCCTGCCCCGGCGTGGAGTTCGACGGGCAGACCGCCCTGATCGACGACGGGATCCTGGGTTCGCTGGACATCGTCACCATCGTCTCGGAGATCATGGAGGAGTTCGACGTGGAGATCACGGTGGACGACCTGGTGCCCGAGAACTTCAACTCCGTCCAGGCGATCATGGCCCTGATCGAGGCCCGGAGGGGCTGAGATGGCCTTTACCTCCCTGGCCTTTCTGGCTCTGGTGGGGGCGGCCCTGGCGGTCTACTCCCTGGCCCCCCGCCGGCTCCGGTGGGGGGTGCTGTTGCTGGCCAGCCTGACCTTCTACTGGTTGGGCGGCCGCTGGACGGTGGGCTATGTGTTCTACACCGCCGGCACCGTCTACCTGTCCGGGCTGGCCCTGGGGCGGCTCAACCGGCTCCGGCGGGAGGCCCCGCCGGAGGAGCGGAAGGCGGTGGCCGCCCGGTGCAAAAAACAGCGGCGGCTGGTGGTGCTGTGGGCCTGCCTGCTCAACTTCGGCCTGCTCTACTTCCTAAAGTATTGGAACTTTACAGCTGAGATGCTCCAGCCCCTGCTGGACCGGCTGGGGGCGGGGGGGCAACTGCCCGTGTCCCACCTGCTGTTGCCCCTGGGCATCTCCTTTTTCATGTTCCAGTCGGTGGGCTATGTGATCGACGTCTACCGGGACAAGTACCCGCCCGAGCGGAATTTTGGAAAGCTGTTGCTCTTTGTCTCCTTCTTCCCCCAGGTGGTCCAGGGGCCCATCAGCCGCTATGACCAGCTGGCCCCCCAGCTGTACCAGGGCCGGGACCTGGACTGGGACCAGCTGAAGTACGGCATCCAGCTGGCCCTGTGGGGCTATTTCAAGAAGCTGGTCATCGCCGACCGGGCCGCGGTGCTGGTGGAGACGGTGATGGGCGACCCCTGGAGCTACGGCGGGGCGGTCCAGGCGGCGGGGGTGTTCTTCTACTGCATCCAGCTGTATGGGGACTTCTCCGGCGGTATCGACATCACCCGGGGCGTGGCCCAGATGTTCGGCATCCAGATGGCGGAGAACTTCCGCCGCCCCCTGTTCTCCACCTCCCTCACCGATTTCTGGCGGCGGTGGCACATTACCCTGGGGGCCTGGATGCGGGACTACCTCTTTTACCCCATGTCCCTGTCCAAGCCCCTGGGCCGGCTGGGCAAGTGGACCCGCAGGCACATCGGCGGCACCCTGGGCAAGATCATCCCCACCTCCCTGGCCACCTTCTCCATCTACTTCGTCATCGGCATCTGGCACGGGGCCAACTGGCGGTATATCGCCTACGGCTTCTGGAACGGGGCCCTCATCACCCTGGCCCTGCTGATGGCCCCCTGGTTCGCCGCCTGGAAGAGGGCCCTGCGCATCGACGACCGGGCCGCCTGGTACAAGGTGTTTCAGGTGCTCCGCACCTGCTTTCTGGTGTTCCTGGGCCGGTATCTCACCCGGGCGCCCCGGCTCCTCACCGCCCTGTGGATGATCAAGGAGACCTTTCTCCACCCCCAGCTGTCCGACCTGTGGAACGGGACCATGCTGACCCTGGGGCTGACGGGCTTTGACATCGGGGTCATCCTGGCGGGGATGGCGGTGGTGGTGGCCGTGGAGTGGTACCAGGAGCGGGGCGGGCAGGTGCGCCTGACCCTGGAGCGGCAGAGCTTTTTTGTCCAGTGGCTGGCCATCGCCGTGCCGCTGGCGGTGCTGTTCTGCCTGGGAATCCTGCGGGGGGAGTACATCTCCTCCGGCTTCATCTACCAACAGTTCTGAGGAGGTCCCTATGTCGTCCAAAAAGTGGCTTGTCACCTTCTTCGCCACCCTGGCGCTGTTGGGGGGCGGGGTGCTGGCCTTCAACTTTCTCACCGACCCCTTCGGGGTGTTCCCCGGCGCGCTGTGGGAGTGGCCCTCCTATGAGATGACCCTCAATCCTCGGAGCGCCAAGGTGAGCTATATCCAGGAGCACCACCAGGAGTACGACTCCTATATCATCGGGTGCTCCTCCACCAGCTCCTACCCCACGGAGCAGCTCAACGAGTATTTTGACGCCAGCTTCTACAATATGTTCATGTACGGGGCGGACATGCTGGACGTGGAGCAGATCGCCACCTATCTCATTGAGAACTACACGGTGAAAAATCTGGTGGTGGGGGTGTACATCGACAACGCCATCACCTATGACACTCTGCCCGACGAGCGGTCCTTCGCCATCCAGCCCGCGGTCACCGGGGAGGACCCGGTGGACTTCTACTCCCGGTTTCTGTTCATGGACCCCCGGCACGGGCTGGACAAGCTGGAGGCCATGGGGGAGAACACCTACGCGGCCCAGGCCTTCGACGTCTTTGACCCGGACACGGGCGCCTACGACAAGAAGGAGCGGGACGCGGAGTTCATCGGCGGCCTGGAGGACTATCTGGCCGCCTACCCCGCCTTTGCCGCCTACCCGGAGGGCTACCGGATTATGGACGAGGGGGCGGTGGCCGGGACGCTGGAGAGCCTGGCACGCATGCGAGATCTGTGCGGGGAGCGGGGGATCAACCTGCTGGTGGTGTGCGCCCCGGTGTACCACGAATACATGGCCTATTTCGACTGGGCCCAGGTGGAGGACTTCTACACCCGGCTGGCCCAGGTGACCCCCTACTGGGACTTCTCCCTGTCCTCGGTCAGCTTTGACCCCCGGTACTTCTATGACGAGACCCACTTCCGCAACTGCGTGGGGGAGATGGCCCTGGCCCGGATCTTCGGGGACGGGGGCGTCTATGTGCCCGAGGACTTCGGGGCCTATGTGACGGCGGACAACGTGTCCCAGCACCTGGAGGAGATGGCCGCCGCCCGCCCCATGGAGGAGGGGGCGTACACCGCCGTGGTGCCGGTGCTCATGTACCACGACGTGGCGGAGGAGGGGGACCCCTCGGTCACTGTCAGCCCGGAGCGGCTGGAGGAGCACCTGGCCGCCCTGAAGGGGGCGGGCTACACCGCCGTTACCCTGGAGGAGCTGTCCGCCTATGTGGAGGAGGGGGCGCCCCTCCCGGAAAAGCCGGTGGTCATCACCTTTGACGACGGCTATCTGAGCAACTACCAGTACGCCTGGCCCCTGCTCCAGAA
The DNA here is from genome assembly GCA_944385075.1 of uncultured Oscillospiraceae bacterium. Classification (GTDB taxonomy): domain Bacteria; phylum Bacillota; class Clostridia; order Oscillospirales; family Oscillospiraceae; genus Lawsonibacter. The sequence continues at coordinate 3,323 of CALWVW010000021.1, read as the reverse complement.
GTACGGGATGCCCGCCACCATCTTTGCCATCGGCATCAACGTGGGGCAGACGGAGCGCTACAAGGACACGGTCCACCCCATCACCCCCCGGTTCTCCTATGAGCAGGGGGCGGAGATGGTGGCCTCCGGCCTGGTGTCCGTCCAGAGCCACACCTATGATATGCACCAGTGGGCCGCCTTTGAGGAGGGACAGGCCCGGGAGAACATCCTCCGCTGGGAGGGGGAGCCGGAGGAGGCCTACCGGGAGGTGCTGGCCCGGGACTGCCAGACCCTGCGGGAGGAGTTTACCGCGGGCTTCGGGGAGGAGAAGGTCAACGCCCTGGCCTTCCCCTCCGGGCAGTGGGACCAGCTGGCCCAGGTGGTGCTGTTGGAGAACGGCTTTGACATCACCTTCACCACCCAGCCGGGGGACAACACCCTGGTCCGGGGGATGTCCCAGTCCCTGCTGGGGCTGGACCGGTACACCGTGGGGGAGGACACCACCGGCGAGGCGCTGTTGGCCCTGGTGGCCAACGCCCGGGGCTGAGGGCGCAGAGAGGCCGCGCCGGGGCCCTCCGGCGCGGCCTGTGGGACAGATCGGTTCAGGCGATGAGGTCCAGCTCCTCCCGGGCCTCCCGCTCGCTGTCGGCGGAGAAGCAGAACCGCCCGGCCCAGTCGTACACCTCCACGTGCCCTCTTACCCAAATGATACTGTAATCCATCGCGTTTCCGCTCCTTTCTTGTTCCGGTTTACACCCAGAGTATACGAAAGGAGCGGTCCCATAAACCGGACTTTTGCAGAGCGGGGAGGGAAAGAAAACCCATGGAGCCCATGTACTACACGGTGACCGCCGTCAACGGGGACTACGCCGACCTGATGGGGGACGGCGGACAGCCCCACTCCGTCACCATGTTCCTTCTGCCCGAGGGGACCACGGTGGGGAGCCGGCTGAAGCTGGAAAACTTTCAGTGGGAGCTCTTATCGGAATAGAGACAAAAAATCCCCGGCCGCCGGCCCAATGTCATTAAATTAAGGGTGGGAAGGTACCTTTCCACCCTTAATTGTTTTTAGAAAATTTGTGAAGTGGTTAAATTTACACTCCGTTCACACATACTACCGCAATTTGAGGTAGTATAAAAGTGGCCTTGTAGCCCACATGAGAGTTTTTGTATTTGATATTTGTGTTTAATGAATTTACTTGTTGATTGCTAATTTTTAAATTTTGAGAGATTTATAACACAAAGCGTTGAGTTGCTATCAAATGGTTGAGTGATATGCACCGCGCACGATAATCGTATTACCCCGTCGTCGGAGGGGGGGTACGGTTGTTGTGCGCGGTTTTTTTGTATTTTCTTCCGACCACGGATATATAAAGCAGGCCGAAGAAGATGCTAATTCCGTGTCCTCACCTTCTTCATGATTCACGCGAAAGGAGTTATAACCATGAAGTACTATCTTCAAGTTCTTTTAGCCATTTCTATCTATATGAGTCATTTTGATCCTTTCCATTCTATGTGCTGGGTATTTATCTCCAGAGATACCAGGGACTTTGATATCATTCGTGAGGCAGATCGAATTGCTTCAAAAGTCTCTGCTTCGCTCTGGGAAGCAGCTTCTTGCGCTACTCCAGATATAAGAACAGGCGAAGTTCACATTGAGGCCCATTCTTTTAATTATGTTGGTAACTACAAGAATATTGTTATTGCCGATAATCCTGTTTATGAAAAGTGGAACCCAGATTTGAGCAATCTAATGGAAGAGAAATACAAAGAGATCAAAGCTGACATGGTATCTTTGCTCACTGACATGGCGGCATCTTACTTTGACGGCACCATAAGCCCTGGAGGGGATCATTATGTCATCCGCGTTAGAGATTAACTTAGCCCTCAATGGCGCTATCACCGATACAGCCGCTCATTATAGCGGGACCCGGGAATTTTCCCGGGCCCGCAAGTTACCACTTGAAACTGTCCTTCGGCTCCTAATAGGAGCCGAAGGCGGTTCCCTAGCAAAAGAGTTACATAGTGCAGGTATCAATGCCACCCCTGCCGCCGTGTCACAGCGCAGGGCGCAGATTGCACCCGAGGTTTTCCGAAAAGTCTTTCATTCCTTTAACGCCGCTTGCGCCGACGCCGATACATTCCGTGGCTATCGTATCCTTGCAGTAGATGGAACAGCGGTAAACATGCCACGCAACCCCAATGCTCCGTCCTTTGTCCAAAACGAGAGTGCCCCAAAAGGATACAATCAGCTACATGTCAATCCGCTGTATGATGTGCTGAACAAGACTTATTTTGATGTGATAATACAGCCAGAACCGCAAAAGGATGAAATCGGTGCTCTGGTTGAGATGTTGAAACAAAATGACTTTAGTCAGAAAACATTGGTTGTTGCTGATCGAGGATATGAGAGTTACAATTTGTTGGCCCACCTCATTGAAAAGCCAAACACGGATTTTCTCATCCGAGTCAAACAAAACCATTCGGCTATGCGGGAGATAGCTCGTTTGCCTATGTTTGAGCTTGATTGTGACATTAGTTTCACAATCACGACAACGCAAACAAATGAGGACAAGCAGCGGCGGCATATCTTCCTACAAGTGCCGAAAAAGAGCAAACCAGGTTCAAAGACTCGGCGGGGCCGCTGGGATTTTCAAAGCCCCTATACAATGAAGCTGAGGATTGTTCGCGTTCAGTTGGAAACAGGAGAATTTGAAACGATTGCGACCTCACTTTCGCGTTCGTTTACATTAGAAGATGTCAAAGAGTTATATCACATGCGCTGGGGTATCGAGACCAGCTTTAGAGACCTAAAATATTCGCTCGGTCTGGTTAATCTCCACGGCAAATCTGACGCTTTTGTGGAACAAGAAATTTACTCTGCACTGACAATGTTTAATTTTACCAGCAGGATCGTGCGTGAAGTAGTGATCCAGCAGCCCAAGGATGGCATATATGCCTACCGTGTCAATTTCAAAATGGCGGTGGTATTGTGCCGCGAATATTTCAGAACGCCGAAAGGCAGCAGTGACAAACTTATGCGGCAAATTGCCCGCCACACGATTCCAATTAGGCCCGGACGCCGGGATAACCGAAATCTTCGTATAAAAGGATTTGTTGGCTTTACATATCGTGTTGCTGCATAGCAAAAGCAAAAAAAGAGGGGCAGGGGGCTAATCTTCCTGTCCCTCCCCCATATATATTTTTCAAAAGGCTATTTTCCTGGCTCAAAAGCAGCGTTTTTCCAAAAAAGGAAGCCATCTTATCTTAATGCCATAGAAAAAAGCAAAAATAAACATATGTAGGCGCAAAATTATAACATGTCAAGCAGATGTATTGAAAAA
>CALWVW010000020.1 GCA_944385075.1 uncultured Oscillospiraceae bacterium | reverse complement strand
TCCTTCTCGGCGGCGTGCTGTTCGATCTCCTCCATCACCTGGTCGTCGTACTGGGCGGCGCCGCTGTTCTTCTTCACAAAGTCCACCACCGAGGCCACCTCGGCGTCCGAGATGAAACAGCCCTGCACCCGGGTGGGCTTTCCAGCGCCCAGGGGGGCGAAGAGCATGTCCCCCCGGCCCACCAGCTTCTCCGCCCCCTGGGTGTCCAGGATGATCCGGGACTCCATGGCGGAGGCCACGGCAAAGGCGATGCGGCTGGGGATGTTGGCCTTCATCAGGCCGGTGATCACGTCGGCGGAGGGCCGCTGGGTGGCGATGACCAGGTGCATCCCGGCGGCGCGGCCCATCTGGGCCACCCGGCAGATGGACTCCTCCACCTCCTTGGCGGCCACCAGCATCAGGTCGGCCAGCTCGTCGATGACCACCACGATGAAGGGCATCTTCTCCATCCCCTCGGTGCGGGCGGCCAGGGCGTTGTACTCCTCCAGCTTGCGCACCCCCGCCTCGGAGAAGGTGCGGTAGCGCTTCATCATCTCGGTGACCGCCCACTGCAGGGCGCCGGCGGCCTTCTTGGGGTCGGTGACCACCGGGATGAGCAGGTGGGGGATGCCGTTGTAGATGCCCAGCTCCACCATCTTGGGGTCCACCATGATCAGGCGGACCTCCTCGGGGGTGGCCTTGTACAGCAGGGAGATGATGAGGGAGTTGGTGCACACCGACTTGCCCGAGCCGGTGGTGCCGGCGATGAGCAGGTGAGGCAGTTTATTGATGTCCCCCACGATGGCCTGTCCGCTGATGTCCCGGCCCACGGCGAAGGACACCTTGGACTTGCTGTCGGTGAAGTCCTTGGAGCCGATGACCGAGTGGATGGATACCGGGGAGACCACCTTGTTGGGCACCTCGATGCCCACCACCGAGATCTTGTCCGGGATGGGGGCGATGCGCACGCCCGTGGCCCCCAGGGCCAGGGCGATGTCGTCGGCCAGGTTGGTCAGCTTGTTCAGCCGCACCCCCTGGTCCAGCTCCAGCTCGTACCGGGTGACCGAGGGCCCCCGTACCACGTTGATGATATTGGCCTCGATGCCGAAGGAGTGGATGGTGTCCTCCAGCCGCTGGCGGTTGGCGTTCAGCTCCCCCAGGGCGTCGCCACCCAGCTCGCCGCTCCCCTCCTTCAGCAAGGACAGGGGCGGGTACTGGTAGGGGGCGCTCCCCTGCTCCAGGGCCTGTTGCACGTCCCGGTCCACCTGCTCGGCGGCCTCCCGGGCCTCCTGCCGGGTCACCTGGGCCGGGCGGTCCTGGGCGGCGGAGGCGTGCTCCGGCGGAGCGGCCTGCTCCCCGGGCATGGACACGGGGACCGGCGGCACCACCGGGATGGGCTTGGGCGGGGCCACGGGCTCGGCGGTCCGGGGCTCCTCGGGGGCGGAGCTCTCCGGGGCGGGCTGGGGCTCCCCCTGCCCGGCCCGCAACACCTGGTCGGGGGCGGGGACCCGGGGCCGCCGGTCGAAGAAGTGCCGCTTCTTCTCCGGGGCGGGGGCGGGCTCCCTGCCCACCAGGGGGCCGTCCTCCACCGGGATGTCGATGGCGGGCCGCCGCTCCGGGGCGGGAGCGGGCTCCCGCTCCTCCCTTGTCCTGTTCTCCCGGCGGGAGACGGGCTCCGGCTCGGGCTCTGGGACATAGCGGGGCCGGTCAATGATCCAGCGGGTTACGTCGGACAGGGAGCGGTTGAAGGCAGTCAGCCCCACCAGCACCCCCACCAGGGCGAAGACAATGGTGGAGCCGATGTCGGTAAAGAGGGTGACGAAGGCCTGGGCCAAAATGCCGCCCAGAGCCCCGCCGGACCGGAGGGCCCGGCCGCTCTCCACCAGACTGCCCCACAGCTGGCCGTCCCAGGGGAGGGGATCGGCCATCACCCCGTGGACCAGGCAGGAGAAGATCAGGGGCAACAGCAGGGCACAGCACAGCCGCAACCGCACCGGCCGCCCCCGGTGGAAGCCCAGGATATAGGCCCCCAGGAGCAGGGCGGGCGGGACCAGCCAGAAGCCGTACCCCAGCAGGCTCTTCAGCAGATCGCAGAACAGGTCGATGAAGACGGCCTGCTTGTGGAAGTAGCCAAAGGAGGCAAAAATGGCCAGCAGAAAGCAGACCACCGCCCCCACCTCCCGGCGGAAGGGGCGCGCGGCCGGCTGGGGCGCCGCCTTCCGGCTCCGTCCCCCGCTCTTGGAGGGGGCGGTCCGCCGGCCGCCCGAGGACGACTGGGCCCGGCTCCCCCCTTTTTTCTTCTGTTGCGATGCCGCCATATCATTCGTTCCTTTCGGAGAAAACTAAAATCAGGCCGCCGCCGGCACCAGGGTCCAGCCCGTCAGACTGAGCACCAGGAAGAGTGCGCCCGCGATCCAGCAGTAGTAGGCGAAGGCGCCGAACTTCCCCTTGGAGGCCAGCAGATTGACCAGGCCAATGGAGAAGTAGCCCACCACCCCGGCGATGACCATGCCCAACAGGTACTTGGGCAACAGGGCGGCGTCCACGCCCCCCTCCTTGGCCACGTCCACCACCTTCAGAAGGGTGGCGCCCAGCACCGCGGGCAGGGACAGGAGGAAGGAGAAGCGCACGGCGAACTTCCGGTCCAGCCCCAGGGCCATACCGGCGGCGATGGTGCTCCCGGACCGGGACAGGCCGGGCAGAGTGGCAAACCCCTGGGCCACCCCGATGAGCAGGGCGTCCTTCAGGGTGGTGTTCCGGGCGTTCTTCCGGCCCCGGGCCATCCGGTCAGAGAGGAAGAGGACAAAGCCGGTGAGGATCAAAATACAGCTCACCGCCGCCGGGTAGTTGCCCACTTGCTCCACATAGTCCTGGATGGGCAACACCAGGAACAGGGGCAGGGTGCCCACGATGAGGAGCAGGATCTGCCGCCGGGCGGCGGGGGGCTCTCCCCTGCCCGGGGTCCGGGTGATCAGGTCCTTCAGGAACCGGAAGAACTCCAGGATCATCTCCAGGATGTCCTCCCGGTAGTAGACGCACACGGCGATCAGCGTGGCGAAGTGGAGCAGGATATTGAACAGGTTGTCCGGGGTCTCCATGTTGAAGAAGTGCTGAAACAGAGTCAGGTGCCCGGAGCTGGAGATGGGCAGAAACTCGGCCACGCCCTGGACCACGCCCAGGACGGCTACCATCAGATAATTCACAGTGTAAGTACCTCCCAGTCAAACGGATACTGCCCATTATATTATCACAAACCGGAGGACAATTCCAGTCTTTTGTGAAAATACTTATGTAAACTCAAAGAGAGGGCCCGAAGGCCCCCCTTTTGAGTACTTAGATCTTCCGGCCCCTACGGCTCGGCGGCGGCGGGCCCCGGTCCCTCCCAGATCATCCGGTGCAGGCTGGCCAGGGCGTCTGACAGCCCGCCGATCTGGTCAATGAGGCCCAGGCCCACCGCCTCCTCCTCCCACAGAGCGGCGGTACCGCTCTGTGGGGTCCCTCTGATCCACAATGCTCGGGCGAAGTCAATTCGCCCTGCGCAAATTCTCCGCCTGTGGCTCCGAATTTCCGGCGCTCCGCGCCGCCCCAACCGTGTTGGGGCCCCTACGGCTCGGCGACGGCGGGCCCCGGTCTCTCCCGGATCATCCGGTGCAGGCTGGCCAGGGCATCCGAAAGACCGCCGATCTGGTCAATGAGGCCCAGGCCCACCGCCTCCTCGCCGTAAATCACGCTCCCCACGTCGGCGGCCAGCTCTCCGGTCTGGAGCATCAGCCTTGTAAAGGCTTCCCGCTTGATGGCGCTGTTGGCGGTGACGAACTGGATGATGCGCTCCTGGATGCGCTCGAAGTAGTAGAAGGTCTGGGGCACCCCGATGACCAGCCCGTTGAGCCGCACCGGGTGGATGGTCATGGCCGCCGAGGGGGCAATGAAGGACCGCTTGGCGGACACCGCCAGGGGCACCCCGATGGAGTGGCTCCCTCCCAGCACCAGGGAGACGGTGGGCTTGGACATGGAGGCGATGAGCTCGGCGATGGCCAGCCCCGCCTCCACGTCTCCCCCGCCGTTGTTCAGCAGGATCAACAGCCCGTCGATCTGGTCGCTCTCCTCCACCGTGGCCAGGAGGGGCAGGACATGCTCGTACTTTGTGCTCTTGCTGGTGGGGGGCAGGAGCTGGTGCCCCTCGATCTGCCCCACGATGGTCAACACATAGATGGTCCCCTTCTCCGTCCGGATCAGGGACGATCCCAGGTCCACAATGGGCTGGAGGGGCTCCTCCCCCTCCAGCGCCCCGTCCCCGCGGATCTCCTCCATTTGGCGCTCCCTCCTGTTCTGTGATCTCTTCTCTAGGATGCGCCGTTCCGGGAAAATTAACCCCAAAACCGGAAACTCTACGCTCCGTAGGTTGCTTTTCCGGAAAGAAGTGGCTATCATGGCGGAGAAAGGAGTTGTACCAATGGACAATTTGCGATTCGGCGCCTTTGTGGCCCAGCTGAGAAAGGAAAAGCAGTGGACCCAACAGGAGCTGGCCGACCGGCTCCATGTGACGGACAAGGCCATCTCAAAGTGGGAGACAGGTAAGGGGTTTCCCGAGGTCACCCTGCTGGAGCCCCTGGCCCAGGCCCTGGAGGTGTCCCTGGTGGAACTGCTCCAGGGGGAGCGGAACCCCTCCCCCACCCTCACCAAGGAGGAGGCAGGGCGGACGGCGGTCCGGGCCATGGAGGAGGGGGAGCGGCGGACCGCCCGCCGGTATCTGAAGCTGTTGCGGTGGTTGTTGGTGGCCATCGGCGCGGGCTGTCTGCTCTCCCTGATCCCCTGGCTGGGATTGGGCGTCCTCCTCTGGCAGATGCGCTCCACCGTGGGGGTCATCGGAGGGGCCGACGGCCCCACCGCCATCCTGGTGTCCTCCACCCTGGGCGACCCGCCCCTGTGGCTGTCCATCGGACTGCCCCTGGTGGTCCTGGTGGCCTGCGTGGTGCTGGTCATCCGGGTACGGAGAGTGGAAAGGAGCCTGCGATAACATGAGAAAGCTATTTCCCCTATCAGTGATCCTCTGTGCCCTGTTGCTGGTGGCCTGCGGAGGTGGGGCCGCCTCTGTCCACGGGGAGGTCCAAAGGGCGGAGACCGAGGGCTGGACCCAGACCGCCCAGTGGCCTGACAGCACGCTGGCCCAGCAGGTCCCCCGGCCCGGATCCGGACAGGTCTCCGCCACCACACAGGGGCGATCGGCGAGCTATGATTTCTGCGCGGTCCAGCTCACCGGCCTGACCCGGGAGGAGATAGAGGATTACCTCACCGCCCTGGAGGAGGCCGGCTTTTCCCCCTGTGGGGAGGACGCGGGGCTGGAGCTGAGCGAGAGCGGTGTCACAGTGGGTGACCTGTTCTACCGGGAGGGGATCTATTGTAGTGTCTCCGCCACCGATCTGGAGGAGCAGAACAGCCTGGTGATATATATTGCCGGACTGGCAGAATAGGCCCTTCCCACAACAAAATCGTGGCCCCCGGCGCCCAGCGCCGGGGGCCACTGCGTTTCGTAAAATCAGCCCCAGAGATTCAGTTTGGTGCCCAGGCCAAGCTCCTTGGCCTTCTCATAGACCGTGTAGCCCCAGGCCACGTCCTCGATGGGCATACCGTCCATGATGAAGATGATCCGCTCCTGGTCGGAGGTGCGGCCGGGCCGCTTGCCCATGACCACGTCGCCCAGGTCCACGATGTCCTCCCGGCGGATCTCGCCGTCCCGCTCCAGGTCCATCATGTAGCCGCAGATGCCGCTCAGGTTGGCGGCAAAGCCGCCGGGCTCGTCCCGGAGCTCCTGGGCGTAGGCCTCATACATCTTCCAGTCGTCCACCAGGATGGTGGAGGTCTGCATCACATGCTTGGTCAGGGCGGCGCTGGCGGGCAGGGTGAGCAGGACCCCCTCCTTCAGCCACTCCTCCTTGATCTCCGGGGAGACGGCCCCGGAGGTGGCCACATTGACCACGTCGCTGTCCCGGACGGCCTCCTCCACCGAGGGGACGGCCACCGCCCGGACGCCGGGGTAGTCCTTCTCCACCTGGCCGCAGGTGTCCTGGGCCGCCTTCTGGTCCAAGTCATAGACCTTCACCGTCTTGATGTTGGGCAGGACGCACATCAGCCCCTGGAGACAGGCCCGGCCAATGACGCCCACACCGATGACGCCCAGGACACTGCTGTCCTTCCGGGCGCAGTACTTGGCCCCCACCGCGGGGATGGCCCCGGTCCGGGTGGAGCTCAGGGCGTTGGCGGACAGGATGGCGATGGGCGCCCCGGTGTCCGCGTTGTTCAGCACGGTGGTCAGGATGGAGCGGGGCAGGCCCTGCTCCCGGTTGGCCAGATTGGAGCCGTACCACTTCTCGCCGCACACGTGGTACCGGCCGCCCAGATAGGCCACCAGGGCCATGAACCGCCGGTCGGGCCCCTTGACGGGCATCCGGGGGAAGGGCGTCTCCTTGGGGAAATAGATCTTGATACCGTGGGCGTTGTGGTTGGGGCACCCCATCAGGTAGTCCCCCTGTCCCAGAAGCTGGAACACCTCGTCCATCACGTCCACGCAACGGGCCATGTCGTTGGCCCCGGCCTGAATGGCCTCCTTCTCATTGAGAAACAGAAAATCCAGTCTCTCGTCCATGGTATCGGGCTCCCTTCAAATGTTTTGATCCGCCTGGCCGGAGAGCCAGGTCCGGTATTCTTCCAGCGTGGGATAGGAGGGGATGGTCCCCCGGGTGGTGGTGGTGTAGGAGGCGAAGGTCCCCGCCCAGCGGCAGGCCTTCTGGATGTCCTTTCCCCACACCAGATTGACCACCATGGCGGACAGGAAGGCGTCGCCGGCGCCGGAGGTGTCCACCACCTCCACCCGCACGGGGGGGATCTGCCAGAAGGTCTCTCCCTTCAGCCCGGCGCTCCCCTCGCCCCCCAAGGTGGCCACCACACAGCCACAGCGGTAGCGGTCCCGCACCCGGGCCAACAGGTCCCGGAGGGGCATGGACCGCCAGTCGTCCACCCCGGCCAGCCGGGCCACCTCGGTCTCGTTAACCACCAGGTAGTCGATGTAGTCCAGCGCCCCCACCTCCACGGTCTGGATGGGGCTGAAGTTGAGCACCGTCCCCATTCCCAGGGCCTTGGCCTCCCGGGCGGCGGCCAGAGCAAGTTCCTCCCGGATCTCAAAGCCGGTGACGAACCAGGCGGCCCCCTTCAGCCGGTGGAGCTGGTCCCGGACCTCCTCCCAGGTGAGGGCCCGGCTACTGCTCTCGCCGCAGACGATCAGGTTCTGCCCGTCCCTGGCCACCACCCGGACCCCCTGGCCGGTGGACACCTCGTCGGAGCGGAGCAGGCCGCTGGTGTCCACCCCGGCCTCCCGCATCCAGTTCTCCCCCCGGTCACCCGGGGCGTCCTTCCCCGCCTTTCCGATAAAGGCGGCCCTGACCCCCAGTCTGCCCATGCAGATGCAGGAGTTGGGCCCCTTGCCCGCGTCGATGTTGTACCTCCAGTTGTAGCCCTTCACCGTGTGTCCCGGCAGGGGCAACTGGTCCACCTGGACGGACTGTCCGCCCCCCAGGTTGTTGAGCACCAGCACATCCGCCATTGTGTCCCGCCTCCCCGGCTCAGTTGGTCCCCGGGCCGCTGTTCTCGTTGGAGAGGATGATCTCCCCGTGGGACAGGGGGTGGTCCGCCGTCAGCTTGTCACAGCACAGGATGACCTTGGGGATGTACTTGGGGAACAGGGTGACCGGGTACTCCAGCGTGGGCTCGCTGAACATGGTGACCCGGATCACCGTCTGCTTCCACTTGCCGGTGGTCACCATGGCCACACAGCGCTTGGCGGTGCACATGATGCCAAAGCCGATGGTCAGCATATTGGCGTCGCACAGGTCGTAGCACCCGCCGAAGGAGCGCTCGCTCTTCATGACGATGCTGTCGGGGTTCTTGCGGATGATGCGGGTCTTGCCGTGGGCGTACTCGTCGATGGTGATGCGGAAATAGGGGGACTCGGGGGACTCGTTGGCGGCCACCAGCCCCTTGTAGCCCACCCCGGCCCAGACGGTGTCGATGCCGCCCAGCTTCTCGCACATCTCATCGGGGTAGTCCATGTTGTTGATCCGCGGCCAGATCCGGTGGTCCTCGGGGACGTTCAGCTCCGGGTCGATCTTGCCGTAGAACCGGGCCAGCATCCGGCCCTCACAGCTCTCGAAGGAGTTGGCCAGGGGGTAGGGGCGGCACTCCCAGTTGAGGATCTCATCCATGTGGAACACATAGAGGTTCTTCAGACTGATCCGCTCCTCGTTCACCCGGCGGATGAAGGTGCGGTACTGGTCCTCGGGGCCGGAGGGCAGGACCCACTTGGTGATCTTCCCCTCCTTGTTGTTGGCGATCATCTCATCGGCCATCATGTTGCCCACCAGCTCGGCGATCTCCGCCCGGGTGTCCCGGATGATGATGTCCGCCTTGCGGTCGGGGTGGTTGGGGAGCTCCTCCTCCGGGATGCGGCACCACTTCAGCATATCCTCACGGGAAATCTTGTACTCAAGCACGGCGATATTCCTCCTTGTCCTGTTGATCTGTCTGTGTTCGGGCCCACGGGCCCACAGCGCCATCCCCGCCGGCGGCCGCCCTATTCCAGCAATTATTACAAACCGTGGAATAATTCGGTGTGCAAAAAGCCGCCCGAAAACAGGCGGCTTCTTCTCCGGCCATGGGAGGGAACGGCCCTGCGCTTCTACGGTAAGTATAGCCCGGCCCTTCCCGCCCTGTCAACCCCCGGCGGAGGGATTTTTTCCCGGGTCCTCCCCCTCCCCGGTGGCGCGGAGCAACGCCCCCGCCCACCGGAGCAGGCGGGCGGCGTCCCCCTCCATGTCCACCGGCTCCCCCGCCCGAAGGGCCAGGGCCCGGTCCAGGACGGCCCGGTCCTCCCCCGTCAGCCGCTCCAACAGCGCCCGGTGGCGGGAGACATACCAGCCGTTCCGGGAGAAGTACCTGGCCTGGAGGGTGAAGGCGGCGGACTTGTACAGCCCGGCCAGCAGGGCCGGGTCCCGGTCATAGAGGGCGTTGTGGACGCAGGCGTGGTAGATGCCGCAGGCCCCCGCCCGCACCGCCCTGGCGGCGTCCCGGGCGGTGAACCGGTCCCGCAGGAACTCCAGTCCCCCCACCAGGGGCCAGGTGTCGTGGTAGAACTGGAACAGCTCCCCGGGCTCCCAGCCCTCCAGCTCCCCCCGCCCGGACAGGAAACCGCACAGTTGCGCCCCCTCGGACAGGGGCTCCACCGCCCGGCGGTAGCGCTCCAGGTCCTCCGGGTCCAGCCGGTCCAGCACCACCACCATGTCGATGTCGCTGTCCGGCCCGGCCTCCCCCCTGCCCCGGCTCCCCTGCAGGCCGATGCACACCACCCGGCCGGGGAAGGCGGCGGTCACCGCCCGGACAAATTGACCGAGCCACTGGCTCTCATTCCACTCCATAGCGCTCTCCTTTCCGTCTCGTGTCAGAACTGGTAGAGGATCAACAGGAAGATCAGGTTGAACAGGGTGAACACCGCCAGATAGCGCCCCCGCTTCTGGGGGTACTGGTTGGCGATCTGCTTGTAGGAGATCAGGCTGGCCATGGAGGCGATCAGGGTACCCAGGCCCCCCAGGTTGGTGCCCACGATGAGTTCCGGGATGCTCTGGCTGTAACCGGACAGGAGCATGGCGGCGGGCACGTTGCTGATGACCTGGCTGACCAGCACCCCCGCCGGCCGCTCGTGGCCCACCAGCATCCCGCCCAGCCACTCCTCCAGTCCGGGGATCCCCTTCATATTGCCCACAAAGACAAAGAAGAAGACAAAGGTGAGGATCAGGGAGTAGTCCACCCGGCCGAACAGTCCCCGGTCCCGCCACAGCAGGGCGGCGCACACCACCGCCAGCAGGGCCACATGGGGCAGTAGACCGCTCACCGTCAGGATGCACAGCAGGAACAGCGCCCCGTAGAACCCCACCGCCCGGCGGTCCAGGGGCTGGGAGGCCCCCACCTCCATATTGAGCCAGGACTGCCGGTACCCGAAAAAGACGGCCAGCGCCAGAAGCAGGGCGGCCAGGGCGGTGTATGGCCCGGTGAGGCCCAGAAAGCCGGGCAGGCTCAACCCGGACAGGGTGAATAAGTACAAATTCTGTGGGTTGCCGATGGGGGTCAGCATACTACCCAGATTGGCGGCCATGGTCATCAGGGTCACCGTGTAGCACAGCCGCTCCCGCATATCCGCCATCCGCAGGATGACCAGAGCGAAGGGGACGAAGGTGATCAGGGCCACGTCGTTGGTCACCAGCATACTGCTAAAAAAGCACAGAAAGACCAGGGTATAGATCAGCCCCTTCACCGTCCGCACCCGGCGCAACACCCACTCGGCCACGAACTGCAGGACGTTCTTCTGCCGCAGGCCCTCCACAATGAGCATCAGGCACAGCAGGATGATCAGGGTGTTGTAGTCGATGTAGGCCAGATAGTCCGGGCCGGGCGGCGTGACCAGACAGGACAGGGCCGCCAGCACCAGGGAGGCGGTCAGTACCGCGTCTCTGCGGAAACAGGACAGGATACGCTTCAGATTCACCGGTGGATCCTCGCTCTCCGCCGGCGGGTCCACACCTGGCCCCGCCGGCCTCTCTCAAATTTCCCCTCCGGAGCTCACAGGCGCTCGTAGACCGCCTTCATCCCCTTGAAGGTCATATAGCAGTCCAGCTTGCCCACCGTCTCGAAGGGGGCGTGCATGGACAGCACGGGCACCCCGGCGTCCAGGGTGTCGATGTTCCGCTCGGCCATGAACATGGCCACGGTGCCGCCGCCGCCGGCGTCCACCTTGCCCAGCTCGGCCATCTGCCAGATCACGCCGTTTTCATCCAGCACCTTCCGCACATAGGCCACCAGCTCGGCGGAGGCGTCGGAGGCCCCGGACTTGCCCCGGGAGCCGGTGTACTTGCACAGGCCCACGCCGCCGTTTACCAGGGCGCTGTTGCGCTTCTCGTACACGTCGGCAAAGTTGGGGTCGTAGGCCGCCGTCACGTCGGCGGACAGACAGAAGGATCTTTCGTAGCACACCCGCAGGGGCACGTTCTGCCCGGCGCACAGGTCCTCCATAAAGGTGTCGAAGGCGGCGGACTTCATGCCGGTGACCCCCTCGGAGCCGATCTCCTCCTTGTCGGCCAGGACGCACACGGCGGTGTGCTCCGGCTGGGACAGCTGGAGGATGGCGGCCAGACTGGCGTAGGCGCACACCCGGTCGTCGTGGCCGTAGGCGCCGATCATGGACCGGTCAAAGCCGATGTCACAGGCACGGAAGGCGGGGACGGCGCACAGCTCGGCGGAGATGAAGTCCTCCTCCACGATGCCGTACTTCCGGTTCAGAAGCTCCAGCACGGACAGCTTCACCCGGTCCTTCCCCTCGTCGTCGGCCAGGGGGCGGCTCCCCACCAGGATGTTCAAGTTCTCCCCGGGGATGGCCTCCCCCAGGGGCTTGCGGGACTGCTCCGCCCCCAGGTGGGGAAGCAGGTCGTCGATGGTGAACAGGGGGTCCCCCTCCCCGTTGCCCACGGATACCCGGACCACCCCGCCGTTCTTCAGGGCCACCACCCCGTGGAGCTCCAGAGGGATGGTCACCCACTGGTATTTGCGGATGCCGCCGTAGTAGTGGGTCTTGAAAAAGGCCAGCTCGTCGGTCTCATAGAGGGGGTTCTGCTTCAGGTCCAGCCGGGGGGAGTCGATGTGGGCCGCGCAGATCCGGACCCCCTCCGCCAGACTCTTTTGGCCGATGACCGCCAGCATCAGGGACTTGTCCCGGTTGACCCGGTACACCTTGTCCCCCGGCTTGAGCCCGTTCCCACGGACATAGGGCCGGAAGCCCGCGTTCTCCGCCAGGGCCACCGCCCGGTCCACGCACTCCCGCTCGGTCTTGCCCGCGTCCAGGAACTCCTTGTAGGCGGCGCAGTAGTCCTCCATGGCCTCCCGCTCGCCGGAGAGCAGGCGGTCATAGCCGTTCTTCTTGTCATAGCTCAGGGCCTTGCGCAACTCCTCGCCCCGGGTGGGCGTCTTTTTCTCTTCCATTACAATGACCTCCTTATGATCCACCCCGTAGGGTGTGAAAAAATAGATGGGTTTATCACTTCGCGCCCCCGGGCGCGGAGAGGATCTCCTCTAGCAGGGCCCGGGCCCGGGCGGAGAACACCTCCCGGGTGGGGCAGTCGTTGACCAGGGCATAGTCGCACTCCCCGGTGAAGTAGCCGTCCGGCTTCTGGGCCCGGACCCGGGCCCAGGCGTAGTCCTCCGGGATGCCCTCCCGGGCCATGATCCGACGCACCCGCACTTCCGGGGGGGCCACCACCGCCACGGTGGCGTCGCACAGCGCCCCCAGGCCGCACTCCAGCAGGGCGATGGCGTCGATGGCCGCCAGCTCCCCTCCCCGGGCCCGGTACTGCTCCAGCAGTTCCCGGGTGCGCTCCACCGTGGCCGTCTGCGCGATCTCGTTGAGCCGCTGTAGCTTCTCCGGGTCTCCGAAGACGATGGCCCCCAGCTTTTTTCGGTCGATGGCCCCGTCCTCCCCCCGCAGGGGGCCGAAGGCGGCCTCCAGCTTACTCTGTAAAGCGGTATCACTTTCCAATAGCTCGTGGTACACCCGGTCACAGTCGATGACCGCGCCCCCCAGGGCCTCCACCTGGTCCAGCAGAGTGGTCTTGCCCGCCCCGGTGGGGCCGGTGATGCCGATGATGGTCACGCTGTCTCCTCCTCTCGCGGCGAGGCCGGGGGCAATCCAAAGTTGCCCCCGTGCAACCCATATGTTGCATTCGGTTCGCTCAGACGCTCCCCTGTTGCCCCAGGAAACCGGAAGTTGCCCCCCTGTGCAATCTGCTGTTGCCTCCGTGGAAACCAAAAATTGCACTTGGGCGGCCCCACCCGCTCCCCGCAACCGGTATGTTGCACTCGAGCAACGAAATATTGCCTGGGAAACAGGAGGTTGCCCCCGGCAATTTTCCGTTGCCTGGGGGCCGTTCGGCCTCTACACCTGGATGACGTGGAAGCCGGCCGCCTTGTTGAGCCGGTTGGCGATGGCCAGGCCCAGACCGGAGGGGTCGGGGCACTGGGCCCAGATGGCGGGGACGCCGGTGTGATCGAAGGCCCGCAGGGCATCGAAGATGTGCCGGGCCTGCTCCCCCTTGTCGGCGGCAGGGCCCAGCTTCTCCACATCCCGTTCCGCAAAGAGGGGGGCGAACTCGTCAAAGCAGATGACCCCGTCCTCCGCCCCCGCGTGTTGAGCGATGTAGGCGGCGCTCTTCTGGGGGTCGCCGGCCACCACCGTCACCGGGGCGCGGGGGGCGTAGTGCCGGTACTTCATACCGGGGGCCCGGGGCCTCTCCCCCGCCCCCATGAGCCGGGTCACCGCCGGGTCCACCGCCACCTCCCCCAGCACCGCCTCCAGCTGTTCCAGGGTGATCCCCCCGGGCCGCAGGAGCCGGGGGGGCGTCTCCGTCAGGTCCACGATGGTGGATTCCACCCCCACGGCGCAGGGGCCGCCGTCCACCACGGCGTCGATCCTGCCGTCCATGTCCTCCAGCATATGGGCGGCGGTGGTGGGACTGGGCCGCCCGGAGGTGTTCCCCGAGGGGGCGGCCACCGGCACCTGGGCTACCCGGAGGATGGCCCGGCACACGGGGTGGGCGGGACAGCGCATCCCCACCGTGTCCAGCCCCGCAGTCACCACGTCCGGGACCAGGGGCTTCCGCCGCAAAATCATGGTCAGCGGTCCCGGCCAGTAGGCACGGGCCAGGGCATAGGCGCTGTCCGGGATGTCCCGGCAGTACCAGTCCAGCCAGCCCGCCTCCGGGATGTGGAGGATCAGGGGGTTGTCCTGGGGGCGGCCCTTGGCCTCAAAGATATGGGCCACTGCCTCTGAATTCAGTCCGTCGGCCCCCAGGCCATACACCGTCTCGGTGGGGATGCCCACCAGCCCGCCCCGCCGGAGGATGGCGGCGGCCGCCGCCGTGTCCTCCGGCGTCAATCTCAGTGTCTGCAAGAAAAAAACCTCCTACCGGTCCTCTCTTCGGACCGAGAAGATCAGATGGGGCATCTCCACCCCATAGTAGTGTTTGACAAACATGCCCCGGACCTCCATGCTGTTGCGGCGGGCCACCCGCTGGGAGGGCAGGTTGCTGTCCCGGATGATGGAGAACACCTCCCCGGCCCCCAGCCGGTCAAAGGCGTAATCCCGGCAGGCCCGGGCCGCCTCGGTGGCGTAGCCCCGGTGCCAGGCGGCCCTCTCCAGCAGATAGCCCACCTCCAGCACCGGCGCCGGGTAGCCGCAGTCCTGCCAGGTGAGGCCGCACTGGCCCACCATCTCCCCGGAGCACTTCTCCACCACCGCCCACAGGCCGATCCCGTCCCGGGCGTAGCGGTCCCGTTGGCGGCGGAGCCAGTCCCGGGCCTCCTCCTCGGAGAAAGCGTGCTCATAGGCGTACATCACCTCCGGGTCCCGGAGCATCCGGCACAGGGCGGGGAAATCCCCGCCGGTCATCTCCCGGAGCAGAAGGCGGCCGGTCTCCAGGACGCGCTCAGCCATCTCCCAGCACCACCCGCTCCAGCTCCCGGGGGGTAGCGGCCAGAAAGTCGGCCCCCGCCTCCTCCAGCTCCTGCCGGGTGCGGAAGCCCCAGAGCACGCCACAGCCGGCCAGTCCGCCGTTCCTGGCGGTAAAGATGTCCACATTGCTGTCCCCCACAAAAAGAGTGTCCTTGGGCCGGGCCCCCATCTCCCCCATCAACCGGTGGAGCAGGGTGGGGTCGGGCTTGGTGGGCACCCCGTCCAGCGCCCCCTGGACGTGGTGGAACTGTCCCGGGAAATACCCCTCGATCATAGGCCCCACGAACTGGTGGGCCTTGTTGGACAGCACTGCCAGCTCCACCCCCGCCCGCTTCAGGCGGGCCAGCAGTTGGGGGATGCCCGGGTAGGGGGCGGTTCGGTCCCCCTTGTGGGCCTCGTAGTAGTGGTTGAACTCGTCCATGATCCGCCGCACCCCCTCCGGGGTGTGCCAGGGCTCGGGGGTGAAGCGCCGGACCAGCATGGGGATGCCGTTGCCCACAAAGCGCTTGTACTCCTCCACCGTGTGGGTGGGCCAGCCGTGGTTTTGGCACACCCAGTTGGAGGCGTCGGCCAGGTCGTCGATGGTGTCCAGCAGGGTGCCGTCCACATCGAAGATCACATACCGGAACCGGGGAGAGCCGTCACTCATAGATCCCGATCTCCATCCCGCCGAACTCCACGGCGGTCTCCCGGGGGAAGCCCGCCCGCTGGAGATAGGCCTTGACGGCCACCTGGGCGTACTTGGGGTTGACCCGCTCGTCCTCCAGGTCCAGGTCGATGCGGCCCGGCCCGCCGCCGCAGACGGCGCCGCCGTCCTCCAGCACCTCGTTGAGCTCGCCCACCACATCGGCCAGCTCCTTGCCCTCCGGGAGGGCGGGGTAGTGAATATACAGATCCATATCTTGCTCCTTCTCCGGTCCGTTTTCGTCAATTCTCCTGCTCCGACTTGAGCCGCTCCGCCTGATCGGCGGCGGCCAGGGCGTCGATGAGCTCGTCCAGGTCCCCGTCCATGATACTGTCGATCTTATACAGGGTCAAGCCGATCCGGTGGTCGGTGACCCGGCCCTGGGGGAAGTTATAGGTGCGGATGCGCTCGTTGCGCATGCCGGAGCCCACCTGGCTCCGCCGCTGTTGGGTGTACTCGCTGGTGATCTTCTCCTGCTCGGCCTCGTACAGCCGGGAGGCCAGGATGCGCATGGCCTTGTCCCGGTTTTGGAACTGACTGCGCTCCTGCTGGCACTCCACCACCGTGCCCGTGGGCTTGTGGATCAGCCGGACGGCGGAGGAGGTCTTGTTCACGTGCTGGCCCCCCGCCCCCGAGGAGCGGAACACCTGCATCTCGATGTCCGCCGGGTTGAGCTGGACGTCCGCCTCCTCCATCTCGGGCAGAACGGCCACCGTGGCGGTGGAGGTGTGGACCCGGCCGCCCGACTCGGTCTCGGGCACCCGCTGGACCCGGTGGACGCCGCTCTCAAACTTCATCCGGGACCAGGCGCCGTCCCCCTCGATCGTAAAGGAGATCTCCTTCACGCCGCCCAGCTCCGTCTCGCTGGCGCTGTCCACCTCGGCCCGCCAACCCTTCCGCTCGGCGTACATGGAGTACATCCGGTACAGGGAGTGGGCGAACAGGGCGGCCTCCTCGCCCCCCACCCCGGCCCGGATCTCCACGATGACGTTCTTCCCGTCGTGGGGGTCCCGGGGCAACAGGAGGAGCTGGAGCTGGCGCTCCAGCTGAGGGATCTCCTCCAGGGCCTGCTGATACTCCTCCCGGGCCAGCTCCCGCATCTCCGGGTCCTCCATCAGCTCCTGGGCCTGATCCCGGGCCTCCACCGCCCGCTGGTAGGCCCGGAAGGTGTCCACCAGGGGCTGGAGCTCGGTCTGCTCCTTGTTCAGCCTGGCCACCAGGGCCGGGTCGTCATAGGTCTCGGGGGCGGACAGCCGCGCCTCGATCTGGCTGTATTTCGCCTCGACGGCGGTCAATTTGTCCAACATGGAAAAACCTCCAAAGGATTCAGTTTCGTCACGTCCGGCCCTACCGGTCCAGAAGGAAGGACTTGACCAGGGCCAGGGGCTCCCGAATATACATCTGGAGCCGGGAGGGCAGGTGGCTGGTGGGGGCGGCCAGGGTGGACACCTGGTCAAAGCCCGCCCGCTGGGCCAGCATCCGGGCCCGGGTCAGGTGGAAGCCGTTGGACACCACGATGACCCCGCCGGACAGGTCCTCCCCCTCCTCCTCCAGGAGCGCACGGGAGTAGCGCAGGTTCTGGGCGGTGTTGTGGGACCGGTCCTCCAGCAGGATCTGGTCCCCCTCCACCCCCCGCTCCTCCAGATAGTCGGCCATGG
This sequence comes from uncultured Oscillospiraceae bacterium, assembly GCA_944385075.1. Classification (GTDB taxonomy): domain Bacteria; phylum Bacillota; class Clostridia; order Oscillospirales; family Oscillospiraceae; genus Lawsonibacter. The sequence continues at coordinate 6,025 of CALWVW010000020.1, read as the reverse complement.
CCCGGGCCTCGGTGGTGGGCTCGTTGCTCCCCTGTCCCCCGGAGACCACGATGAGGGTGTCCTCGTGGTCCTCCCAGTAGGCCAGCGCCTCGTCCAGCCGGTCCCGGAGCAGGACGGAGGGCCCGTCCTCCCGCACCTGACAGCCCAGGACGATCATCACCCGGGGGTCCCCCAGGAGCTGGTCGTGGGCCCCGGCCAGCACCGCCCCCAGCAGGGCGGAGAAGGACAGCGCCCCCGCCAGCACCAGGGCCAGGAGGACCTTGAGCCAGAGGGGGGCCCGCTTGCCCTTGTAGCTGGCCACCTCGATCTTCGGTCTGCTCATCCTCTCGCCTCCTCCAGCTGGGCGGACAGCTCCTCCCACCGCCCGTAGAGCTTCAGGATCTCCTCCTCCAGAGCCTCTCTCTGTTCACACAGCTCCTGGAGCTTCAGATAGTCGGAGGAAGCCGCCTGGATCTGCTGTTCCAGCTCGTCCATCTGCTCCTCCGCCTTGCCCACCGCCCGCTCGGCGGCGGCCACCTCCTTCTCCAGGTTCTTGGTGCCGCCGGGGCGCCGGGGCTTCTCCTTTTTGGGCTCGGGCGCCGCCGCCTGCCCCACAGGGGCGGTGGCCAGCCTGGCCCGGTCCCGGGCGGCCCGGTACTCCTCATAGGTCCCCCGGAAATCGGTGATGTGCCCGTCCTCCAGCATCCAGATCCGGGTGGCGAACCGCTCGATGAAGTAGCGGTCGTGGGAGACGAAGAGCAGATTGCCCCCGTACTCCTCCACCGCCTCCTCGATCCACTCCCGGCTCTGGATGTCCAGATGGTTGGTGGGCTCGTCCAAAATCAACAGATTGATCCTGGCATCCATGAGCATACACAGCCGCAGGCGGGACAGCTCGCCGCCGGACAGGGAGGAGACGGTCTTGAACACGTCCTCCCCCCGGAACTTGAAGGCGGCCAGCCGGTTCCGGGCGGTGGAGGCGGTGCAGTCCTGGTCATAGATCAGGGTGTCCACCAGGTTGCGCTCCGGGTGGTCGAAGTGGATGACCTGGGGCAGGTAGCCCACCTTTACAGTGGGCCCCATGCGCACCTTTCCGGTGTCCGGCTCCTCCTCCCCCAGGATGACCTTGATGAGGGTGGACTTGCCGGTGCCGTTGTCCCCCAGCAGGGCGATGCGTTCGCCCCCCTCCACCTCCAGGTCCACATCGGAGAACAGGGTCCGGCCCTCGAAGGATTTGGCCAGGCGCTTGATGGACAGCACCTCGTCCCCTCGGAATTCCCGCTCGCCGAAGCGGACCTCCATCTTCCGCTCCTTTTTGGGCCGGTCGGTGACCCGCATGCGCTCGATGCGCTTCTCCATGGACTTCACCCGCTTGAAGGTCTTGTCCATGCCGGAATAAGCCCAGACGCGCATCTGCGCGGCGGCCTTCTCCAGTTGCTCGATCTTGGCCTGCTCCTTCTCGTACTGGCGGAGCTTCTCCTCGTACCGCCGCTCCTTCTCCACGGCGTAGAAGCTGTAGTTGCCCGGGTAGAACTCCGCCTTTCCCTGGTTGATCTCCACGATCCGGTCCACCACCCGGTCCAGGAAGTACCGGTCGTGGGAGACGGTGAGCACCGTGCCCTTGAACTTCTCCAGATACTCCTCCAGCCACTCGGTGGCCCGCAGGTCCAGGTGGTTGGTGGGCTCGTCCAGCAGGAGGATGTCCGTGTCCTCCAGAATGAGCCGGGCCAGGTTCACCCGGGTCTTCTCTCCCCCGGATAGCTGGTCAAAGGGCCGTTGGCGCATATCCTGGGGGATGGACAGGCCATTGCACACCTTGTTCTTGTTGGTCTCGGTCTCATAGCCACCGCCGGACTGATAGGCGGCGGACAGCTTGTCGTACCGGGCGAGGAGGGCGGGGTCGCTCTCCCCCGCTGCCATCCGGGCGGTGAGGGAGGCCATCTCCTCCTCCATCTGCCGCAGGGGGGCGAAGGCGGTGTCCAGTACGTCCTCCACCCTGTGTCCCGCCGGATAGACGGGGATCTGGGAGATGAGGCCCAGCCGGCGGCCCGGGGCGATGACCACCTCCCCCTGGTCATAGTCCATGACCCCGGTGAGGATGCGCAACAGGGTGGTCTTGCCACAGCCGTTGGGGCCCAAAAGGCCCACCCGCTCGCCGCTGTCCACCTGAAAGGTCAGCCCGTCCAGTATTTTCTTTCCAACCTCGAATTCCTTGACCAGGTTGGATACGGATATCTCAATCATCGCTTGTCTCCAAGTTCCTCTGTGTGGTATAATAGCCGCAAAATGGCTATTATACTTGGATTTCAAGTCCTTTTTCCCGCCCCTGACGGGGCGACTGAAAAAGTTGACACATGGTACCATTCCGGCCACGCCGTCACGGTATCATAGAGCAAACAGTCTCAATGTTCGATCGGAGGCCACGCCCATGGAAGCGATCCGCTGGAACCACGATGCCCTCTCTCTGCTGGACCAGACCAGACTGCCCCTGGAGGAGCGCTGGCTCCCCTGCACCGACTACCGGCAGGTGGTCCGGGCCATCCGGACCATGGTGGTCCGGGGGGCGCCCGCCATCGGGGTGGCGGCGGCCTATGCCACGGTGCTGGCCGCCCGGGAGGGGGCCGGTACCCCCGACTTTGCCGCCTTCATGGCCCGGGCCCGGGAGGAGCTGGCCTCCAGCCGGCCCACGGCGGTCAATCTGTTCTGGGCCCTGGACCGGATGGAGGCCTGCTGGCGCGCCTGGGGCCCCGACCTGCCCCGGCTGGAGCGGGAGGCCCAGGCCATCCACCGGGAGGACCTGGAGATGAACCGGGCCATGGGCCGCTTCGGCGCGGAGCTGGTCCCCCAGGGGGCCCGTATCCTCACCCACTGCAACGCCGGGGCCCTGGCCACCGGGGGCTATGGGACGGCCCTGGGGGTGATCCGGGCGGCCCACGCCCAGGGGAAGGTGGCCATGGTGTACGCCGACGAGACCCGCCCCCTGCTCCAGGGGGCCCGGCTCACCGCCTATGAGCTGGCCGCCGACCACATCCCGGTGACCCTCATCTGCGACGACATGGCCGGGGCCCTCATGGCCCGGGGGCAGGTGGATCTGGTGGTGGTGGGATGCGACCGGATGGCGGCCAACGGGGACTTCGCCAACAAGATCGGCACCTACTCTCTGGCCGTCCTGGCCCGGCACCACCACATCCCCTTCTACACCGCCCTGCCCTCCTCCACGGTGGACCTGTCCCTTCCGGACGGGAGGGGCATCCCGGTGGAGGAGCGGGGGCCGGAGGAGGTGTCCTCCTTCGCCGGCCGCCGGACGGGGCCGGCGGGGGTGCCCGTGTGGAACCCCTCCTTCGATGTGACTCCCCACCAGCTGTTGACCGGCATCATCACCGAGCGTGGGGTGCTCACCCCTCCCTTTGGCCGGGGACTGGCCCGGTGGTTCTCTCAGAGGTAGGGCCTCGGCCCTACCTCGTTTCTTTTATCCCTCGCCGGGGTCCCGGGTCAGCTCCAACAGCGCCCCGGTGAGCTCCTCCAGCTTCATCCCCCGGGAGGCCTTCACCAGAAAGGTGGCGTCCGGCCGCACCAGCTGGGGGAGAAGGGCCTTGGCCTCCTCCCGGGTGTTGCAGTGGTGGATGAGGGGCACTCCCGCGTCCCGGGCGCCCTGGGCGATATACCGGGACATCTCCCCCACCGCCACCAGACAGGAGATCCCCTCCCGGCCCAGATACTCGCCCACGCCGGTGTGGAGGGCGGGGGCGAAGGGCCCCAGCTCCAGCATATCTCCCAGCACCGCCACCTTCCAGCTCCCCTGGCTGTCCGCCAACACGCTGATGGCCGCCCGCATGGACTGGGGGTTGGCGTTGTAGGTGTCGTCCAGGATGGTGATCCCCTCCCCCCGGCGCAGGATGTTCATGCGCATCCGGGTGGGGACGAACTGGCCGATGCCCCGGATGATCTCCTCGGGGGTCAGGCCGAACCGCTCCCCCACCGCCGCGGCGATGAGGGTGGGATAGATCATGTGCTCCCCCAGGGCGGGGATGCGCACCTCCCGGTCCATGTGGGGGGTAGTCAGGCGGCACAGGATGTGGCTCACCCCGTCCCCCCCGGTCACCCGGGCCCGGTAGTCCATCCCCTCCCCGGTGCCGCAGAATACGGCGGGGACAGGGGTGCGGCCCCGGAGGGTGGACAGCAGGGGGTCATCCCCGTTGAGGACCAGCAGTCCGTCGGGGCGGATGTGGGGCAACAGCTCGCACTTGGCCTTGAAGATGTTCTCCCGGCTCCCCAGTCGCTCGATGTGGGCGTCCCCGATGTTGGTGATGACCCCCACGTCGGGCTTGACGGTGCCCGCCAGATAGTCGATCTCGCCGAAGCGGTCCATCCCCATCTCCAGCACGGCGATCTGGTGGCTCTGGTCCAGCCGGAGCAGGGTCAGGGGCAGGCCGATGTTGTTGTTGAAGTTCCCCTCGGTCTTGAGCACCTTGTACCGGGTGCCCAGGACGGCGGCCAGCATATCCTTGGCGGTGGTCTTGCCCACACTGCCGGTCACCGCCACAAAGGGGATGTGGAACCGCCCTTTGTACCAGGCGGCCAGGTCCCGCAGAGCCCGCTGGGTGTCGGGCACCCGGACATAGAACTTGTCCGTGCGGTAGCTGTCCCGCTCCCGGGCGGTGAGACAGCCTGCGGCCCCCGCCCCCAGGGCGGCGTTGAGATAGGCGTGCCCGTCGAACCGCTCCCCCACCAGGGGGAGGAACAGGGCGCCGGGGTGGATGTCCCGGCTGTCGGTGTCCACCCGGCTGATGGGGGTGGACAGGTCGTCAAAGGTCCCCAGCAGGGTGCCGCCCACCGCCTGGATCAGCTCCCCCAATGTGATGGTCTCCACAGGCTCACCGCCCCTCCTTCCGGGCCTCCAGCGAGGCGCGGATGATGATCTCGCACAAATGCGGATAGTCGATGCCCACCGCCGCCGCCTCCTGGGGGACCAGGCTGGTGGGGGTCATGCCGGGCAGGGTGTTGATCTCCAGAAAATAGGGGGTGCCGTCCGGGGTGACGATGAAGTCGGCCCGGGCGTACACCGACAGGCCGATGGCCCGGAACACCGCCAGAGCGTCCCGGCCGATCCGCTCCTCCCACTCCGCGGGGATGGGGGCGGGGCAGATCTCCTCCGCCGCCCCGGGCTGGTATTTGTTCTCATAGTCGTAGAAGCCCACCTTGGGGATGATCTCGATGGAGGGCAGGGCCCGGTCCTCCAGAACGGCGACCTGGATCTCCCGGCCCTGGATGTACTCCTCCAGCACCGTCTTCCCCCCCATGGCCATGCTGGCCTCCAGGGCCCGGTCCAGCTCCTGGGGGGTGTGGGCGATGTATACCCCGATGGACGAGCCGCTGTCCAGGGGCTTGACCACCACCGGCAACCGGGTGCGGGCCAACAGCTCCTCCCGGTTCTCCCGGGTGACGGTCACCGTCTCCCACCGGGGGGTGGTCACCAGGTGGGACACCAGCCGCTTGGTCAAATCCTTGTCCATGGCGATGGCGGAGCCCAGACAGCCCGACCCGGTGTAGGGCACCCCCATCAGGTCCAGGGTGGCCTGGATCCGGCCGTCCTCGCCGCAGGCGCCGTGGAGGGCCAGATAGACCACCTCCGCCCCGGCGCACAGCTCCAGCACCCCCGGCCCGATGGCCGAGGCCCCGCCCGTCTTTCTCCGGGCCCGGACCTGCTCCAGGTCGGGGGCCGCCCGGTCCACCGTCCGGAAGGACTCCGGGATGGGGGCGTCATACAGGTCCTCCCCCGACCCCTGCCGGCCGTCCAGGCCGAAAAACAGATCCACCAGGGCCACCCGGTGCCCCAGGTCCCGCAGAGCCTGGCACACCTTCGCGCCGGATGAGAGAGAGACGTTGCGCTCCGGGCTCAGCCCGCCGGCCAATACCAATATTTTCATTGTCGACACCTCATTTGGAGTATGTGGGCATAGCTATCACATTTTATACGCTAATCTCATATTTTAGCACATCCCCCCGCAATTCTCAACCCGACGGCGGAATTTTTTGCCCGGTTGCC
>CALWVW010000019.1 GCA_944385075.1 uncultured Oscillospiraceae bacterium | reverse complement strand
ACCGCCAAGGGCGCCGTGTGGCTGGACCCCAACAAGACCAGCCCCTATGAGTTCTACCAGTACTGGCGCAACGTGGGGGACGAGGACGTGCTCAAGTGCCTGCGGATGCTCACCTTCCTGCCCATCGAGCAGATTGACGAGATGGACAAGTGGGAGGGCAGTCAGCTGAACCGGGCCAAGGAGATCCTGGCCTTCGAGCTGACCAAGCTGGTCCACGGCGAGGAGGAGGCCACCAAGGCCCAGGACGCGGCCAAGGCCCTCTTTGTGGGGGGCGGCGACATGAGCAACGTGCCCACCACCACCCTCACCGACGCCGACCTCACCGGCGGGGCCATCGGCATCCTGGACCTGATGGTCAAGTGCGGCCTGGCCCCCTCCAAGAAGGAGGCCCGCCGGCTGGTGGAGCAGGGGGGCGTCACTGTCAACGATGAGAAGGTGTCCGACGCCAATACCTCCTACACCGCCGGCCAGCTGTCCGGCGACGGCCTGATGATCCGCAAGGGCAAGAAGGTCTTCCACCGGGCCCAGATGTGATCGAATCAAAAATCCCCCCTGCCGCTGTGCGGCAGAGGGGATTTTTTACTGTGGATCGACGGATTTCCGCCTCCGCCGCTGGAAGGCGGAGAAAATCAGGGCCAACAGCTGGAAAAACAGCAGGCGCGACAGGATGCGGAAGGGTACCAATGTGTAGTTGATTGGAGCATGGAAGATGGGATCGGCCCATGCGAAGCAATAGGAGATCCCCAGAAGAGATCCGGCCAGTACACCCAGATATATTGCCCTCTGCCGCAGGGAGACCGGGATCCTCCAGGCCAATTCCAAACAGAGGAGGACCAGAAATCCAATGAGTGCGACGGTCAGAGCAAGTCCCTCGAGAGCGGTCCAAATCTCGGAGATACGGAACCTGGCCTGACGCTGAACTGCATCCAAAACCTCGCCTGTGGCGATGGGAAAGAACAGATTATTGCCGCACAGCAGTGCTGAGCGCGCCAAAATCAGCAACGTCAATGTGATAAAAATTCCCCAGGCGGCCCGGCGAAAACAAGTGACCCGGCGGTTCTCCTGCTGACCATAGAGGATGGACTCCAGCTCCACGCCATAGACCTCAGCTAACCGCATCAGCGTGTCGATGTCCGGCCGGGTCCGTCCCGACTCATAGCTGGAGACAGCCTGCCGGGTGATGTGGAGCCGGGCGGCCACCTCCTCCTGGGTCATCCCCCGGTCCAGGCGGAGCTGTTTCAAATTCTGATGGATAGACATGACATTCACCTCGATCCCAGCATAGGGGAGAGAGGGGGGAGCCGTCAAGCAACGATCTGTTGCGCCGGTCAAAAGCCGCCCAGCTCCCGGATGACGGCAGAGGCCAGCACCAGCCCCGCGGCGGCGGGGACAAAGGAGATGGAGCCGGGGGTGTCCCGGCGGGCGGCGGAGCCGGGCCGGGTGTCCGTCCCGGCGGGGACCTCCGCCTCCATGGTCCGGAGGGGGGAGCGGGGCTCCTCCGGGGACCAGACCACCTTCAGATGCTCGATGCCCCGCCTCCGGAGCTCCTTCCGCATGACCCGGGCCAGGGGACAGCCCTGGGTCCGGGAGAGGTCGGACACCTGGAAGGCGGTGGGGTCCAGCTTGTTGCCCGATCCCATGGCGCTGATGATCCTGATCTGTAAGGCGGTGCACCTTGTCACCAGCTCCAGCTTGGCGGTCACGGTGTCGATGCAGTCCACCACGTAGTCGTACTGGGACAGGTCCACCTGTCCGGCGTTCTGGGGCAGATAGAACATCCGGATGGCCCTGACCTGGCAGGCGGGGTTGATATCCCGGACCCGTCCGGCCATCACCTCCGCCTTGGGCTGTCCCAGGGTGGAGTGGAGGGCCACGATCTGCCGGTTCAGGTTGCTCTCGGACACGGTGTCGTCGTCGTAGAGGTCCAGGGCGCCCACCCCGGCCCGGGCCAGGGCCTCCACACAGAAGCCGCCCACGCCGCCCACGCCGAAGACGGCCACCCGGGCCGCCTCCAGCCTCCGGACGGCCTCATCTCCCACCAGCAGGCGGGTACGGATCAACGGATCGGACATGGGGACCTCCTTTACGGCATGGTGAGCACATCGGGCCCCGGGGAGATCCCCAGGAGCACAAAGGCGCACAGCTCCAGCAGAAACAGAACCAGACAGGCCAGGGAGATGGGGATCTGGGCGGCCAGGATGGTGCCCAGCCCCGGCGGGTCGGGGTTGATCTCCGGGTTGCGGTGGTGCTCCATCATGGTCAGGGTGATGACCAGACAGGCGTTGAGCGGGGTGATGTTGGCGGACCAGGAGTCGCCGATCCGATAGGCCAGCTGGGTGAGGATCGGGTGCAGGTCCAGCCGCAGGAACATGGGGATGAAGACCGGGGCGAAGATGGCCCAGCGGGAGGAGCCCCCGTACATGAACAGCCCGGACACCCCCACCACCACCGCGAAGACGCACAGCATGGGCAGTCCCGTCAGGCCGATGCTCCGGAAGAACTTCTCGCCGGCCACCGCCAGCACGTTGGCCAGATTGCTCATGCCGAAGACATAGACCAGCAGGGCGATGGGGAAGAAGTTGACGATCAGCCCCGCCAGGCCCTTGATCCCCTCGCCCATCATCTGGGGCACGTCCCGGGGGCTGGCGATGGTCCCGCTCCCGATGCCGTAGGAGACGCCCAAAAACAGAAAGAGGATGCACAACAGGGCGGCCAGGGAGGAGACCAGAGGGGACTGGGGGAGGAGCTCCCCGGCGTCGTTGCGGAAGAAGCCGTCCCGGGGCAGGGAAAGGGCCAGGATGCCCGCCACCAGGATCAGAAGGGCGATGCCCGCGAAGTGCAGGCCCCGTCGCTCCGCCGTGGAGAGCTCGGGCACCTCCTCGTCCTCCCCGCCGCCGGAGGAGGGTGTGTCCCCCAGGAGCTTAACCAGAAAGGTCTCGCAGACCACGGCGATGGCGGCGGACAGCAGAAGGGCGGCCACGATCTTGAAGTAGTAGTTGCACAGGGGACTGATCTCGATGCCCAGGGGGATGGAGACCGAGTTGGTGATGGTACTGCTCAGCACGTCGGTATTGGCGGGGAAGAGGTTGGCGCAAAAGCCCACCGAGCCCGCCCCGTATCCCACCATGATGCCCAGCCAGGGGTTGCGCCCCACGGACTTGAAGACCACGGCCCCCAGGGAGACGGCCAGCACCACCCCGGCGTCTGCCATGATGGTGGAACACACCCCGGCCAGAGCCAGGACATAGGTGGTGATCCACCTGGATTTGCCCATGACCAGCAGAAGCCGGTGCATGGCGGCGGAAAAGAGGCCGGACCGGTCCGCGATGGACACGAACATGGTGATGGCCATGATGGCGGGGAGGACGGTGTTGGCGTCATAGGCGTTGACCCAGTTGGCCAGGATCGTCTGCAGGGAGTGCCGGGAGAGGAGGTCCACCGCCTGGACGGTGACGGTGGTCAGCTCGCCGGTGGCGGGGTCCACCTGCTCATAGGTGGCGCTGATCCCCGCCGAGGCGCACAGAGAGGAGATTACCAGCACCAGCACGATCAGCACCACGTACAGGTAGAGCGGGTGGGGGAGCCGGTTCCCCAGGGCCTCCACCAGCTGGACGAACCGCATGAAGAGGCCGGTTTTCTTTTTGCTTGCGGTGTGTTGCATCTTTTCCCATCTCCTCCCGGCGCAGGCCGGACGCGCAGGTCCCGTGGACAGCTTGTTTCAGGTACATCTTACCGCACCGGTGGGAGAAAAGCAAACAAATCTTTTCCCGGCCCGGGGTTGACAGGGGGCGGGGGAGCGGCTATAATACCCTCAACTGAACACGGACCTGCCGCCGGGCAGAGCTTGCGTTAACTTTTGTATCGTCAGGCCATGGATCTCCATGAAGATACAAAAATTAGCGTATTTTTTTGCGCAAAAATGGATCGGAAGGTGGAGCCCACTATGAGCAAGACAGCCTCTCTGTTGGAATTTTCCAAATATACCTCCCTCAGCGTCCTGGGCATGGCGGCCATCTCGGGCTATATCCTGGCGGATACCTTTTTCATCGCCCGGGGTCTGGGGGCCGACGGACTGGCGGCCCTGAATCTGGCCATGCCCACCTACAACTTCATCCACGGAGTGGGGCTGATGCTGGGAATGGGGGCGGCCACCCGCTTCTCCGTCTGCAAGAGCCGGGGGGAGGGGCGGCAGGCCGACGTCATGTTTACCGCCGCCCTCTGTCTGGGGGCGGGGTTCGCCCTGCTGTTTCTGGCGCTGGGCCTGTTTTTCTCCCGGCCCCTGACCGCCCTGCTGGGGGCGGACCGGACGATCTTCGAGATGTCCAACACCTATCTGAAGGTGCTGTTACTCTTTTCTCCCGCCTTTCTGCTCAACGACATCCTGCTGTGCTTCATCCGCAACGACGGCAACCCCCGTCTGTCCATGGTGGCCACCGTGACCGGGAGTCTGGCCAACGTGGTGCTGGACTACATCTTCATCTTCCCCTGTGGGATGGGCATCTTCGGGGCGGTCTTCGCCACGGGGCTGGCGCCGGTGATCGGGATCGCGGTCATGGCGCCCCACTGGCTGAGCAGGAGCAAGGGCTTCCACCTGACAGCGCCGGAACGACTGGGCGGCCCCTTCCGGATGACCCTCTCCCTGGGCTTTCCCTCCCTGCTGGGGCAGGTGTCCTCCGGTATCGTGACCATCGTTCTGAACATCCTGATCCTGGGCCTGATGGGCAATACGGGGGTGGCCGCCTACGGGGTGATCGCCAACCTCTCTCTGGTGGTGGTGGCCATCTACACCGGCATTGCCCAGGGGGTCCAGCCCCTGCTGAGCCGCGCCCACGGTCTGCGGGACCGGGCCGCTCTGCTCCGCTACCTGCGCTACGCCCTGGTCACCATGCTGGCTCTGTCCGCACTGATGTACGCGGGGATCTTCTGCTTTGCCGGCCCCATCGCCGCGCTGTTCAACAGCGATGGGAGCCCCCAACTTCAGCAGATCGCGGTCACCGGACTAAAAATCTACTTTACTTCTGTGGCTTTTGTCGGTTATAATACAGTTATCTCCACATACTTCACGTCGGTGGAACGCCCCCTGCCCGCGCATGTGATCTCGCTTCTGCGGGGGCTGGTCCTGATCATCCCCGCGGCGGTGGCGCTGTCCGCCCTGTGGGGGATGACCGGTGTGTGGCTGTCCTTCCCGGCGACAGAGCTGGCCGTCGCGGGAGTGGGGGCCGGGCTGTATCTGCGGAGCCGGAAATCTGAGCCGGTCCGTGGGTCCGCCGAAGAAAATGGAGGAGATCAACAGAAGGAGGAAGTACCATGAACCGGATCATCACCATTGGACGGGAATTTGGAAGCGGCGGACGGGAGCTGGGACGCCGGCTGTCCGAGCTGTTGCAGTTCGCCTACTACGATCAGGAGATCGTCTCCGAGATCGCCAAGCGTACCTCCATGTCGGAGGCCTACGTACAGCAGATCGTGGAGCACAAGCCGCTGATGTCGTTCCCCATCAGCATCGGCCGGAGCTTCTACGCCGGGGTCAACCCCATCGAGCAGCAGACCCAGGCCATCTATGTGGAACAGCACCGGATCATCAAGGAGCTGGCGGAGAAGTCCGACTGTGTCATTGTGGGCCGGTGTGCCGACTACATCCTGCGGGACCGGCACCCCTTCCGCATCTTTGTCTACGCGGACATGGCCAGCCGGATGGAGCGCTGTCGGGAGAAGGGCCCCGCGGAGGAGTCCCTCACCGACCGGGAGCTGAAGCAGAAGATCCAGAGCGTGGACCGGAACCGGGCCAAGTACTATGAGTTCTACACCGGCCAGAAGTGGGGCGACCGCCTGGACTACGACCTGTGCATCAATACCACCAAGACCTCGATCAAGGAGATCGCTCCGGTGCTGGCAAAGCTCTGGAGCTGATCGCGGCCTGTACATAGACAAGAAATAGCGGCCCCGGCGCGCGGTTTGATCCGCGCGCCGGGGCCGCCTATGATTTGTCGTGTGCTCCCAAGGGGCCTACCCCACCAGACAGCTCATGTCGTACAGGCCGGGCTCCCGCCTGGTGGCCATGAACTTGGCCGCCTCGATGGCCCCCTGGGCAAAGATCTCCCGGGAGAGGGCGGTGTGCCGGATCTCCAGCACCTCGTCGTGGCCGGCGAAGAGGATCTCGTGCTCCCCCACGATGGTGCCTCCCCGGACGGCGGAGATGCCGATCTCCTTTCTGTCCCGGGGGCGGCGGATCCCATGGCGGTCATAGACATACTCCGTCTCGTGGCCGCAGGCGGCGGCCGCCGCGTCGGCGATCATCAGGGCGGTGCCGCTGGGGGCGTCCACCTTCCGGCGGTGGTGCCGCTCCACGATCTCGATGTCACAGCTGTCCCCCAGAATGGAGGCGGCCTTTCGTACCAGCTCCAGCAACACGTTGATCCCCAGGGACATATTGGCCGACCGGAAGATGGAGACGGACCGGGCGGCCGCCCCGATTTGGGCCACCTGCTCGGGCGTGTAGCCGGTGGTGGCCAGTATCAGCGGGGTGTGGGTGCGCCGGGCGAACTCCAGAAGCCCGTCCAGGGCGGCGGGGGAGGAGAAGTCGATGACCGCGTCCGCCTCCCCGTCAAACTGGGCGGGGGAGGAGTAGATGGGGAAATCCCGGTCAGACGCCCCCAGCACGTCAAAGCCGGCTACCACCTGGAGCTGGGGATCGGTGCTACACAGGGACTCCACCACCCGGCCCATGTGGCCGTTGCATCCGGAGATGATTATCTTCAGCATGGCGGGCTCCTCCCCTCAGGCGATCAGCCCCATGCGCTCCATGGAGGCGCGGAGCCGGGCCAGGTTGGCGGGGGTCATCTCGCACAGGGGCAGGCGCAGGGGACCCACATCCATCCCCATGAGGTTCATGGCCGTCTTGATGGGGATGGGGTTGACCTCGCAGAACAGGGCGTCGATCAGGTCCATGTACTGGATCTGGAGCTGGGAGGCGGCCGCGAAGTCGTTGTCCAGGCACAGGTGGGTCATCCGCCGCATGACCTCGGGGATGATGTTGGAGGCCACCGAGATGACCCCCTTGGCGCCCATGGCCATCATGGGGACCACCTGGTCGTCGTTGCCCGACCAGATGTAGAAGTCGTCGGGGCACAGGAAACGGGTGTGGGCCAGGAGGGAGAAGTTGCCGCTGGCCTCCTTCACGCCGTTGATCTTGGGGTTCTGGGCCAGGACCTGATAGGTCTCCGCGGTGAAGGACACGCCGGTGCGCCCGGGGACGTTGTAGAGGATGATGGGGAGCTCGGTACGCTCGGCGATGTACTCATAGTGGCGGATGAGGCCGCTCTGGCTGGTCTTGTTGTAGTAGGGGGTCACGTGGAGCAGGGCGTCCGCCCCCGAGTCCTCCGCGTGCTGGGACAGGTAGACGGCGGCGGTGGTGTCGTTGCTCCCGGCGCCGGCGATGACCTTTACCCGGTGGTTGACCCGCTTGACGCAGTACTCCACCGCGGCGATGTGCTCCCGCAGGGAGATGGTGGAGCACTCGCCGGTGGTACCGCAGACGCACAGGGCGTCCACCCCCGCCTCGATCTGTGCGTCGATCAGCCGCTCGAAGGCGTCGTAGTTGATGTTGCCGTTCTGGTCAAAGGGGGTGGGCAGGGCGGGGCAAGAGCCGGTAAAGACAGGCGTTCTCATGGAAATCATCGTTCCTTTCAAGATTAAAGAATTGAGAGTGAAGAGGGGAGAGGGATACCGCCCTCCCACAGTGAAAGAGGAGGGACGGGGACCGATCTCCTGGTTCCACTCTCAACTCTTCACTCTTGCATTATCGGTGATCGATGTACCCCTCGGCACACAGGAGCTCGGCCAGAAGGACCGCTCCCCCGGCGGCGCCGCGGAGGGTGTTGTGGGACAGACCCACGAATTTATAGTCGTACTGGGTGTCGGGGCGCAGGCGACCGGCGGAGATGGCCATGCCGCCCTCCAGCTCCCGGTCCAGGCGGGCCTGGGGCCGGTCGGGCTCCTCGAAGTAGTGGATGAACTGTTTGGGGGCGGAGGGGAGCTCCAGCTCCTGGGGTTTCCCTTTGAAGCCGGCCCAGACAGATTTGATCTCCTCCTCGGTGGGGCACTTCCCCGGGGCAAATTTCACGAAGACGGCGGCGGTATGCCCGTCGGAGACGGCCACACGGAAGCACTGGGCGGTAATAGCGGGTCCGTCGGCCTTGACGATCTTGTCTCCCTGGACAGTGCCCCAGACCTTCAGGGGCTCCTGCTCGCTCTTCTCCTCCTCGCCGCCGATATAGGGGATCAGGTTATCCACCATCTCGGGCCAGCGCTCAAAGGTCTTTCCGGCGCCGGAGATGGCCTGATAGGTGCATACCAGCACCTTCTCCACCTCGTAGCCCGCCTGCATCAGCGGGGTGAGCAGGGGGGCGTAGCTCTGGATGGAGCAGTTGGATTTGACGGCGATAAAGCCCCGTTTGGTGCCCAGACGTTTTCGCTGGGCCGGGATGATGTCCAGATGTTTCGGATTGAGCTCGGGGACCACCATGGGCACGTCGTCGGTCCAGCGGTGGGCGGAGTTGTTGGACACCACCGGGCACTCGGCTTTGGCGTAGGCCTCCTCCAGGGCGCGGATCTCCTCTTTTTTCATGTCCACAGCGCAGAAGACGAAGTCCACCATGCCGGCGATCTTCTCGATGTCGGCCTGGGCGTCCAGCACGGTGAGCTCCCCGGCCTGTTTGGGGATGGGGGTCTTCATGGCCCAGCGGCCGGCGACCGCCTCCCGGTAGGGTTTCCCGGCGGAGCGGGAGCTGGCGGCCAGGGCGGTCAGCTGAAACCAGGGGTGGCCATCCATCAGGGTGACAAAGCGCTGGCCCACCATGCCGGTGGCGCCGATGATGCCGACCCGATACGTCTTCTTCTCGTTGCTGTGTTCCATTGTTCAGACCTCCATCTTGCTGTCCGGGATATATTCTATGCTCCGGGGCCCGTCCGCCATGACGGCGGCCCCCGGAGGGACAGGAAAAAAATAAATCAGCGGCTTTTCAAGCGGCTGATTTTGTACTATAATGTCAGGAGAAGTCGATTTGACCACCCCGGCAAAATATGGACAAAAGCAGACAGCGCTCCATCAGACCCCTCTGATGACAGTCGGCTGGATGTTCACCAGACAACCAGAGCCGCCCCTTCCGGCCGGGAGGGCCCTTCGGCGGCCTCCCCTTTCTCTGTGGCTGAGACGGGAACCGGTTCCCTGACCACAGATACTGATGTCGGCCGCGACCTCTATCTTGCGGAATTTCACACATATTACCATAGCCGACCGGTGGGTGTCAAGAACGAATTCGGCAAAAATCCAAGGTGAGAAACCAGAAGTGGAGCATGTCATGCACAAGAAATTCCTTCGATTCCTCGTCGCCGCCCTGGCGTTGAGCCTGTGCCTGCCCTCTGCGGGCGCGGTGAATACCAACCAGGACGGCGACGTCATGGTCCGGGTGGGACTGGCCTCCTCCAGCAGTCATGTGCCCCAGGGGGAGATGGAGTCCGCCAACCTGGAGAACAACAACAGCGCCGGCTACGGAGAAGGCTTCCGCTTCGGCTACTACGACGGCGATCTGGACTTTGTGGAGCTGGCCCGCACGGAGGAGGACGTCATCGCCGTCTCCGTCCTCAAGACCCAGAACCTGTCCTACAGCGCCGGGGAGAACACCTACTCCAGCGCGGGGGACGGCCGGGTGGAGGTGGGGTGCTACCACCTTCTGATCGAGGACGGGCTCCGGGACTACCGGGAGGCCCAGGAGCTGGCCGACTCCTGCCGGGACGGCTTTGTGGCCTGGATCGACGGGGAGTATCAGGTCCGCGCCGGCTCCTACCCCACCAAGGAGGATGCGGAGGACGCCTTTGACCGCCGGGACGACGCCGTGGATGTGGTGGGCACCAGCTCCTACGGCATGAGCGTGGTGGAGACGGGGACGGACCGGATCCTGTTCCAGTACGACTGCGGCGCCTTGGGCGCCCTGAGCATCCAGCCCGACGTCACCGGGTGCCGGGAGACCCGGACCTGGTTCAACGGGATGAAATACCGGGGGGGCTTTCAGTACCACCGCCGGAGCGGCAACAACCTGACAGTGGTCAACGTGGTGGAGCTGGAGGACTATGTCAACGGGGTCATCTGCTATGAGATGGGCCGGGAGTGGCCCCTGGAGGCCCTGAAGGCCCAGGCCCTGTGCGCCCGGACCTATGTGCTCCAGAATCTGGGCAAGCACGACAGCTACGGCTTTGACATCTGCAACTCCTCCAGCTGTCAGGTGTACAACGGGATGGGGAGCAACCGCTCGGGCTACGGCCCCAGCGAGACCAGCATGCGGGCGGTGGACGAGACCGAGGGGGAGGTGATCCTCTACGGCGGGGAGCTGATCGAGGTGGCCTACTCCTCCAGCTTCGGCGGCGCCAGCGAGGACGCCAACAACGTCTGGGGCACCGACACCACCCACGACCACCCCTACCTGTGCGGGGTGGAGGACCCCTATGAGTCCGTCCTGGACAGCCAGAACTCCCACGCCCACTGGACGGTGTCCTACACCGCGGGGGAGCTGGCCTCCCGCCTGCACAGCAGGGGCTACGGCGTGGGGAGCTCCGTCGACTATCTGGAGCTGGAGTACTCGGAGCTGGGCAATGTGATCGAGCTGGTGGTCCACTGGACCAACGGGCAGTCCAGCTCCTTCTATCCCAGCCTGGGGGCCGGGATCCGGAGCAACTTCGGCGTGGACTCCATCCGCTTCACCGTCAACGGGGAGACCGTCTCCCCCGGGGGGCGGTCGTCCCGCGGGAGCGGAGAGATCCAGATCAACGGCTCGGACAGCGTGTCCGACCTGGATGGGCTGTACACCATCTCCGGCGGGGGAGAGATCTCCCGGGTGGACGGGGACCCCTATGTGATCACCGGCTCCGGCAGTGTGGCCCCGGCGGGGGAGGGCGGAAGCACCTCCGGCGGGAGCAACCAGGGGGGCGGCACGGTGACCGTGTCCGGCCGGACCTATGTCTTTGAGGGGGGCGGCTGGGGCCACCAGATCGGCATGAGCCAGTACGGCTCCAACGCCATGGCCCGGGCGGGCTTCACCGGGGAGGAGATCGTGGAGTTCTATTTCCCGGGCACCCGCGTGGGATATTACGATTGAGTAGAGGATGTCGAACGGTTGAAAACTTCTGACTTTGATTTCCAGCTCCCGGAGGAGCTGATTGCCCAGACTCCGCTGGATCGGAGAGACACCTCCCGCCTGCTGACATTGGACAAGGTCACCGGAGCTACGGGGCATTACCATTTTTATGATCTGCCTCAATTTTTGCGCCCGGGAGACTGCCTGGTCCTCAATGACTCCAGAGTGCTTCCGGCCCGCTTGATCGGCCACAGGCCCACTGGAGGAACGTGTGAGGTGCTGTTGCTGGTGGACCGCGGGGAGGGGCGCTGGGAGTGCCTGGTCCGACCCGGGCGAAAGCTGAAGCCCGGTGCTCAGGTGATTTTCGGCGACGGTAAACTTACCGCCACAGTGGAGCAGGAGCTGGAGGACGGCAAACGGCTGGTTCTGTTTCACTACCAGGGAATTTTCCTGGAGATTCTGGAGGAGCTGGGGAAGATGCCGCTCCCCCCTTACATTAAAGCTGAGCTCCAGGACAACGAGCGCTACCAGACTGTCTACTCCCGGGTAGTGGGATCCGCCGCCGCCCCCACAGCCGGCCTGCACTTTACGCCGGAGCTTCTCGAGCAGATTCAAGAAATGGGGGTCAAATTGTGCTATGTGACACTCCACGTGGGGTTGGGTACCTTCCGCCCGGTGAAGGCGGAGGACATCCAGGACCACGAGATGCACTCGGAGTTCTGCATGATCCCCCGGGAGACGGCGGAGATCGTCAACGAGACCAAGCGCCGGGGCGGGCGGGTCATCTGCGTGGGCACCACCTCCTGCCGCACGGTGGAGTCCTTCGCGGCGGAGGACGGCACCCTGTCCGAGCGGTCCGGCTGGACCAATATCTTCATCTATCCCGGCTACCGGTTCAAGGTGCTGGACGGGCTGATCACCAACTTCCATCTTCCCCAGTCCACCCTCATCATGCTGGTGTCCGCCCTGGCGGGCCGGGAGCACGTGCTGGCCGCCTATGAGGAGGCGGTGCGGGAGCGCTACCGCTTCTTCTCCTTTGGAGACGCCATGTTTATCTCCTGAGGCAAACTGGCAGGGACGTGTAAAGAGGCTGATACTTTCTACGGGCTCCCGCCCTGCGGGCGGGGGCCTGAATTTTGACAAAAGGAGTTTTTCCGTGTTTGAGGTTTTGAAAACAGAGGGCCGGGCCCGGCGGGGGGTGTTCATCTGCCCCCACGGCACGGTCCAGACCCCGGTGTTCATGAACGTGGGCACCCAGGGGGCCATCAAGGGGGCGGTGTCCGCCCTGGACCTGCGGGAGATCGGCTGTCAGGTGGAGCTGTCCAACACCTACCACCTGCACCTGCGCCCGGGGGACAGGGTGGTCAAAGAGATGGGCGGTCTCCACCGGTTCATGGGCTGGGACGGCCCCATGCTCACCGACAGCGGGGGGTTTCAGGTGTTCTCCCTGTCCTCCCTGCGGAAGATCACCGAGGAGGGGGTCACCTTCGCCTCCCATGTGGACGGACGCCGCATCTTCATGGGCCCGGAGGAGTCCATGCAGATCCAGTCCAATCTGGGGAGCGACATCGCCATGGCCTTTGACGAGTGTGTGGAGAACCCGGCGCCCCGGGAGTACGTCCAGCAGTCGGCGGAGCGCACCGCCCGCTGGCTGGAGCGGTGCGTGGCGGAGCACCGGCGGCTGAACGCCCTGCCCGACTGCGTCAACCCGGGGCAGATGCTCTTCGGCATCAACCAGGGGGGCACTTACCCGGAGATCCGCCAGTGGCACATGGACCGGATCGCCCGGCTCCCCTGTGACGGCTTTGCCATCGGAGGGCTGGCGGTGGGGGAGCCCACCCAGACCATGTACGATATCATCGACGCGGTGGAGCCCCACATGCCCCCGGACAGGCCCCGGTACCTCATGGGGGTGGGCACCCCCTCCAACATCATCGAGGGGGTGGCCCGGGGGGTGGACTTCTTCGACTGCGTCATGCCCGCCCGGAACGCCCGCCACGGGAAGCTGTACACCTGGGGCGGGACCATCAACATCAAAAATGAGAAGCACAAGCTGGACCAGCGGCCCATCGACTCCGCCTGCCAGTGCCCGGTCTGCCGCCACTTCTCCCGGGCCTATCTGCGCCACCTGGCCACGGCGGGGGAGATGCTCTATATGCGTCTGGCGGTGCTCCACAACCTGTATTTTTATAACGATCTCATGTCCCGCATCCGGGACGCCCTGGACGGGGGGACCTTTGGGGCCTTCCGGGAGCGCTACTCCGGGATGCTGGACCGCCCCGCCCGGGAGGAGTAAAAAAACCGCAAACCGGAGAAAAAGGGCTTGCCAACCGGGAGAAAATCCGCTATAATCTTCTATACTGCAATCACTTGGAGGTAATGTTTTCTATGGATATGATCCTTATTGTCGCCCTGATGCTGGCCATGATCTACTTCTTCATGATCCGCCCCGAGAGCAAGCGGAAGAAGGAGGCTCAGACCCTGCGGGACTCCCTGACCGTCGGGGACAACATCACCACCATCGGCGGCATGACCGGTACCATCTGCAAGGTGGACGAGAACACCGTGGTCTTTGAGACCGGTGCCGACCGGGTGCGCATCGAGGTGACCAAGTGGGCCATCTCCACCCGCAACGCCGCCCCCAGCGCCGAGCCCGCCAACAAGTAAAGATTCCGGCCGGCCCGGCAGGGCCCTGGGAATACAGGCATGTCTTTCACCCTCCCCGCATAGGTTGTACCAAGACCATGGGGGAGGGTGTTGTTATGAGACGACAGGAGAGACGGCAGGAGGAGCCGGTGGGCGGCCAGTGGCTCAACGGGATGTGCGAGGTGCTGAAGGGGAGCGTGCTGGCGGGGGTGGTGGCCATTGTGCTCCTCCTGGTCTGCGCGGTGCTGGTGTCCATGGGGATGCTCCCGGTCCGCGCCATGGAGGGGGCGGTGCTGGCCGTCTGCATCCTGGGGGCGCTGGTGGGGGGCGTCTACGCGGTGCGGCGGCTCGGCCGCCACGCGCTCCTGGTGGGGCCCGGGGTGGGGGCGGTGCTGTTTCTGCTCCTGCTCACCGCCGGACTGCTGGTCTATGACGGGGCCACCGTGGCCAACGGGGGGCTCGGCATCCTCTGCGCCTGCCTGTGTGGCGGGGCGATCCCGGGGATCCTGGGCAGAAAACCCAGGAAAAAGCGGAGACGGTGATTGAAATTTTCCAAAAGACGTGGTATAATGCTCTCTGCAAGTCAACATAGTGAGGAGGAGATACCGATGAAACACATCCAAACGCTCAACGGGGCCACTCTGAAGGCCAGCGCGGCCAAGGGCGGTTGCGGCGAGTGCCAGACCTCTTGCCAGTCCGCCTGCAAGACCTCTTGCACGGTGGCCAACCAGAAGTGCGAGAACCAGTAAGATTGAGAGCCTGAAAAGGCGGGCGCACCTGCGCCTGCCTTTTTGCTGTGTATCGGGAGGATCGACTATGGTACATACTTTTACCGCCCTGGGCCAGTACCTGGCTGCGGACGTCAACAGCGGGGCGGTCCACGTGCTGGACAAGCTGACCTATGACCTGCTCTCCCTGATCCCCGGCCCCATGGGGGAGACTCTGCCCCCGGAGCTGGCGGAGCAGTTGCCCCAGTATGACCGGCGGGAGCTGGAGGAGGGCTGGCGGGAGCTGTTGGAGCTACAGGACGGCGGTCTGCTCTTCACGGACGACACCTATCTGGACCCGGAGGCGGCCATGGCCCTGCCCCGCGCCGCCGTGGTCAAGGCCCTGTGCCTCCATGTGTCCCACGACTGCAACCTGCGTTGCCGCTACTGCTTTGCCTCCACCGGCGACTTCGGCACCGGCCACCGGATGACCATGACGCCGGAGACCGCCAAGCGGGCCATCGACTGGGTTGTGGCCAAGTCGGGCAAGCGGCGGAACATCGAGGTGGACTTCTTCGGCGGCGAGCCCCTCATGGCGCTGGACACGGTGAAGCAGACCGTGGAGTACGCCCGTTCCCTGGAGAAGGAGCACGACAAGGTGTTCCGGTTCACCATCACCACCAACGGGGTGTTGCTGGACGACGACACCATCGACTATATCAACCGGGAGATGTCCAACGTGGTGCTCTCCATGGACGGCCGGAGGGAGGTCAACGACCATATGCGCCCCACCGTCAACGGCAAGGGGAGCTATGACGTCATCGTACCCAAGTTCCAGAAGCTGGTGGCCGGCCGGGGCACCAAGGACTACTACGTCCGGGGGACCTTCACCCGGGATAACCTGGACTTTTCCGCCGACGTCCTCCACCTGGGGGATCTGGGCTTCCGCCATGTGTCGGTGGAGCCCTGTAGCGGCCCGGCGGACGACCCCTTCGCCATCCGCAAGGAGGACCTGCCCCAGGTGGAGGAGGAGTATGAGAAGCTGGCCCGCCTGCTGATGGAGCGCCGGGACATCAACTTCTTCCACTTCAACGTGGACCTGGCCCAGGGGCCCTGCGTCATCAAGCGCCTGCGGGGCTGTGGCGCCGGGTGCGAGTATGTGGCCATCACCCCCGACGGGGAGATCTACCCCTGCCACCAATTCGTTGGGAAGGAGGAGTACCGGATGGGCAACGTGTTCGACGGCTCCTTCGATATGGAGATCTCCGGCCGGTTTGCCGACCAGAACATCTACACCCGTCCGGCCTGCCGGGAGTGCTGGGCCCGGTTCTACTGTAGCGGGGGCTGTTCCGCCTCCAACCTGCTTGTCAACGGCGACATAACAAAGTCCAACGAGGTGGCCTGCGAGATGGAGCGCAAGCGCCTGGAGTGCGCCATTGCCCTGAACGCCATCGCCGCCGGGATGGGGGAGGCCCCCTATACAGAACGTGATAATACAGCTTGTAATCAGTGCGGAGCCTGCGCCGCAGAGGAGAAAAGCAACATCTAGTGTCGGTCGCTTCCCCGCGCACTAGATTTGGTTTGAGAGGCCCGGTTCGACCGGGCCTCTTCTCTTATTTGGTTCACTGGTTTACATAATTGTGTTGACATAAAGTATTGAAGAAAATGACAAAAACGGAGAAAATTGCAAAAAACTATTGCGAAAAGTTGCCCCACGCGCTATAGTTAAAATATCTCAAATGTTTTTTGCAACAGTGTGGCGCGCCGGCCGTGCGCTCCATGTCTATTTTTTTCTCTCTTCTCATAGGCTGTACCGAGGTGACGCCTGTGGGAAAACGGATTCAAAAAAAGTGGGACCTGCTGTCGGGGCAGGGTGGGCTGGTCGCCCTGGCGCTCCCCTTCCTGCTGGGCGGGGTCGCGGGGTGTCTGCTGGCCCTCTGGGCCGGCGGCGAGGGGGCCGCCTCCCTGAAGGAGTATCTGGTGGATTACCTCTCCCTGTCCGCCTCCGGTCCTGTGACTTCCGTCCCTCTGGGGCAGGTGCTGTGGAGCAGTCTGCGGGACGTGTGCCTGGCCCTGGTCCTGGGGCTGACCGCTCTGGGGGTGGCCGGTCTGCCGGTGCTGTTTGGCGTCCGGGGGTTCCTCTTTGCCTTCTCCGCCGCCTGCCTGATCCGGGTGTTCGGGGGGAGGGGGCTGTTCCCCGCCTTTGTCCTGTTCGGTCTGCCGGCGCTTCTGTGGGCCCCGGCTCTGTTCCTTCTGGGGGTGCAGAGCCTTGCCGGGGCGCAACAGCTGTTGCGCCGGACCTGGGGAGACGGCCGGGGGACCCTGCCCTTCAACCGGGGCTACTGGCTCCGGGCGTGTGTGTGTATCGGCCTGTCGCTGGCCGGCGGGCTTTTAGAGTACTGGGTCGTGCCGGTGCTCCTCCGGGCGGCGGCCCGGGTCGTGTTGTAGCTTTGTTCGTGGGAGTCTTGTGGTGTGTCAGATCTACTATTGTCCTATCGGGACTACTTGACAACTGAAAAGAAGGCCTCCGCCAATACGGTCAGCTCCTACCTCCGGGATGTCCACCAGTTTGAGGAGGCCATGGACAGCAAGGGGATCCCGCTGACCCAGGTGATGGCCCGGGACGTGGAGGACTACACCGCCTCCCTGACCAGGAGGGGGAAGTCCCCCGCCACGGTGACCCGGTCGCTGGCCTCCATCAAGTCCTTCTACCACTGTCTGGTGGACCGGGGGACCATGGATCAGAACCCGGCCAAGGGCGTCTCCCCCGCCAAGGTGGAGCGGAAACTGCCCCAGGTGCTCACCGGCCGGGAGGTGGAGCTCTTTCTGGAACAGCCCGAATGTACCGACCTGAAGGGCTACCGGGACCGGGCCATGCTGGAGCTGTTGTATGCCACCGGCATCCGGGTGAGCGAGCTCATCTCCCTGGATGTGGACGACCTGAATTTGCCCGGCGGGATGCTCCGGTGTGCCAGCAAGGGGCGGGAGCGGATGATCCCCCTGTACCCGGAGGCCGTCCAGGCCCTGACGGAGTACGTCCACCACATCCGGCCCCAGCTGGTGGAGTCCCCGGAGGAGACCGCCCTCTTTGTCAACATGAGCGGGGAGCGGATGAGCCGCCAGGGCTTCTGGAAGCTCATCAAGTACTACCAGGAGAAGGCGGGGATCCAGAAGGACATCACCCCACACACCCTGCGGCACTCCTTCGCCGCCCATCTGCTGGAGAACGGGGCGGACCTGCACTCCATCCAGGAGATGCTGGGGCATGCAGACATCTCGTCCACCCAGATCTACTCCCGCCTGCTCAATCAGAAGATCCGGGACGTCTATCAGAAGGCCCACCCGAAAGCGTGACCGAACGGCGCTCCAGGCGGCCGGCAGAGCTTCTTCTGCCGGCCGCTTTTTCTGTCCACGGGGCGCGGGGGATGGGGAAGGGCGTGGCCCCCGCCCATCTGTGTCATTCTCATTGAATTTTGGCCGGAGTTATGGTAGTATAATGAAGTTGAATGAAACTGCCGGAAGGAGGACGACCTATGTCCACCATAAGCGAATATTTAGAGGAAATGCAGGGCCGGACCGTCGCGGTCATCGGCGCGGGGGTGAGCAACACCCCGCTGATCCGGATGCTCCTGCGGGCGGGGCTGAAGGTGACCGTCTGTGACAAGGCCACCCGGGAGCGGCTGGGGGATCTGGCGGGGGAGCTGGAGAGCCTGGGCGCCACCCTCCAGCTGGGGCCGGACTATCTGTCCCAGATCCATACCTTTGACGTGATCTTCCGCACCCCCGGTCTGAGCCCCAACACCCCCGAACTGCGCCGGGCGGTGGAGGAGGGGAGCTCCCTCACCTCGGAGATGGAGCTGTTCTTTCAGCTGTGCCCCTGCCGGATCATCGGCGTGACCGGAAGCGACGGGAAGACCACCACCACCACCCTGATCAGTGAATTTTTGAAGGAAGCCGGGTATAATGTCTATCTGGGCGGCAACATCGGCAAGCCCCTGCTCCCGGACGTGGATGGGATGACGCCGGAGGACATGGCCGTGGTGGAGCTGTCCTCCTTCCAGCTGATGACCATGGAGCAGAGCCCCAATGTGGCGGTCTTTACCAATCTCTCTCCCAACCATCTGGACTACCACCACACCATGGAGGAGTACACCGCCGCCAAGCTGAATATCTTCTCCCACCAGGGGCCCGACGACATGGCTATCTTCAACTATGACAACGACATCACCCGCTCCCTGGCCCGGCAGGCCCCGGGGAAGTCCGTGCTCTTCAGCCGGAAACAGCGGCTGGAGGAGGGGGTGTACCTCCGGGACGGGGCCATCTGGCTGACCAATGAGATGGGGAGCCGGGAGGTGCTCCCCCTGGCGGACATCCACATCCCCGGGGTGCACAACATCGAAAATTATATGGCGGCCATCGCCGCCGTGGACGGGCTGGTCCCGGACAAGTGCGTCCGGGCGGTGGCCCAGCGGTTCACCGGGGTGGAGCACCGGATCGAGCTGGTCCGGGAGCTGGACGGCGTCAAATATTACAACGACTCCATCGGCACCAGCCCCACCCGGACCATGGCCTGCCTGGACTCCTTTGACCAGAAGCTGATCCTGATCGCCGGAGGGTATGACAAGGGCGTGCCCTTTACGCAACTTGGCGCGGAGATCGCCAAGAAGGTCAAGGTGCTGGTCCTCACGGGAGACACCGCCCCTGCCATCCGGGCGGCGGTGGAGGAGGCCCCGGAGTTTGCCGACAGCGGGCTCCGGATCATCCAGACCGACGACCTGGCCGGGGCGGTGGCCGCCGCCCATCAGGAGGCAAGTGCCGGCGACGTGGTGGTCCTCTCTCCGGCCTGTGCCGCCTTCGATCAATTCAAAAACTTCATGGAGCGCGGCCGCGTGTTCAAGGAACTGGTCCAGGCGCTCTGATAAGGGAGGTCTCCTGCTTTGGATTATACCCGCGTGTTGCAACAGCTGTGCGCCCTGCCCGGCCCCAGCGGCTTCGAGGGGCCGGTGGCCCGGGCGGCCGCCGACCTCCTCCGCCCCTGGGTGGACGAGGTGGAGGTGGACCGGATGGGCAATGTGCTGGGGGTGCGCCGGTGCGGCCGGGAGGGCGCGCCCAGGCTCCTGCTGGACGCCCACCTGGACGAGATCGGCTTTCTGGTGACCGGCCACCGGGACGGATTTTTGCGGTTCGTCCCCCTGGGCGGCGTGGACCCCAGGATGCTCCCGGACCGGGAGATCACCCTGCTCACCGACCCGCCGGTGCTGGGGGTGGTGGCCTGCCTGCCCCCCCATGTCCAGAGCCGGGAGGAGATGGACCAGTCCCGGCCCATTGACACGCTCTATCTGGATGTGGGCCTGTCCCAGGAGGAGGCGGAGCGCCGCATCCCTGTAGGCACCCCGGCGGTCTACCGGACCGGGTGCTTTCCTCTGGGGGAGGACCTGCTGTGCGGCAAGGCCCTGGACGACCGGGCCTGCTTTGCCGCCCTGCTGGGGGCGGCGGAGCAACTGGCCGGGGAGGAGCTGGACGTGGACCTCTATATTCTGGGCTCTACCCAGGAGGAGACCCACTCCACCGGGGCCATCACTGCCGCCTACCGGGTCATCCCCGACCTGTGTGTGGCGGTGGATGTGACCCACGGGTCCAGCCCCGATGCCCCCAAGGAGAAGACTTTTCCCCTGGGCGGCGGACCGGTGGTGGGGGTGGGCCCAAACTGCACCCGCTGGATGTCCCAGCGGCTGTTCCGGGTGGGGAAGGCGCTGGGCCTCACCTGCCAGACCGAGGTGATGGCGGGCCACAGCGGCACCAACGGCTGGCCCCTCCAGATCAGCCGGGAGGGGGTGGCCACCGCGGTGCTCTCCGTCCCTCTGCGCTATATGCACACCCCGGTGGAGGTGGTCCACCGTCGGGACGTGGAGGATACCGCCCGGCTTCTGGCCGCCTTTGTCCGGGGGATCGGGGAGGAGGTGCCCTCTTATGCTTGAGCTGTTGAAGGAGCTGTGCCGCCTGGACGGGGTGTCCGGGGAGGAGGACCGGGTCAGGGACTGTATCCGCCGGTACGCGGAGCCCTATGCCGACCAGATCCGTACCGACGCCCTGGGCAATCTGATCGTGTTCAAGCGGGGCGCCCGGCCCACGGGGCATAAGCTGATGCTGGCCGCCCACATGGACGAGGTGGGGGTCATCGTCACCCATGTCACCGACGAGGGCTTTTTGAAATTTGATTTTGTGGGTGGCGTGGACCGCCGGGTGGCCATCGGCAAACCGGTGGTCCTGGGCCCCAACCGGGTCCCGGGGGTGATCGGCCTGAAGGCCATCCATCTGGTCAGCCGGGAGGAGGAGAAAAAGACCCCCAAGACCGACGCTCTCTATCTGGATATCGGCGCCAAGGACCGGGAGGAGGCGGTCAGACTGGCCCCTCCGGGCACCTGCGGCGCCTTTGTGGGGGAGCCGGAGGAGCTGGGAGACGGCTTCCTCAAGGCCAAGGCCATCGACGACCGGGTGGGCTGTGCCGTCATGCTGGAGCTGTTGAGGGAGGATCTGCCCCTGGATGTGGTCTTCGCCTTCACCGCCCAGGAGGAGGTGGGCACCCGGGGGGCCTTCGGCGCCGCCTTCTCCGTCACGCCTGAGGTGGCTCTGGTGCTGGAGACCACCACACCCGCCGACCTGCCCGAGATCGAGGGGGCCCGCCGGGTGTGCGCCCCCGGGATGGGGCCGGTGATCTCCTATATGGACGGCGGGACCATCTACGACCGGGGACTGTTTGAGACCCTGCGCCGGCTGGCGGAGGACAACTGCATCCCCTGGCAGACCAAGGAGTATATCGCCGGGGGCAACGACGCCCGCACCATCCAGCGCGCCAAGTCCGGCGTCCGGGTAGCGGCCCTGTCCGCCGCGGTGCGGTATTTGCACGCCCCCGCCAGCGTGGGGAGCATCTCCGACTTTGAGAATATGCTGAAGCTGACCCGGCTGTTTCTGCGGGAGATGGCGGCCGCCCTGTAGGTTGCCGCCGGGGAGAGAAAAGGAGTCGTTTTCGTATGGAACTGTTTGATTTGATCCAGACCCTGGTGGGGGCCCACGGCCCCTCCGGGGACGAGGGGGAGATCCGGGAGACCATCTCCCGCCTGGCCGCCCCCTTTGCCGACGAGATCACCACCGACGCCATGGGCAACCTGATCGTCCACAAGAAGGGGAGCGGTCCCCGGGTGATGTTTGCCGCCCACATGGACTCCATCGGCCTGATCGTCACCCATGTGGAGAAGGAGGGCCTTCTCCGGGTGGGCAAGCTGGGGGGTGTGGACCCCAGGGAGGTGGTCTACGCCCCGGTCCGGTTCCGAAACGGAGTCCGGGGGCTGGTGGCCAAGGATGAGAAGTCGGAATTCGGCAAGCTGAAGTGGGACGACTGCTATCTGGACATCGGGGCCAAAGATCTGGACCAGGCCAAAACCATGGTGCGGGTGGGGGACACCGCCGTCTATGCCACCCCCACCGTCCGTCAGGGGGAGGCGGTGCTCTCCCCCTATCTGGACGACCGGATCGCCTGCGCCGTCCTCCTCTCCGCCCTGGAGCAACTGGGCGAGAGCCCCAATGACCTGTACTTTGTCTTCACTGTCCAGGAGGAGGTGGGACTTCGGGGGGCCAGGGCCTCCGCCTGGTCCGTGGACCCGGACTACGGGATCGTGGTGGATGTGACCTACTCCAACGACACCCCGGGCGGCGAGCGGACCGGCACCAGCAAGCTGGGGGAGGGGGCGGCCATCAAGCTGATGGACTCCTCCGTCATCTGCCACCGGGAGGTGGTGGCCAAGCTGGAGGAGCTGGCCCGGGCCGGACAGATCCCCGCCCAGAGGGACATCATCTCCGACGGAGGGACGGACGGCGGCCCCATCCACACCACCCGCGCCGGGGTACGCACCGGGGGCATCTCCATTCCCTGCCGGTATATGCACACTCCCACCGAGATGGTCAGTCTCAGCGACGCGGCCGCCTGCGTCCGGCTGGTGTGCGCCTTTGCCAGCGCCCAGCTGGAGCGGTAGGGCGGAGGGGACGAGCCCAAACGCCCACATTTTTGAGAAGAGCAGGAAGTAGAAGTATGACAGAATTACACATCAGCGACCGGGTCCGCGACCTGGGCCGTCAGGCCCAGCGGGAGCTGGTCGGGCAGTTTGAGCACATCGACGCTGTGGCGGAGGAGAACGCCGCCCGGGTGCTGGCCGCCTTCCAGACCCACCGGGTGGCGGAGGGGTACTTCGCCGGCACCACCGGCTACGGCTATGACGACCTGGGCCGGGACAAGCTGGACGAGATCTACGCCCAGATCTTCGGCACCGAGGCCGCCCTGGTGCGCATCCAGTTCGTCAACGGCACCCACGCCATCGCCGCCGCCCTATACGGCTGTCTGAAGGCGGGGGACGTGCTGGTGTCCGCCGTGGGCGCCCCCTACGACACCCTGCTGGGGGTCATCGGAGCGGTGGACAAGGGGCACGGCTCCCTGAAGGACTACGGGGTGGAGTACCGGCAGGTGGAGCTCCTGGACAACAAGCCCGACCTGGAGGGGATGGCCAAAGCCGCCGCCGACCCCCGGGTGAAGGCGGTGCTCATTCAGCGGTCCAAGGGCTACTCCACCCGCGCCTCCCTGTCGGTGGCGGAGATCGGGGAGATGTGCCGCTGTATCCGGGC